>NZ_CP109999.1:3000000-3350237 GCF_025947145.1 Flavobacterium sp. N1994
ATACCAGATTCCTGTATTTTTATTAAAAGCATATACCGTTCCAGATGTACTAGCAAAAGCAAAATTTCCATTAGAACCTATTAGTCCACCTGAACTGCTAACAGTACCTGATTGTGCTATCCATGTATTTGTTGAAGAATTAAAAGCATATACCGTTCCAGAGGTACTACGAAAAGCAACATTTTTATTAGAACTAATTAATCCACCAACTGCACTAACTGATCCAGATTGACCAACCCAAGCACCAGTAGTAGCATTAAAAGCATAAACATTGCCTGAAGTGCTAGCAAAAGCAAAATTTGAAGTTTTATTATTTTCTATACTGTCATTTGCAGAAGCATCTGCTAAACTCCCTGCCGTCATAGCATATGGAACTGAAAGTAATTGTGTTGTGCCAACCAATACATAAGTTGTTCCTCCAGTAGCATCCATCTCCACTTTCAAGAATTTAGAATTAATTCCCCAATTGATGGTGGCAAAAGTTCCCGAAACTACTGTCCCTTGCCCAATAACAAGATTAAATAATCCTTGGGCATTAGTGGTTTTTAAATGTGTTTCTGAATATAAAACGGTTCCAGAAGTTGTACTGTCAAGAATTGAAAGTCTCACCCTAACATTCGAACTCACAACAGGAGCTCCTGAACCATTTAAAGCAATCGCTTGATAAGAAATGCCTTGAGGGACTTGAGCCAATGTGAATAAGGAAATAAAAAGGGTAAATAATATAAATAGTTTTTTCATAATAGAAAATTGATTTTAATGTTTGATTATTTTAAAGGAATTGATGCTCTTGTTAGCGAATTGAATAAGGTACATTCCCGAAGAAAGCTCCGATAAATCCAAAGCATTGTCTCCTGTTATTTTCTTTTCAGAGATTAATTGTCCCGATAAATTAAAAACAGAAACTTTCTCATCCAGTAGATTGGTATCTGTTTGAAAGTATACCGTTGACGTGGTTGGATTTGGATAAACCGTAATTTTGTTGCTTAATTCCAATTTTGGAACTTCCAATGTTTGAACCAAGATTCCAATTATTCCAGAACTAGATTGGGATTGATTTTGAGGAACCACCACAATTTCACCAATAGAAACTGAAGAACTTGCAGTAATCAAACTTCCCGAGTTAACGGATTGTATTAGAGATTGCGAACTGGCTGAAACGGTTATGATTAAAAACGTAAATAGTATTAGTTGTTTCATTTGCTAGAGTTTTTTTTTACAAATATAAATATTATTAAGGAACTATTTAACCTAATTTATACTATCAAATACTATTTTTGTGTAACTTTCGTTAGTATTAAAACCAGTGTATGAAACCTATTTTTGTTTTTCTCTTTCTTCTTATTGCAACTTCTTTTCGTGCACAGGAGCAATTGGCTCTTTATTTTGACAGCAATAAATTTGAATTAAATGCCAAGGAACAAGCAAAACTTACTGGTTGGATTAGTGAAAACAAAAACAATAAAATTGTGGCTATTCACGGTTTTACTGATGAAGATGGTACTAACGGATTCAATGATACTTTGGCTCAAAACAGAGTGAATTTCATATTTAATGTAGTCAAAAACCAAATCAAAATCAGAGAAGATTTTAAAACTAGAAGTTTTGGGGAAAGCTTTCAACAATCTAAAAATAAAGCAGAAAACAGAAAAGTACTGGTGTATTATATTTTAGAAAAAGACATCCCACGAGAAGATGAAATTCTAGGGATCAAAAAAGAAGTTGTTGTTGAAGAACCTAAACCTGATATCGATTATCCAGAAAAATTAGTCTTTGACAACCCTAACGGAACCCAATCGGAATTCAAATTGGACAGGGCTTTTATGAATAAAATTGGACATGCTAAAGCGGGAGAAAAACTTAAAATAGACAATCTCAACTTTATCATCAACACCTTTGCAGTAGTCCCAGAATCACGTGGAAAATTATACGAGTTGCTTTTAGTTCTTAGAAGTAATCCCACTTTGAAGATTGAAATTCAAGGACACTTATGTTGTATGCCTGTGGATAGAACAGATTTATCAACCCAAAGAGCCAAAGCCATTTACAATTTTTTAGTGGCCAATGATGTGTACAGAGCAAGATTATCCTATAAAGGTTTTGGAAGCACAGATCCAATTTACCCATTGCCTGAAAAAGACGAAAAAGAACGAGCTGCTAATCGCCGTGTTGAAATTTTAATTGTAGATAATTAAGATGCGTCATTCTTTTTTAATTTGTGTTCTGTTATTTTCGTTAGGTTGTATTGGTCAAAACAAGTTTGATGTTTTTTTTGATTTCAATCAAGATGTCCCTAATCAAGCATCGCAAGTAAAGATGAATCAATGGATTTTGAAAAATAAAAATGTTGAAATTACAAGGGTTTTAGGCTATTGCGATAGCGTTGATGATAGTAAATACAACAAAGATTTAGCCATGCGAAGAGTCAATTCGATGATAGCATTTTTGAATAAGAATGGGGTTAAGATAGCAGATAAAGTAGAGCTAAAATCATTTGGCAAAGATTTTAAGTTTTCTAAAAATCAAAGCGAGAACAGAAAAGTAGAAGTGTTTTATAATTTGATTTCAACTAATAATGAAGCTGTAAAAAATACTAAAACAATACCCGAAGGTCCTTTTGGCAGAAGACCAGAAAGAGAACTCAAAGGAGAGGAAACAAAGCAAAATGAACCAGAGGATATAGTAGAGGCTGCAGATATAGAAGCTATTGTAGAAGAAGAAAGAGCTACATTAGAATCGAAATTTGAAAAAGCCAAAAAAGGAGACTTGATTAGAATAAAAAATATCAACTTCGAATTTAATTCAGAAAAACTGATCTATCAATCGATACCTCTTTTGGATGAATTGCTTGATATTATGCTGAATAATCCGAAACTGGTGATTGAGATACACGGACATATTTGCTGTAACCCAAATCCGAATGATACCAAATTGTCTTATAGAAGGGCGCTTTTTATTCTTAAATATTTGACAACAAACGGAGTTGAGGTAAACAGACTTGCATTCAAAGGTTACGGAAGTAATGACCCGATATATAAACTGCCGGAAAGAAATGAAAAGGAACGCGCAGCTAACCGTAGAGTAGAAATTCTAATTGTAAATAAATAATGAAATTAAACATTATCATATTATTTTTTCTGGTTTCAATCAAATCGTTGGGGCAAAAGCAACTTGATGTTTTTTTCGATTTTAATAAAGATTTTCCCAATCAAAAATCAATTCTAGAAATTAACGAATGGATTGCCACAAATAAAAATGTAGAAATCACAAAGCTATTAGGCTATTGCGATAGTATTGACACGAAAGATTACAATAAAAAATTAGCGCTAAGACGTATTGAAAATGTTCAGATTTTATTGGATAAAAGTGGATTAAAGTTCAATAAAAATATAGAGAAAATTGCCTTTGGTAAAGATTTTAAGCAATCCAAAGTGCAAGCTGAGAATAGAAAAGTCACTATTTTTTATAAAGAACCCGAAGTTGTTGCTGTCGAAAGTGAATTGACTAAGAGGATTAAAAATTCTAAAGTTGGCGAAACCATTGCTTTACCTAATATTTATTTCTTTAATAATTCGGCAAGAATTGTTCCTAAGTCTGAACCCACTTTAATCGACTTGCGTTGCGCCATGGAAGAAAATCCCAAACTCAAAATTGAAATTCAAGGGCACATCTGTTGCCAGTTGGTCAGTGATTTAAATGATGTTTCTACTGCACGAGCACGAGCTATTTACAACTTTTTGCTCCGTAATAAAATTGACAGAAAACGAATGACTTTTAAAGGCTTTGGAACGTCAAGACCTATTCATCCCATCCCCGAAAAAACACCACAAGAAGAAGACGAAAATCGCCGTGTAGAGATTATGATTGTAGAGAAATAAGATTCCTAAAATTCACAATTCACAATTCACAATTCACAATTCACAATTGAAATACTTATCTTTGCGACACACAACTAACTACTACACATGAGCTCTGATAACAGTCAACGCTACCATCTTCGTGGGGTTTCCGCTTCTAAAGAAGATGTTCACAATGCTATTAAAAACATCGACAAGGGGTTATTTCCTAAAGCTTTCTGCAAAATTGTTCCCGATTATTTGACTAATGACGACAACTACTGTCTCATTATGCATGCGGATGGCGCTGGTACAAAATCCTCCTTAGCGTATTTGTATTGGAAAGAAACTGGAGATGTTTCGGTATGGAAAGGCATTGCTCAAGATGCTTTGATTATGAATATTGACGATTTACTTTGTGTGGGAGCAACGGATACTATTTTGCTTTCCTCTACCATTGGCAGAAACAAAAACCTAATTCCAGCCGAAGTCATATCAGCCATTATTAATGGAACAGAAGAGTTAATCGCTGAATTAAAAACCTATGGAGTTACCATTTATTCTACTGGTGGAGAAACGGCAGATGTTGGGGATTTAGTAAGAACCATTATCGTAGATTCCACAGTTACTGCCCGAATGAAACGCAGTGAAGTGATTGACAATGCTAATATTCAAGCTGGTGATGTCATTGTTGGTTTAGCTTCTTTCGGTCAAGCCAAATATGAGAAGAGTTATAATGGCGGCATGGGAAGCAACGGATTAACCTCGGCACGACATGATGTTTTTGCTAAATATTTAGCCGATAAATATCCTGAAAGTTTTGATGCTTCGGTGCCTGATGATTTAGTGTATTCTGGAAATGTAAAATTGACGGATGCTGTTCAAAACTCACCTATAGATGCTGGGAAATTGGTGCTTTCCCCCACAAGAACTTATGCGCCCATTATCAAATCAATTTTAAATAAATACACACCAAATGATATTCACGGAATGGTGCATTGCTCAGGCGGCGCCCAAACTAAAGTCTTGCATTTTGTGGATAAGGTTCACGTCATCAAAGACAATTTATTTCCGGTGCCACCGCTCTTTAAACTAATCCAAGAACAATCTAAAACGGATTGGAAAGAAATGTACCAAGTCTTCAATTGTGGTCACCGCATGGAATTATACGTTCCTTCAGCTATTGCGAAAGATATCATCGAAATCTCAAAATCTTTTGGTGTTGAGGCTCAAATTGTCGGTAGAGTAGAAGCTAGTGAAACCAAAAAACTCACCATTACTAGTGAGTTCGGAAAGTTTGAGTATTAGTTTAATTTGTCATTCTGACGAAGGAAGAATCTCTTCTCATAATCATTTACATGAACTTTATTGAACCCACTAAGGTCAAGTTATTTCATTAAGCTACATTAACTCCAAATAAATAGCCCACTAATGCAGTCAATCCCATAGCAGCAGTTCCCCAAAAGGTAATTCTGATGATGGCTTTTTGAATACTTGAGCCTCCTGTTTTGGCAGCAATTACCCCAAGCAAGATTAGGAACATCAGTGCAAAAGCATACAGCGAATACTCCATGTTTTTTAAAGGTAAAAATAAGGTTACCAGCAACGGAAGCAATCCACCAAGAGTAAACGAAGCACCCGAAGCCAATGCGGCTTGAATAGGATTGGCTTGTGAGATTTCATTAATACCTAATTCATCTCTGACATGAGCTCCCAAAGCATCATGTTCTGTTAGTTCTTTGGCCACCAGTAAAGCGGTTTCTTTCTTTAAGCCTCTATTTTCATAAATCTCTGCCAATCGTTGTAATTCAATTTCTGGCATGTCTAATAATTCCTGTGCTTCTCTTTCGATATCGGCTTTTTCTACATCGGTTTGAGAGCTAACGGAAACATATTCACCTGCCGCCATAGACAACGCTCCAGCAACTAATCCAGCAACAGTGGCTAACACAATAGGTTCTCTAAAATGACTGGCTGCCGAAACTCCAATGGCAATACTCGCTGTGGATAAAATACCATCATTGGCACCAAGAACGGCAGCTCTTAACCAATTGCTTTTATGTATGTAGTGCGAAGCTAAATAATCGTCTGTGTGGTCTTCCATAATCGAACATTTTATAATTTGGATATAAAGGGAAGCACTAATTTATGAAAAATTGTTGTGCTTTTATCAGTTAATTTCATTTCCGAATTACTTCCAGATTTTAAAATTCAGTTTGAATTTTTTCTTTTCAAGAAGCGATAGCCAGTCAATAAATAATAGCGCACAGATTAGCAATAAACCAAAAAGTAAACTGCCAATTGACTTCCAAGATAAAGCAGCGCTCAACATATCAGTAACATTTTCAGAAGCAAATTTGCCCAAATGAACAGCAATAGCATCGCTTACGAATTTACCGATAAAGAACGCAGGAATAATTTGAATAGGTTTTATTCGAGCCATACCGCCAGCTAAAAAGAGTGGAGTAGTAGGTAATGGTAATAAGGAATAAGCCAAAATAATCAGTTGACTTTTCCATCCTTTCTCGGTTAATTTTTTTCCAAGAAATTGTACTTCTTTGTTTTTTTCGGGTTTAAAGATTTTATCGGCTAACAAAGGGATGTATAACGTAAGCACATACCTTCCTAAAATAGAACCTATAACTCCAATAATGATGACCAACCAAGTATTCAGTTTGAACATGATTTGCAAAGGTACCATTATGGAAAAAGCGGGAGGAAAAGGAAAAGGAACTACATCAAACAAAAAGGCTCCTGCAAAAACTAATAAATACTGCCACCACATAGTTGATATAATTATTTATAAAAGCAATTTAAATATCGCTATGTAAATGTCCGATTTTTTTAAAAGTAATCGTAACAGAAATCCAATTTTAATTTAGTGAACTAGTAATTTAATTCAGAGTTCTGTCAATTTAGTTTGGTGAACTAGTAATTTAATTCAGGGTTCTGTCAATTTAGTTTAATGAACTAGTAATTTAATTCAGAGTTCTGTCAATTTAGTTTGGTGAACTAGTAATTAAATTAAGGGTTCTGTCAATTTAGTTTAGTGAACTAGTATCTTAATTCAGAGTTCTGTCAATTTAGTTTGGTGAACTAGTATCTTAATTGAGAGTTCTGTGAATTTAATTGCGTGAACTATTTATTAACCAATCTTTACGGAGGTCATGCTCAAACTCCCCGCTACTAATTTGTCATTAAATAGGGATAGGTCTTCGTCTTTTTGCTTTAGCCCTAATGTGTAAATCAAAGGTAAATAATGATCTGGAGTAGGAACAGCTAATTGAATAGCAGTCGATTTTGTTTCATACTCAATCAGCGACTGAAAATCGCCTTTCAAGAGATAATTGTTTAACACGCTTCTGGCTTCTATCGCCCAATCAAAACCATAATTATCTTTATCAAAATTATGAAAATCTACTAATCGTAAATTATGAATGATATTTCCGCTGCCTATAATCAGAATGCCTTTGTCACGCAGTTTGCTTAGTTTTTGAGCCAAATCGAAATGGTATTGTGCTGGTTTAGTATAATCAATGCTCAACTGAATTACCGGAATGTCGGCTTTGGGATATAAATGCTTCAATACTGACCAGGCGCCGTGGTCTAGTCCCCATTTTTCATCTAGCTCTACTAGTGTAGGTTCTAATAATAGTTTAGTGGTTTCTGCAAGAGCTGGACTTCCTTTGGCAGGATATTGCACTTCGTATAAAGCTTTTGGAAATCCACCAAAGTCGTGAATGGTTTGAGGCATTTCCATAGCGGTAACTTTAGTGCCATTGGTAAACCAATGCGCCGAAATGCAGATAATTGCACTAGGTTTTGGAAGGGTTTTGGCAACATTTCTAAAACCAGTAACAAACTGATTTTCTTCGATAGCATTCATCGGGCTACCATGACCTATGAACAATAAGGGCATTCGTTCCGAATTCGGTAAACTGTTTGAGAATTGTTCTAAGTTGTTCAGGTTTTGCATGAGTAGCAATAGGATTTATTTGAAATTTTTACGTAATTCGATTATGTTTTGATTTGGTCCGTCTAAGTTTACAAAACCCCTTCTTGGCCTGTCTAAATCATAAGTAAACAATATAACTAATGAAACCAGCAAACAAAATCCGATTTGGACCAACCAATCAATTTTACCTTTTCTGGCTTCCGAATAACCGCTGTAAAATGCAGAAATTATGGCCAGTAAAAACAGCATCATCAAAATGCTTTCAGGTACTTTTGCCTTTTCTCCAGCAAGCCTTGAGGTAGATGCGTCTATCATCGTATTTAAAGCAGGAATCATTTGTTGGGTAGCTGACAGATTGGTGGGCTCTTTAGAAAGTTCGCTTGCCCGATGCCATAATCGTGAAGATATTGTTTGAGAGATACTATCGGCTTTCTCAATGTCCTTAGTGTTAGATCCAACTTGATAGTAAGCAATCCTGCTTTCCACGTATTGCTTGAAATCTTTTCGAAATAATTCCCTTTCTGAATCTGGATATAAATCACTTCGCAAAATAGCAGTTCCAATATCGTTTGCCTCTTCCACAACAATTGCCCTGCGGTCATCATAACGACTGCCACTCATTCCAAAGGTAAAGGCTAGTAAAAAAAATAATAGTCCAATATGAGCAGAAGTCTCTGTTAAATTTTTTTTAGATTGTTTATTGTTATTTATTTTATTGCCAATTTTCACCCCTATAAAAGTGGCGCTGATCATTAAAATAAAAAGTAGTAATGAAATGATCCAAGCATCGATTTGAAAGAGTAAATCTGTTTTCATATTTTGTGTTTAGGATTTTGATAAATTTACTACAGGCTTTTTAAAGGATTTGGCTAACGTAAAAATAACAAATCTGTTTCCAACTTTTTCAAAAACTTTGCGACCTTTGTTATCAAAGAAATAATTATGATAATCAATCTAAAAAACGGAGTAGACCAATTGCTTTTTGGGATGAAACAAAACCATGTTGAGGCTATTTATGGCAAACCAGACAAGCAGTATAAAGATGAAGATGGGAATGTGATTTGTTTGTACAATCAACAAAAATGGAGTTTGACTTTTTATGAAGAAGAAGACTTCCGTTTGGGCTACATCATTTGTTCACACGCGGATGCTACCATTTTAGATAAAAAAGTAATTGGTAAAAACATTGATGAGATTAAGCAAGCCTTACCTTTTAAATCTTGGACCAAAGAAGATTTTGATACTACCGAAAATCATTTCAATGAGAGCAATTGGTTAATTCTGCAATCAGAATATAATGATATTATCCGAGTGGAAATAGGTGCTATTATTAATGACAAAGATGAATTTGATTGGAAGTTTAAGGCTTAAATAATTTCGGCACTTAAACCCGCTTCCAGCAATTGATTGCATTGCGGTTTTAACTCATCAAAAGAACCAGTTTTTACGGTGCATTTTCCTTTATAGTGAACCAAGATGGCACATTGTTCGGCTTGCTCTGAAGTGTGTTGGCAAACTCGAATTAAGGTGTCAATTACGTGGTCAAAGGTATTGACATCGTCATTATACAATACGATTTCGTTGTTAACTCCAACTTGTTCTTCGACTAAAACGTCTTCCTGTACTTTTTCTATAGTGCTCATTTTCATTTCGTTTTACTAGAGTAATTTTTTCTGTTGCTAATTTACATATTTCAAAGAAACCCAATTATTTCTTTCGAATTTTTTAACATAGGTCAAGCCTTTTTCTGTGCAAGAACTATCAATAAATGGAATGTCTTCAATGTAAAATCCGCTTAATAAAAGGATGCCGTTTTTGTTTAAACAATCCACATATTGTTGCATATCGTTCAACAGAATATTGCGGTTAATGTTAGCAATAATCAAGTCGTATTTTTTGCCTTCAAGTAAAGCAGCATCGCCTTCGTAAACCGAAATTTCATGGCAATTATTACGTTCTGCATTTTCTATAGAATTCAAGTAGCACCAGTTGTCGATATCAATGGCATCAATAGGTTTGGCTCCTTTCATTTCGGCAAGAATGGCTAATATGGCAGTGCCGCAACCCATGTCAAGGGTTTTTAGGTTGGTAACATCTGTTTCAAGAAGGTGTTGAATCATCATGTGAGTGGTTTCATGATGGCCAGTTCCGAAGCTCATTTTAGGTTCGATAACAATATCAAATTCGGCATTAGTTTTTGGATGGAAGGGTGCACGAACATGGCACTTTCCGTCTACATCAATGGGCTCGAAGTTTTTTTCCCATTCTTCGTTCCAATTGACTTGCGCAATTTCTTCGATTGTGTGGGAAATAGTGAACTCAGGAGAATGTAACAAATAAATATCATCTAATACGTCTTTTGTCCAAAGGTCTTTTTGAATATAAGCACTAAACCCATTTTCGGTTTCAATGAAACTTTCAAAAGGTTTTTCGCCTAATTCGGCAATTAAAATTTCAGAACCTAATACTTTGGGTTCCACCGAAAAATGATAGGCTAAATAGATGTTTGACATGGATTATTTTTTTGCAAAGGTAACAATCGATAAGGTTACTTAGAAATCATTCTTGCAAAAAACTTTAATCGTCTGTTCTAACAACTGTTTTTAAACTTGCGTTGGGAATTTCGTCTGGGGTTACAGCAAAAATCATTAGCTTGTTGTAGCGTTTGTTTTCAGCTTCATAAAGGTAGGTTATGGTATTTTCTTTGGGGTTATAAATTAATTTAGCTCTCATAAACTTGGAACGAATTTGCCAAGTTCCTTCATTTTCACTGGTTTGTGCAAATTCTATAATAGAACCATGGTGCAATCTTACTTGTCCATTATCCATCATACTAATCACGATATAACCATTGGTTTTTGAACCGATTTCACGAATATCAATGACTGAGTTTTCATATTCAGTTTCTTTCAATTCATACTTTTCAAACTCAGTATTCCAAACATAATATTTTCTGGAATCGGATTGAAATCGTTTCTGTGTATCAATTTGAGCATAACTATTCAGATAGAATAGCATCACAAAAAATAGAGCAAATTTAGTTTTCATTTGTTTTGACATTAGGGCGGGATAAAAATAGTGTATTATTTCGATTAAAAGCAAAAAAAATCGACAAAATGCAAAATATAAAGTTATTACATAAAAAAAACCTTTCAAATTAATGAAAGGTTTCAAGATAAAATATTTATTTTCTTATATCGAACTTACAATAGCTGCAAAATCATCTGCTTTTAAGGCCGCTCCTCCAATTAGTCCTCCATCCACATCTGGTTTTGAAAAAATTTCCTTAGCATTATCAGGTTTTACGCTTCCGCCATAAAGTATTGAAACCTCTTCGGCAATGTTGCTTTGGTAACGTTGTCTAACCGTTTCTCTGATGAATCTGTGCATTTCCTGAGCTTGTTCCGGTGATGCTGTTTCTCCAGTTCCAATGGCCCAGACAGGTTCATAAGCTAAAATAATTTGTTCCCAGTCCTTGTCTTTTAGATGAAACAAACCATCTCGTAATTGATTTTCTACTACATTGAAATGTTGGTTGTTTTGTCTGTCTTTTAATTCTTCGCCAAAGCAAAAAATTACGGTCATATTATTTTGTAAAGCAGTTGTTACTTTATCTGCCAAAATAAAATCGGTTTCATGAAAATATGCACGACGTTCAGAGTGACCAATTAGTACAATATTTACACCAATGCTTTTAAGCATACTAGCTGAAATTTCACCAGTATAAGCACCCCTTTCAAACTGACTCATGTTTTGTGCTGCCACATCAATATTCGTAAACTCTAAATGGTCTACAGCTGAAGCAAGGTTGACAAAGGTTGGAGCTACAATAATTTGGGCTTCACTGTCATGGGGTAGTTTTGCTATTAATTCATTTAGTAAATCTTCCGTTTCCTCAGCATTCTTGTTCATTTTCCAATTGCCGGCCACTATTTTTTGTCTCATTATTGTAGTTTTTTTAAGGTCTCGTTTATTTTTTCAAAATCAGTTTCAATGGCTCTATATGTTATAATATTACCTTTTTTATCAATTATAATATATCTTGGAATCCAATCTAAGTCTATTGATTTTCCAAATTCGCCTTTCATACCGTCGGTTGCCCAATAATGATCGCCTTTGAGTTCATGTTTTTGAATTCCTGCTTGCCATTTGTCAAAGGCTTTGTCCATTGAAATAAAAACATAATCTACACTAGGATTGTTAGCTTGCATGTCTTTTACTTTTGGCATGGCTTTGACACAATCGCTACACCATGATGCCCATACTTCTATGACGGTAACTTTTCCTAAATGACTTTTCAAAACATTCTCAAAAGAGGTTTCTGAATTGCTAGTAGTGACTAATTTTTTAGACAAACTTTCTTTAGAAAATTCCTTTTTTTGAGCATTGGTACAAGCTATTATAGCTATAACTGCAATGAGTGATAAAACAGTTTTTTTCATATTATTTTTTATAAAATTCAGTACCGGATTATTGTTAATAGAATTAGTCAATTTTTTTATTTTTAGTAGCATCTTTCAAATAAAATAATTTGTGTTTTCTTCTTTTTCTTTCGCGTTTTTGTTTTTTCTTTTTATAATCATAAAGATATTTTAGAATAACAACGAACCCTAGTATTGAAGTAAAAATAAAAGTGCTGCCCAAAAGTATGTATATAGTATTTCCTAAAGGAGGATCTTCTCTAGTTGAAATAAATTCTAAAACAACATAACCTAATGCAAAAACAAAAATACAAAAGCCGATTCCAATTAATCCTCTTATATGTACTCTTTGCGACATTATATATTTAATCATAATCTCTAATTTTGATGGAATTTATTTTTTGTTTGTCAAAAGAATAAAAATCCATTTAATTCCTAAAATTGAATTCACGATGACCCCTAAAATTCCAATTAGCATTCTATATGGAATACCTATAATTTTATTTTCGTTACCACTTTTGCTTATCAAATAAATTCCCAATAAGATAAAAAGCAAGGATATAAAAATATTAAAATATATTTTACTGACTGACTTTGTTTCCATTTTTCTAAATGAAATGCTGTAAAAAATTATTTTTTGAAATCTGAATACGGTTTGTTTATCAATTTTTGATAATCTACTGGATCAAACTTGTTTTCAGTAATGCCAAAATAATATTTAAGTTCGTTGCCATTCCATAAATATTTTACCCCCGGAGTGTCTTTTCCGTTACCCAAAACTTTCCAAAAAGGGATAACCTCGATTATTTTATAAGGATATTCCGCACCTGCTTCTTTGAAAAAATCCGGAATCAAATCGGCTTCTTCATTCATAAAGATAATCGATATTTCTGGGAAATTCTTATTTGCTTTTTTCAATTCTGTTAATTCTTTTGCGGCTTGACGGCAATGATCGCAACCTGGTACAAAGAAGCAAAGTGTTTTTCTGCCTTTATCAATATTGGCAAAATATTGAGTGTAACCTGATTTGTGTTTTTCAGGTTCATTATTTTCAGGTTTTACAATAGTTTCCACTTTCTTTAAAGTATCTTTTGCAATAACAGTTGGAGCAGTTTTCGTTGTATCTATTTGTGTTGTTGAAATCGTATCTGTTGTTGTATCTGCTGGACTTGAAACCGTAAAATTACTTGCAGGAGGCTGAATAGGGGCCAACATATAAATTCCTAAAATTGTAGCAAAAAGTACAGTGGTGAGTATCCAAAAGTTTCCATTTTTTTCTTTTTTGGGCAACAAATAATATAGGTATCCCAAAAGACCAACAGCAACAATGTTTTTAAGGATTGCCTGAATGGGAGTCATTGGTATTAGCTCGCCAAAACAACCGCAATTCCCAGTATTTCCTCCACTTAAAAAAGTAACATAACTGAGATGTCCAATAAAAACTAGAAGTAATAGAGTTGTCACAGGAACTATAAATTTTCGTAACCAATTATTTTGCAAAAGCAATAATCCTAATGCTAATTCGATACCAATTAGTGTTCTCGAAAAATAAGGTGCAAATCCTTCTGAAAATCCAAGTGGATATAATTGTTTTACTTCAAAAGTTGAAATAGCAAAATAAGGAGAGTCTAATAAATGACCTTTAGAAAGTTTGGCCAAAGCCGATACAATAAAAAGAGCAGCTACAATTATTCTCAGTGTCCACGCTAAATATGATTTTTTGGTTTCAGTAGTCATAATTTGAATTGTTTATTATTGTCCAAATTTCATCAAAATCAAGGCAAAAACAGAATAGTTTATCATATCCTGATAATTAGCATCAATGCCTTCAGATACAAGAGTCCTTCCTTTGTTATCCTCAATTTGCTTAACACGAAGTAACTTTTGTAAAATCAAATCAGTAAGAGAACTTACTCTCATTTCGCGCCAAGCTTCACCATAATCATGGTTTTTGTCTTCCATTAATTTTTTGGTTAAAGAAATTTTTTCGTCATATAACTGAACTGCTTTTGCAACATCTAAATCGGGTTGTTCAACAACTCCTAAATCCAGTTGTATTAAAGCCATAATGCAATAATTAATAATTCCGATGAACTCTCCCGTTTCATCTTCATCTACTTTCCGAATTTCATTTTGTTGTAAACTACGTATGCGTTGTGCTTTGATGAATATTTGGTCGGTTAATGAGGGTAATCTCAAGATTCGCCAAGCACTTCCATAATCTTTCATTTTATTGCTATAGAGTTGTCGGCAAATAGCGATAACCTTATCATATTCTTGAGAAGTATTACTCATTTCAGTGTATCTTTGTGTCAAATTTTTTACTTTCGTACCATTCAATTGGAAGGTCTCGCGTCAAAAGTAAAGAATAAAGATTGAAGTACAAAGGACTAAATCTTATAACTATCTTAAAAAACAAATGACCATTAACTGTCTCGGAAATCTTGTCGATTTGTCTGTTCCTAAAGTCATGGGGATATTAAATGTTACGCCTAATTCATTTTATGATGGAGGGAACTATTCAGATGAAAAGAGTTTGTTATTCCAAGTAGAAAAAATGCTTTCCGAAGGGGCTACTTTTATTGATATTGGAGCCTATTCTAGTAAGCCAAGTGCCGAATTTGTTTCTGAAGAAGAAGAAATTACTCGTTTGATTCCGATGGTAAATTTGGTTTTAAAACACTTTCCAGAAACTTTGATTTCCATAGATACCTTTCGTGCTAATGTTGCCAAAGCTGGGATTGAAAATGGGGCTTGTATCATCAATGATATTTCGGCAGGAAGTTTAGATGAAAAAATGATGAAGAGGGTTGCTCAATTGCAAGTTCCTTATATCATGATGCACATGAAGGGCAATCCACAAACGATGCAAAGTTTGGCACATTATGAAAATATTACCAAAGAAATGCTACTTTATTTTTCTGAAAAAGTGGCTCAAGCAAGAAGTTTAGGAATTAACGATGTAATTATTGATCCAGGATTTGGTTTTGCAAAAACTTTAGAACAAAATTTCGAAGTCTTGAATAATCTTGAATTATTTCAGATGTTACAATTACCAATATTAGTGGGTGTTTCAAGAAAATCAATGATCTATAAAACATTAGAAACTCAACCTGATTTTGCACTTAACGGCACGACTGTTTTAAATACTATTGCACTTCAAAAAGGAGCCAACATTTTAAGAGTTCATGATGTAAAAGAAGCTATGGAAACTATAAAATTAGTATCAAAATTATGAAGAAATTAAGTATTGCAGGATTGTGTATTTTCTTGTTTTCCTGTCAAAACAAAGAAGTGTTATTGCCAAAAGCTGGCGAAACTATGGTTGCAGATGTTCAAGATCATTCGCCGATTTATTTCTTTTTCAAAACCGAAAAGAAAGACACTTTGATGGAGGTCAATAAAAATAACATCATGAGTACTACCAACTGGTTATTCAATATTGATAAGCGTTTGCCTTTGCGATTAGTCATTCCAGAAATTAAAAAATTGCAAAGCAAAAAGGAGGTAAGTATGCATAAAACAGAAACGGCTGAAAACTATTTTACTTATACGGATACATTGAAAAAAGCGATGGCTTTCCTTCCATTTACTAAATTAAAATACAAATTGGAAAAACCAGATTTTACTGTAAACACCATAACTTTTGATGAAAACAATTTGGTGCACTTTAAAGACGAAGTTTTTTCAAAAGAAGAATTGGTTGCTATTTTGAATAACTCAATACAAGATAAACCTATAAAAGTTGTCTTTGCTTTTAGAAAAAAAATGGCTTTTGGAAACTATTTGCAGACGATTTTATTCTTGCAAAAACTGAAGATTTCGAACAAAAGCATAACCATCAACTATAATTTAGAATATATTTATTGATGGTGATAAGGCTCGTTTCTGAGAATGGTAAAGCCACGATATAATTGCTCAATAAAAAACAAGCGAACCATTTGATGGGAAAACGTCATCAGTGAAAGCGAAATTTTACCTTGTGCTTTTTTATACACTTCCTCACTAAAACCATAAGGACCGCCAATCACGAACACTAAAGTCTTTGCCCCCGAATTCATTTTTTTTTGCAAATAATCTGAAAAACCAACACTAGAGAAAGTGGTGCCGTTTTCGTCTAATAGAACTAATTGGTCAGTTGGAGCAAGTTTACTTAAAATCAATTCTCCTTCTTTTTCCTTTTGCTGACTTTCAGAAAGGTTTTTTACATTTTTTATATCGGGAATGATTTCTAAATCGAACTTGATATAAAAAGACAAACGCTTGGTGTAATCATCAATTAATGATTGTAACGCTTTATTGTCCGTTTTACCAATAGCTAAAAGTTTGATATTCATAAACTATTACTGCTGTTTATTTCTAATAGCATCGATGATTTCTTTTAACAATAATCCAAACAACATTCCCATCACAAAAATGGAGATAAACTGAATGGTTCTGATGTTTTCATTGCCTTGAATTCTACTAAAATTTCCAACGGAGAGCATAAACATTACCGCGAAAATAATTCTTCTTTTGTTTCTATTCATGGTTTTATAGTTTATTTATTCCAAATTTCCCAAGCTTTTTCGGCTTGAAGTTCTAGCATTTCATAACCGTTTTTAGTTACGGCACCTTTTTTCTTAGCTTTTTTTAAAAATTGAGTTTCTTCCGGATTGTAAATCAAATCGAAAGCAATGTGATTTGGCGTAAAAAAGGTATAAGGTATTGGTGGGAATTCTTTGGTATTTGGGCTTGTCCCCAATGGTGTGCAATTGATAATAATTTGATAATTATCAAAAGTTGTGGCGTTGATTCGGTTGTAATCAATCATACCTTCTTTTTCTTCTCGAGTTACAAAAGTGTATAGAATTCCCAATTTGTCTAAAGCAAAAGAAACTGCTTTAGCAGCGCCTCCTGTTCCTAGAATCAATGCTTTTTTGTGATGAGGTTTTAATAAGGGTTGTAATGACTTCATAAAGCCATAATAGTCAGAATTGTATCCTTTTAGTTTTCCTTTTTTGGTAAAACGAATAACATTTACAGCACCAATTTGCGCGGCATTTTTAGAAAGTTTATGCAAATAGGGAATTACAGTTTCTTTATACGGAATGGTTACATTCAATCCTTTTAAATCGGGATTATGGCTAATGATAGTTGGAAATTCTTCTATAGAAGCTAAGTCAAAATTCTCATAAGAACAATCAGCTAAATTCCCTAAAGCAAATTTATCGGTGAAGTATTTCTTTGAAAAGGAATAGCTTATGTTTTTACCAATCAAACCAAATTGTCTTCTCGACATTTATTCTGGTTTTTGATGTTTTGAAATATACTCTTGTACGGATTGTTTTTCCCAGACCATAGGAAATAAATCTTTTAATAGCGTTTGGTGTTTGAAATTAATTCGCAAACCATTACTTAGATGGTAATTTCCTTTTTCTTCTTCGTTAAGTAAAAAATGAAAACCAGCTAAACGATATTCTATTTCGTAATCCTCTGGGAAATATTCTAATGCTTGAATTAACGTTAGGATAGCGTTATTAAATTCGCCCATTATTTGCATAATATCCACCCAAAATAACCAAGTGTCTAATTGAACATCACCAAATTCTATAGCTTTACGATACCCAAATTCAGCTTCTTCAAAATGATCCATCGCTTTATTAATCGTAGCATAACGTTTCCAGTATAATCGATTTTGATCATCAATGGCTAAAGCTTTGTTTACAAAATATAGTGCTTTTTGGTAGTTTTTTTGACGTACATAAAAATCAGTAATAGCAATCCAACCTTTGTCTAAAAGAGGATCTTCATGCACTGTTTTGTTGAAATATTTTAATGCTTCGACTTTGTTTCCCAGTTTTTCAAAACATTTTCCTATACGAAGCAAGGCGTAGGAAGTAGGGTCGTCTAATTCGATAGTTTTGTTGTAGCTTTCGATGGCTTCTGGATATCTTTTTAAGCGTTCTAATGCTTTTCCTCTTTCCATATAAGCACCGATGAATTCATCATCTATGTATGTGGCTAATTCAAAAGAAGTAGCTGCATTTTCATAATCTTTAACGCCATAATACAATCTTCCCGATTGATGCCATGCGATTTCACTGTATGGATTTCTATCGATATAGGTTTTTAGATATTCAATGGCTTCTAAGTTTTGATCTAAAAATTCAAAGCAATACACCACATTATATAACGCAGATTGGTCTTCAAAATCTTCTTCTAAACATTTGATAAAGTTTTCTTTGGCCAATTCTAGATTATCCATAAAAAGATATTCCATCCCGATTAAGTTATACACATCGGCATAATCTTCAGTATATTTTAAAGCGGTTTTTAAAAACTCTACCGCTTTTTCGTGGTCATCTCTTTTAGAATAGATGTTGGCTTTTTGGATAAAAATTTCTTCGTTAGTAGGTTCGATAGCATATAATTCGTTGAGTAACTTTTCTGCTTGATCTAATTTGTCATCGTAAACTAACATTTCTACTTGAACTAATTTTAATCCGGTAGATTTTGGGTGTTGTTCTAGTCCTAACTTTAAAGCTTTCTTGGCTAAATTAGCTTTTCCCATATCGAGGTAATGTAGAATAATTTCCTCAAATTCCTCTGAATCGAAAAAGAATACTTTGTTAGTTTTTAACATAGATTCGAATTTCGATAAGGATAAGTTATAATCTTCTTCGTCGTGATCTAGGTGCATAATTGTAGGTATTAAATTATCCTTAATAAAATTAGGGAAACACGCTGCTTAAATAATGAATTGGATTTATTGTTGTAAACAATTTAATTAACAATTCAAGTTGTAGTTTTAGGGCTAATGCTTTAGCATATAACAAGTAAGGTTTTTATTTCCCTACGATTCTTTACTAATTTCATCCATTGCTTCGAGGATGATAGCGCAACCCTCTTTGATTTCGTCTTCAGAGATGGTTAAAGGAGGAGTAATTCTTATTGCGTTTGCTTCAAAAAGTAACCAAAATAAAATCAACCCTTTTTCTTGACATTTGAAAATTACTTTGTTAGTAATTGTTGCCTCTTTTGTCATTGCCGCAAGCATTAATCCTTTTCCTCGAATCTCTTCTATCAAAGGATGTACCAAAAGTTCTCGAAACAGCTTTTCTTTTGCTAATGATTGTTTTGTGTAGTCTTTTTCTAAAATTTCTTCTAAAGTAGCCAAGCAAGCTGCCGCAATGACAGGATGCCCGCCAAAAGTGGTAATATGACCTAGTTTGGGATCGTGACTCAATAAATCCATGTGCTTCTTATTGGCTATGAATCCTCCAACTGGCATTCCGCCCGCCATTCCTTTTCCTATTATAACTACGTCAGGAACAACATTGTAGTTTTCAAAACCGAATAATTTTCCGGTTCTTCCAAAACCAGGTTGAATTTCATCTACAATCATTAGAGCACCCACTTCTTCACAACGTCTTTTTACTTTGGCAAAGAAATCATTTTTGGGTTCAATAAAACCAGCACCACCCTGAATACTTTCTAAAATGATTCCAGCGGTTTTAGTTGTTATTTTTAGAATGTCTTCTTCGTTATTGAAAGTAATAAAATCAACATCGGGAATTAACGGACGAAAAATTTGCTTGCGCTCTTCAAAACCCATCACACTCATCGATCCCATTGTATTTCCATGATAGGCATTGTGACAAGAAATCAGTTGGCTTCTTCCTGTAACTCTTCGAACCAATTTCAAAGCGCCTTCACAAGCTTCGGTACCAGAATTAACTAAGTAAACTTTGTTCAAACTTGGTGGTAGATTTTCTACTAATAATTTGCAATAAGCCACAGCAGGATGTTGCGCATATTCACCATAAACCATAACATGGGAATATTTGTCTAGTTGGTCTTTGATGGCTTGATTGACTCTTGGGTGTTGGTGTCCCAATGAGCAAGCAGAAACCCCAGCAACAAAATCTAAATATTTTTTATTATTAGTGTCATAAATATAGGAACCCACAGCATGTGAGACTTCCATGCCTAATGGATAAGGAGATGTTTGTGCTTGGTATTTTAAAAAATCTTGCTTCATTAGCTTATTTCACCATCGGTTTTGAATTGGAGTCTATTTTTTCAGCCTTTGGTTTTGGATTGTTTTTATCGTAATCCAAAGTTTCTTTGCTAGGTTCTAAAGGGGTATCCTCTTTAGCCATTTGTGCTTTTCGTTCAGCTTGAATTTTGGCATCTAACACATTTTCTTCTTCAGGGAAAATATCGTCTTTAGTTTTTATTCGTTCATCGCCACGCCATATGAATCCCCTCAATTTTCGTGTGTTTTCGGGTAAATCTTTTTCGGGATAAATATCGCCATCTACTTGGTCAAAAAAGGTAATGGTGTCAATAGTGTTTTTATCCAAAGTCATATTGATTTTACTACTTACATTCTTATTGATACCAATCAACTCATTTTTGTCATTGCGCATATAATAAATGACTTCTGCATTTTTGACGACATCTACATCATAAAGTTTGTTGTCTTTGAATTTACCATACAAATTCCGTCCCTTGACCTGATTATAACCAGTGCCGAGTGAATCTTTAGAAATGATAAAGGCATTATTGAGTACTTTAAGCGAGTCTAATTTTTCAGTTTCGTTATTGCCAATTAGATGCATAACATCACCAGTCATTTGGTTTTCATAATTCCAAAGAATAGGTTTGCCAATAAGTTTCGTTAAGGCTTTCTTTTGGTCTGAATGAATCGAGTCACATTTCCCGCTCATATCTAGTTTGTAGAAACGAACATTGTTGAAGGCACGAATGATTCGATTTCCAGTTTTTCCAGTAACCAGCATTTTCTTGCCATGAATATACATAGAGTCTTTTTCGACCAAAGTAATTGCAACCGCTCGTTTGGTAATGATCATCGAGTCTTTCTCGGTTTTTAGATTCCGATAGATTTCCGCATAATGTCCTTTGATTATCCCTTTATTAATGGAATCGGTGATTTTGACATTATTAGTTCCCGAAGCATATTCCCGATTTCTATCATAGTAAAGACTGTCTGCTTCAATTAAACGGTCTTTATATCTAATATAGGACTTCCGGAGAAAGTGAGCCAAGTTCTTTTTGGTATCGTAAAATCCTTTTTCAGTGTAAATGTAATTCTCTTTACTTGTAATAGTGGAAGGACCGAACAAGTAGGAGTGACCCGAATTCGTATAATAATCTAAGTGATTGGACTTGATAGTATATTTTGGATTAGTAATGGTTACGGCAGTAAGAAAACGGAACTTTTTCTCATTGGCATAATAACGCCCCGATTTACTTTTTAATGTGTTTTCTTTATTGGTAATCGTACCATAAGAATTATAAAATGCTTCTTGAACTTTTCTGTCAAAGTTAATAGTATCGGTAACCAATGTAGCATCGGTAGAACGCATGATAACATTACCAGTAGCATAAGCTTGTTTTACTTCACCATTGTATTCGGCATATTTACTATTTAGATAAAGGGTGTCACCTTGTACCATTTGAACTTCGCCAAAAGCTTTTAAATAATTTTCTTTTTCAAAAACATAAGCTTTATTACAAGTAAAAACAACCCCTTCATGACTTACTCTCACATTGCCTTGTAGCAAAACAGCATCTGGAATTTTCTCATCATCTTTATTAAAAAAATCAGCATGTTCCACCACTATTTTTGAGGTTTTTTGAGCCTGAAGTGGGTTGGCAATACTAAGAAGGAGCAATAAGTAAAAAAGTAACTTTTTCAAGTGTTTATATTTTTGCCAAATTTATGAAATTCGACATAATGAAATGGTTTATTAAGAATTATTTATGTTACATATATTTCTATATTTGTAGCTATGACTTATGGAACCAATTTTAAGTCGGAACATAGTATGAAAACACGTTTAACATTTGCCTTAATCCTAAGTTGTGTTATTGTTAATACAACTGTTGCCCAAAAAAAAACCACTATGAGTGCCAAACCCAAAGTAACCAATACGCCAAAGAAAGATGTAGTCTACCAAGTTTTTACCCGCCTATTTGGAAATAAAAATACCACCAACAAACCCTGGGGAACCATTGAAGAAAATGGAGTAGGGAAGTTCAACGACTTTACTGATAAAGCACTACAAGAAATTAAGAAACTTGGAGTAACCTATATTTGGTACACCGGAGTTCCTCATCATGATGTCATTCGAGATTATACTAAATATGGTATTTCAAATGATGATCCAGATGTCGTAAAAGGACGTGCTGGTTCGCCTTATGCTGTAAAAGATTACTACAATGTGAATCCTGATTTAGCTGAAAATCCAGCGAAACGATTGGAAGAATTTGAAGCCTTAATTGCTCGCACTCATAAAAATGACTTGAAAGTGATTATCGATATTGTGCCGAATCACATTGCTCGTAATTACCATAGCTTGAGTAATCCAAAAGGGGTTCGCGATTTTGGTGCCGATGATAATACTTCTGTAGAATACGACCGAAACAATAACTTCTATTACATTCCAGGTAAAGCTTTTGAAGTGCCAACATCTGATTCTTATAAGCCTTTAAACGGAGAAAAAAATCCGCTTATTGATGGTAAGTTTACTGAATATCCTGCAAAATGGACAGGTAATGGTTCACGTCAAGCTAAGCCTGATATTAACGATTGGTATGAAACTGTGAAAGTAAATTATGGTATCAAACCAGATGGTTCAAAAGATTTCCCAGAATTACCTGCAGGTTATGACAACAAAGACTATAAAGCGCATTATGCCTATTGGCAAGATAAAGACGTTCCAAGTTCTTGGAAAAAATTCCGTGACATTGCTTTGTATTGGACCGCTAAAGGAGTAGATGGTTTCCGTTATGATATGGCCGAAATGGTGCCTTATGAATTTTGGAGCTATATGAATTCAGCCATAAAGATGAAAAACCCAGATGCCTTTTTGATGGCAGAAGTGTATAATCCGAAGGAATATAGAAACTACATCAAGTTAGGAAAAATGGATTATTTGTATGATAAAGTAGAAACGTACGACCACTTGAAAGCCATCATTCAAGGAAACGCTATGCCAGATCCGCTTTCGGATATTCAAATGGGAATGGCGGATATTGATCATCATATGCTCCATTTTTTAGATAATCATGATGAACAACGATTGGCTAGTAAAGATTTTGCAGGTACACCCGAAAAAGGAAAACCTATGATGGTATATTCTGCTACTATGGGAACTTCACCTACCATGATTTATTTTGGTCAAGAAGTAGGCGAAGCAGGAACTATTGATGGCGGTTTCGGAAAACCAACGCGTACTAGTATTTTTGATTATGTTGGAGTACCCAATCACCAACGTTGGATGAACGGTGGGAAATTTGACGGAGGTCAATTAACCAAAGAAGAAAAAGACCTTAGAGATTTTTATTCTCGTTTGTTGAATTTTACTTTAGTAAGCGATGCGTTAACAGGCAAATACCAAGAAATACAAACTATTAACCGTAATAAAACCAAAGGATACGACGCCGGATTGTATTCTTATGTGCGTTGGACCGCCAATGAAAAATTGATTATAGTAGTCAATTTCTCTTGGGTAACTACCAGTAAATTTGAGTTGCAAGTGCCAGCCGACGTGATTAAAACATGGAATTTAAAAGACGGAGTGTACAATGTAAAAGACCAACTTTACGGAAATACATCGCAGTTGAATGTTAACAATGGAGAAGGGAAGATGGTGGTAAGTGTGAAACCAAGCGAATCGTTTATCTTTAAGTTGCCTTAAATGAAAAAATGCCTGCTTATTTTTAGTCTAGCTTTATTGTCATTCACTAAAGCCACTACTGACCCTATTGATAGGATAGGAGTAACAGGACCTTTAAAATTTAACGGAACTTCCTTTGCACTTTCGTGGAGCGAACATCCCAAAGACTTTTATTATATACAGGAATATTTGCCTGAAGGCGAAAACTTTGATCATTATAATCAGATGGTGACGCTGCATGTTTTTGATAAAGATGTGACAGCCGAAGCCGCGATGCAACAAAAAGTAAAAGAACTCGAAGTTAGAAAAAAGACCGACAAGGTGTGCAACTATGAGGTACATCAAAACGGGGACAGTACGGAGTTTATGGTCGATTTTTTATTGAGTCAAAGCGATGGTGATAAACTATTGATAGTCGAGTTTAATATGTATCGATACAAAAAAGTATATTTGGGCAACGGCAAAATGGGAATTCTAGTTTATGCCTACACGAAAAGAAGCTACGGCGATGCCATTACCGAATTTATGCAGAAGCTAGGCGATGACCGAGAGAAGATGATGGATAGCATCATATATGCCCCATTACCTCCAATAGTTATCAGTAAATAAATCAAAAAAACCCTTTCAGCGATGAAAGGGTTTCTTTTTATTTAATGTCAAATAGGATTATTGTTCCTCTTATCGTTTTAATTTTTAAATCCTCTAAAACAATTTATAAGTTACTCCAAATCGGATCATTCTGGAATAAGTATTTCCTGTATTGGCTCCACTTCTGGGATTGGTATTGTAATTCACTAGTCCGTAGGAGTAGCCTAGGTAAAGTCCGAAATTATAATAATCGGCTGAAACTTGTAGTCTTGGTCTAAGGTCAAAAGAAGTATTGTAAATATTGTTAGAGGAGGTATAAGTAGTTTGGTTAGTAGGGATTATTGCTCCTAAAACGGGAACAGTTCCTCCATTTCCCCCACCTCCGACAGTCACAACAGTTCCTGAAATAACGGAGGTGCCATTAGCTTCCCCTTTTTCGGTCGAACCTAAAATATAGGCAACATCTACTCCAAAGACTAAATCAACAGGAGTTTTCTTTATCATGAAACGGTGACCTGCATACGGAAAAGCATTGAGGTCATAGTTGGTCGTAACGGTTTCTGCGCCACTAGGTAAGAAACCATTTATGTTTCCATAAAAGGATGAAAAATCGCCTTGAACCAAAGTAATGGTTGTTTTACTTCGTACTATTTCATAACCTAAAGAAAATCCAAAGAGGGTTTTAGAGCTAGTAATATGTCTCCAATCAACCGATAGTCCATAACAAAAAGCAACATCACTGCCATAAGGATTTAAAGTATACCCATCAGTTCTTCCAGGGTAAATGACCATACTGCTTGAGGAAAAAGCACCTTCACCTCCATAAGAGAAAAGCCCAGAATCTAAAGAAACTCTATATTCCGTCGTTTGCGCATTACTGATACTAAAAAGGAAGATGGCAAGAAATAAAAAATAGCTTTTCATAGGCAGCTTTATCTCGTAATCGTCTGCTTTCTATCCGGTCCTACCGATACAATTTTTATCGGGACTTCTACTTCTCTTTCTATGAATTCGATGTAGTCTTTTAGTTCTTTGGGTAAGCTTTCAAAAGTGGTCAAACCCGTTAAGTCCTGTTTCCATCCTTTGAATTCGGTGTAAATAGGCGTGACGTTTTCTTCTTCTATATTATAAGGTAAATGGTGAATGACTTCGCCTTTGTAGTTATATCCTGTAGCGACTTTCAAAGTCTCAAACCCTGATAGTACATCGCCTTTCATCATCATCAGTTGGGTGACACCATTAATTTGGATAGCATATTTCAATGCCACTAAATCGAGCCAACCGCAACGGCGTTTTCTTCCGGTAACCGAACCAAATTCGTTCCCCACGCTTGCCATTACATCTCCAGCTTCGCCAAAATCTTCCGTAGGGAAAGGTCCTGAACCTACTCGAGTAGTATAGGCTTTGAAAATGCCGTATACTTCTTTGATTTTATTAGGAGCAATACCCAATCCGGTACAAGCACCAGCGGCAGTTGTATTAGAAGAAGTTACAAAAGGATACGTACCAAAGTCAACATCTAACAAAGATCCTTGGGCCCCTTCGCATAGAATTGATTTTCCAGCTTTTTGGGCTTGTGCTAAATACTCTTCGCTGTCAATGAAAGTTAGTTTTTGTAAATCGACAATAGCTTCAAAGAATTCCTTTTCCAGTTCAGGTAAATTGTACTGAATGTTTACATCGTAAAAAGCAATCATAGCTTCGTGTTTGTCGGCTAAAGCTCTGTATCGTTCTTTGAAATCAGCCAGTTCAATATCACCTACGCGGATACCGTTACGCCCTGTTTTGTCCATATAAGTGGGTCCAATACCTTTTAAAGTAGAACCAATTTTAGCTTTCCCTTTCGAAGCTTCCGAAGCAGCATCTAGCAAACGATGGGTGGGTAAAATCAAATGGGCTTTACGAGAAATGATTAGTTTCGATTTTAAATCGAGGTTGAATTTGGCTAAGCCATCAATTTCGCTTTTAAAAACCACAGGGTCAATCACCACACCATTCCCGATGATGTTGATATTGTTGCTGTGAAAAATTCCAGATGGAATGGTTCTCAAGACGTGTTTGATTCCGTCAAATTCTAGGGTGTGTCCAGCATTAGGTCCGCCTTGAAAGCGAGCGATGATGTCGTATTTTGAGGTTAGAACGTCAACGATTTTTCCTTTGCCTTCGTCTCCCCATTGTAATCCGAGTAGTAAATCTACGGTCATTGTGTTGTTGTATTATATGTTGTTAGTAGTTGCTTATTTTTTCATCGCCATCTGGGTGAAAGAGTTCAAATTTAGACTTCACGGCTGCGTCCCAGTTCACCATTTTATACCTGCTTTTCATAGCATTTTTATCCCTTTCAAATTTATCCTCTATGGTAATTATAGGTTCTCCTTTTAGTGCATATTCATTTATGTTAATCTCTCCAATGTATGTAATTTCCCCTTTATTGACAGTGAACGGGATTGAGAAACCGTTAGCATTGCTAAATTGTGGGGAAGAATCAAAGAGCTTAAAAATGGTAAATTTTACAGAAGGAATAGTATATTCTCCTGGTTCTTTTTCCATAACAAACAGATAGGTTTTGCCTCCTTCCAGTTCTCCATAATGTTTCCCTACAAACATTGTAGGGTCTATTCGGATGTTGTTAGAATACTTTCTACGCAATTTTTTATCTGAGGTGATGTAATTAATTAGAATACTATAATTATCAAATCTCATTTTTTCATTTGGAAATGTAATGGTTCCAAAAATCAATCCATTCTCGGTGTAATCCTTGTGGAATCTCAGAGGCTCTGCTTCATCAGGAAGTCTTTGGGCTATGCTACTTGAACAAAAAGTAAAAAATAAAAGGATAGCTAAAAGGAGTGAATGTCTTAATTTCATTAGGGTTGTAATTTATTGCCGCTACTCTTTTGATTTCTGATTTCGGTCTTTGATAAACAAATCCACTTTTGCAAAATAATTGATGACACCAAGAACTAAGGCAGTTGTGAATGCAACCAATAGCGTTTTTAAAGCGTATAGAAGATCTAAATCAGCAAAGCGATTGAACATTGACCCGACGGCTTTATAAACGATTATAAAAACAAAAACAAAAACAAAAGTCTTTTTAAAATAGTCGAAAGGCTTCATAGATTATTCTTTTTTATTAGCGTAAAAATAAAGGGAATGGTTGTGTATCTCAATACCAAAAATTTCTTCGATGGTTTGTTTGATAGTTTGAATTCTTGGGTCGCAAAACTCTATAACTTCACCAGTATCGGTCATGATAATATGGTCGTGTTGTCTATCAAAATAAGACTTTTCATAATGCGCTTGGTTTTGACCAAATTGATGCTTTCGAACCAAACCACAATCCAATAAAAGTTCAATAGTATTGTATAAGGTGGCACGAGAAACGCGATAGTTTTTATTCTTCATTTTGATATACAAATTTTCGATATCAAAATGTTCTTCGCTTTCATATATTTCTTGAAGAATAGCATAGCGCTCAGGTGTTTTGCGGTGCCCTTTGTTTTCAAGATACATCGTAAAAACATTTTTTACGGTCTCTTGATTTTTGAGATTATCTGATGCAATTAGTGTCATAGGACAAAGGTAATTTTTTTGGGTAAAGATTAAAAGTTTGCGAGTTTAAATATTAACAATTCAACATTTTAGTTGGTATATACTCGAGTTACTTTATCCACTCCGTCAATCTTTTTGATGTTGTCTATTAATTTTTTCAAAATGGCATTATTCTGAACCACCACCGCTACTTGTCCGTTAAAAATTCCGGCATCACCACTCAAGGAAATACTTTGAATATTCACGTGCATATTGTTAGAGATTACTTTGGTTAGCTCATTGGTTAATCCTAAACTATCCATACCTGTAATTTTCAAAATGGCTTTGAATTCTTGTTGTGTGGAGTCAATCCATTTGGCTTGCATGATGCGATAGGCGTAATTAGATTGTAACGTAATGGCATTAGGACAATCTTTTTTATGGACTTTTATCCCTTCGTTAATCGTAATAAATCCAAATACTTCATCGCCAGGAATGGGGTTACAACAGGACGATAATTTATAATCTAATTTATCTTGTTCTGAGCCAAAAACCAACATATCATAGTTGCTATTAAGCACTTGTTTGTTGATGTCTTCTGGGTTGGAACTTGGTGAACGCTTGATTTTACTTTTAAAGAAATTCATCAAGGTATTGCTTTTTTGAGCGGCAAAATCCTTGAGTTGTTGGTTTTCAATAGAGCCAATTCCAACACGATAAAATAAATCCAGACTAGTTTTTAAATGGAAGAAATTAACCAATTCATTAACCACACTTTCACTCAACGTAATTTTTAAATGTTTCATTTTCCGAGTAAGAAGCTCTCTTCCGTCTTCGGCAATTTTCTTGGTATTTTCGTTGAGAACGTTTCTGATTTTATTTTTGGCTCTCGAGGTAGTAACATAATCCAACCAGTTTATCGTTGGTTTTTGATGGATAGAAGTAATGATTTCAATTTGGTCACCACTTTTGAGTTCATGATTTAGGGGCACTAATTTCCCATTAACTCGAGTTCCGCGTGTTTTAATTCCAATTTCGGAGTGAATGCTGAAGGCAAAGTCGAGTGAAGTGGCTCCTTTAGGCAAGGATTTGATTTCTCCTTTGGGTGTGAAGACAAAGATTTCTTTGGCATACAAATTCATTTTGAAATCTTCCACAAAATCAACCGCATTGGTTTCAGAACTTTCTAAAGCTTCTTTTAAAAGATTTAACCATGTATCCAAACCACTTTCTTCAGTGGCTCCTTGTTTGTATTTGTAATGGGCTGCGTATCCTTTTTCAGCAATTTCATCCATACGTTCGCTTCGCACCTGAATTTCTACCCAACGTCCTTTAGGTCCCATTACTGTAATGTGTAACGCTTCATAACCTGTAGATTTTGGAGAAGAAATCCAATCCCGTAATCGACTTGGACTTGGGCGATAATGATCGGTAACAATAGAATAGATTTTCCAAGCTAAGAATTTCTCGTCATGAAGATTAGATTTGTAGATAATTCGGAGGGCAAACTTGTCGTATACTTCATCAAAAGTCACGTTCTGAGCTGCCATTTTTCTTCGTATAGAATAGATAGATTTTGGTCTGCCCTTCATCACATATTCAACACCCTCTTCATCTAATGTTTTTTTCAAAACATCAGAAATTGTTTTGATGTACTCGTCTTGTTCTTCTTTGGTTTCTTTTATTTTGCTGACAATGTCTTTGTAAATTTCGGGCTCGGTATATTTCAAGCCTAAATCTTCTAGTTTGGTTTTGATGTTATACAATCCCAATCGGTGCGCTAATGGAGCGTATATGTATAAGGTTTCGGAAGCAATTTTTACTTGTTTGTAATCGGGCATCGAATCCATAGTTTGCATGTTGTGCAAACGATCCGCAATTTTGATAAGAATCACCCGAACATCATCATTCAATGTCAACAGCATTTTACGGAAGTTTTCCGCCTGCATCGAGATGTTCATGTCTTTTTTAACCTGAGAAATTTTGGTTAATCCTTCGACCAAATGAGCAATTTTTGGATTGAATTTTTTTTCAATGTCTTCTATGGTTACGTCAGTATCTTCTACCACATCGTGCATTAAAGCTGCTGCAATACTAGTCGCGCCAAGCCCTATTTCAGAAGCTACAATTTTGGCCACACCAATAGGATGAAAAATATAAGCTTCGCCCGATTTACGGCGTTGGTCTTTATGTGCTTCTACAGCGACATCAAAGGCTTTACGGATGAGTTTTTTATCAGAATCAGTAAGTGTTTGGTAACTTATGCGAAGTAATTCTTTGTATTCTCGGGCAATAGCTTTTTTTTCTTCTTCTAAATCTATTTCAATCATAGCATGTTTCAATCAATTAGCTAAAAATAAGCATAACAAATGAACTGTGCAAATGGAAAAATTAAAATCTTATATTAAAATCCGCGTTGTCTTTTTGCTTCAAAAATCAAAATAGCGGCAGCAACAGAAACATTCATGCTGTCTATTTCGCCTTGCATTGGGATGATGATATTTTGCGTGGCTTTCTCTCGCCATTCTTGGGATAAACCTGTTGCTTCAGTTCCTACAACTAAAGCGGTTGGCTTAGTGTAATTTTGAGTATGATAAGAAGTTGAATTTTGTAATGTCGCGCTGTAGAAATGAATGTTGTTTTTGATTAAAAAATCGATAACTTCTTCCGTAGTTCCTGTTGCAATTTGGTTGGTAAATAAGCAGCCAACACTAGATCGAACAATATTCGGATTGTACAAATCGGTTTTTGGATTGGCAATGATTACCGCATCTATTTTTGCTGCATCGCAAGTACGAAGGACAGCACCAATATTTCCTGGTTTTTCGATGGCTTCCATGACAAGGATTAGGGGATTCTCGGGAAGTTTTAAATCTACTACTTGTAAAGATTTGGTTTTGGCTACAGCCAATATCCCTTCAGTGGTGTCACGATAGGCTAGTTTTTGATAGACTTCTTTTGAGATTTCTATTACTTCTGAATGCTTTTTGAATTTGCTTATTTGGGTTTCAGAAACTAAATCGGGGAGAAAAAGAAGGGTTTCTAATTCATAATTTCCTTTGATGGCGAGTTCAATTTCGCGCATTCCTTCTATCAAAAAAGTGCCAGATTGTTTTCGGGCTTTGGCTTTTTCCTGAAGTTGAATCAGTGACTTTATAAACGGATTTTGAGAAGAGGTAATTTGTTTCATGCGAGTAATTGAAAAGTCAAAGTTACTTCGTTTTTTTAATGATTTAGATATAAAAAGCCTTTCAATGGTTCGGGATAATCAATATCATTTAAAAACAATAAATAAAAATAGGTGCCATCGGGTGCATTTTTGGTTCCAATTCCGTCTTTTACATAACCATTCCAATCTTCGGTATTTTGATTACCTGTCCAAATCAATCTTCCCCAACGACTGTATATTTCGAGTTCAAAATTCAAGAAAATATCACGTAACCCTGCAATAAAAAAAACGTCATTTAGCGTATCGTTATTAGCAGAAACGAAGTTGTAAACTGTTGGAGGACAATTTCTTGTGGTTACTAAAAAGGAAGTAGTGGCAAAACAATTGGCATTGTTCACTCTAACAAAAATTTCTTTGGGAGTGGTCAAAGCAACATAATTGGTACTATTTAAAATGGGATTGACATTATTGTTGGCGTCTTCAAGAGTTTCATAAAAATAAACTGCATCACCAGGATTTGTTTTTACTAAATCTTCATAACTTGAAAAATCAAAAGTGCCTTTAGTAAATCCCTCGTTGCAAACTTGCAAATTTTGTAAAGGATTAATTGTTGGTGAAAGCAAAAGCGTTTCATTTGTGATGGATACATTGTTGTTTTCTACTAATTCGGTTACAATTCCAGTTCCATTACCAGCATCATCAACAACCAATTTGATTTCAAAATTGGTACTAATAGCATTAGGCAAAACCAGTGTGATTTGGTCACTAATGGTGCCGTCAATAGGAATTTCAACTGGAGTTAATAGGGTTTGAAAAAGCACTCCATTGATATAAATCGAAATCGGGGTTAAAGCAGGAAGCGGATTGGTACAATTTAAATTAGCAACGGTATAATGCACCACTATTGTTTTTGAATCACATTGTTTATCAACAGCATTGATAGCAATGGTCGCATCGGGTAGTTGGCTATTTAACTTGGTTACAATGGCATTAATTAATACAAAATCTTGCGCTGTAGTCATACTTATGGAAGCTGAGGTATCTCCGACATGGATGTTGTTTTGAATGTCAAAAATATCCAAATCCATGTTGTATAAAGTGTTGTCACCTGTAATGCTATTGGTGCCATTAAAAATATTATCGGAAGGATTTAAAGGAGGATTACTCAAAATATGTCCATTAATAGATAATGATTCCTGATTATGAATAGAAGCATCACCTTCCCAAGCCACAAAACCTATTTTAGCTCCAGCGGCATCCAATACATTTAAACTGGGTAAATTAATAACTAATGAATCTTGAACATTAATGATTGCAGTTTGCAAAGCTTCTAATCCGTCATAAATATTGAGTTGGTTTAATGGCAAATTGCTGTTTTTGAATACAATCACAATAGCCCAACCCGAAAAGTTAGTTCCGTTATCACAATAGGTAGAGGCATCTAAAAAGGGGGATACATCAAGGTCAGATAACGTATAAAGACTATTTCCAGTAGTTTGTACAAACGTTGTAACATCGGCAAAAGCACTAAAAAAAGGATGTCCATTTGAATTTTGAGTAGCCGAAAAAGTGCGTTGTGCGGCGATATCAGTACCATTTAATTTCACATCAAAATCACCAGTTCCAGAACCTGCCCAATATAAATAAGCCTTTTCAATGACATCGTTTGTATTTAGATTTAAAGTTGCCGAAGAATTAGGTAGTACTAAACATGGGTCGAAAGCTCCATTTGGGGTTACATTTAGGGTGTTTCCAATAAAAGTAAAATCGTATCTGCCATTGAATTGTTGATAAAAAATCACATTCTGAGTTTGTCCAAATAGTTTTGGAAATGGACTAAGGAGTATGATGAAAATCCATAAAACACGATATGATTTCAAAACAAATGGGTTTAAAAGCTAAAATTAAACAATTATTTTTGAAAACTGAATTTTTAATAAGACCGACTTTTTTAAAAATAAATGTTTAATTTTCCGATGTTTAAAAACTACACGTGAGAAACTATACTGTCAGACAATATTCACCAGAAGATTTTGCTGTTTGGAATGCTTTTGTTAGCGAGTCCAAAAATGGAACTTTTTTGTTTCACCGTAATTTCATGGAATACCATCAGGATAGATTTCATGATTTTTCACTGTTGGTTTTTGAAGCTGAAAAATTGGTTTCTGTTATTCCAGCTAATAGAGTTGGGGACATTATTTTTTCTCATCAAGGATTGACTTATGGCGGATTTGTTTTTCATGCTACTATTAAATTGGGACAAGTTCTTGAAATTGCTCAATCGGTTTTACAGTTTTTGAATCAAATAGGAATTAGCATTTTTCAAATGAAATTAATTCCTTCTATTTACAACACGTATTTTTCGGAAGAAATTGAATATGCTTTATTTTTGACCAATGCTAAATTGATTCGAAGAGATTGTCTTTCTGTCATTGATTTGACAAAACCTTTTTCATTTTCTAAAACACGAAAAGAAAGCATTCGTCGTGGTGAAAAGAACAATTTGGTTATTAAAGAGGAACTTCAGTTTGACTTGTTTTGGAATGAAATTTTAATTCCTAATTTGGATAAAAAACACAACGCCAAACCAGTTCACGCCGCAGCAGAAATTATAAGTTTGCAACAAAAGTTCCCAGATAACATTCGACATTTTAATGTGTATTATCAAGATAAAATCGTAGCAGGAACAACTATTTTTGTCACCGATAAAGTGGCCCATCCACAATATATTTCGGGCAATGAACAAAAGAATGAATTGGGTAGTTTGGATTTTTTGTACCATCATTTGGTTACTGAAGTTTTTAAAGATAAAAATTTCTTTGATTTTGGGCCATCTCATGAAGAAAATGGAAAGAAGATTAATGAGGGAATTTTGTTTTGGAAAGAAAGTTTTGGGGCAAAAACTACGGTTCAAGATTATTATGAAGTGAGTCCGTCCAACTTTAGTGCATTAGATACAGTTTTAATTTAAAATTTAGGGATTGTGAATATTAGGTATAAGATAAAATTTTTCCTTTTTGTTACGTTAAGAATTTGGAAGTATAAACTGCTTTCGGATTGTAAGAGAGTAACTGGGAAACCGAATTTATATTTACCACTTTTGCTTAGTGGAAGAGGGAAAATACAATTTGGAAGTAATTTTCAAAACGGAGTTACAGCGGCGCATTTTACTTATTCGAGTTATAATTATATTCTTTCTCTAGAAGAAGATAGTGAAGTAATTATTGGGGATAATGTAGTCATGGCAAACGGAGCTTCTATTCAAGCAGTTTCTAAAATCACTTTAGAAGACAATGTAATGATTGGCATCAATTGCTTTTTGGTAGATACTGATGGTCATGACCTTGATCCTGAAAAAAGAATGACAGGTATTCCTAAAACTGGTCAAATAACGATTAAAAAGAATGCGGTTATTTATTATAATTCGGTTGTTTTTAAAGGCGTAACTATTGGGGAAAATTCAGTGATTGGCGCTTGTTCTGTAGTTACAAAAGATATTCCACCTAATGTTTTTGCAGCGGGAAATCCGGCACGAGTAATACGAAACCTCTAATTTGAAAATCTTTAAGCAAAATACGTTACTAAAAGTCTTGTCGCTGAATTCTATTTCGGTAGCAGTGAGTTTTGTTTTAGGTATTTTTTCTTCCAAAATCATTTCCATTTTTTTAGGCACAAGCGGAATGGCTTTGATGGGCAGTTTCCGAAATTTCACTACGATGATTAAATCGGTTGCCACCCTTGGTATCAGTAATTCTATTGTTAAATTATTTGTAGAAAATAAAGAAGATAAACGAGAGCTTTCGGTGATTTACTCTACTTTTTTTTGGTTGTTTTTAGTTATATCAACCTTATTGGCCATCTTAGTTTTTGCTTTTGCAACTCCCATTTCTTCCTTTTTATTTTATACCAATCAGTATACTACACCTATACGTTTTTTTGGATTATTATTGCCTTTTATGGTGATTAATACTTTTTGGTTGGCCATTTATAATGGATTGGAAAAGTATAAAAGTATTGTGGTTATTCAGATAATTTCCAATCTAGTCATCTTTGTATTGACCGCTTTTTTAATATGGAAACATAATATTTCAGGAGGACTTTTATCTATCGCTATTGGTGAGTTTTTAATGGTGGTAGTTACCTTTTTGTTTGTTAGAAAGGATAGCGATTATTTCAAATTTGATTTGCAAAAAATAATGAGCACAAAATACCTCAATGTCATCAAACGGTTTTCGGTTATGGCTTTGTTGAGTGCTGTTATTGTTCCTATGGCTTTGCTTTTTATCAGAAACGGGATTGTCAAAAATTATTCTATTCAGGAGGCCGGAATTTGGGATGCTGTGAATAGATTGTCTAGCTTTTATATGATGTTTTTCAGCTCGGGTTTGTCCTTGTATTATATGCCAAAATTAGCATCCATACACACAGAGAAAGAATTTAAAGCCGAATTAAAGTCCTATTTTAAAATCTTTGTTCCTTTGTTTTTAGTCATGTTGATTGTTATTTATTTGGCGAGAAGTATCATCATTAAAGTAGCATTTACGGAAGATTTTTCTAGCATCAATGAGTTGTTGATTTGGCAATTAGCGGGCGATTTTATCCGAATAATTACTTTGGCTTTTGGCTTTCAAATTTTAGTAAAAACTATGATGAAGCGCTATTTTTTGGGAGAGATAGTTTTTAATTTGTCGTACTTTTTGCTTTCTATTTATTTAATGAAAAAGTTTTCGGTAGAAGGCGTTTTACAAGCTTATTTTTATGCTAATCTAATTTGTTTGGCCTTGGTTTTATTTATGTTTAGGAAATTGTTTTTTAAACGCTAATCTTTCCAAACTGCTAAATAACGTTCAGTAATTTTTAAATAATCATGCTCCTTTTCGATAAAGGTTCTTGCTCGTGTTCCAATAGCTATTATTTCGGAAGGATTTTCGATTAAAAAAGATAATTCTTGGACCAAATAATCTACATTAGGTAAACCGTTTATGGCAACCTTTTCAGTCAGATTATAATGTTTTTCAAAAAGTTCACTGGCATTAGTGAAAACCACTTTTTGTTTAGCCATTCCTTCCAAACCATTACTCCCTTGATCATGACCATATAACTGGTCTAACACTATATGAGCATTGTCGTATAAAGAAATGTATTTTTGATAGGGCACATTTTCGACTACAGTTATATGCACTTTTTCAGGATAATTGTCTTTTATAATTACCAAGGCTTTCTCAAAATAATCATTCCCTTTTTTAAAGTAACTTTCTCTATTGACCCCGTGAAAAATTATAATCTTATCGTTTATTTCTATGTTGCTTGTTGGGAATTTAGTTAGGTTTATTGGGCTAGGAATTAACCCTAAATACTTTGGATGGTTTTGTAATGGGATTTGATAATCTATATCGGTAGCAATTACACCGTGTATGTTTTTAAAAATATAGTGATGTAATTTTTCGAATGATTTAGTTCTAAATTTCAATACGTTCGTAAAATTTTTATCCTCTATTTTACCTGCCAAATAGGGTTGAACAATTGATGGATTTTCTGGATGCTCAAAATTATACTTAACATAACAATAATCATCACCACTAGAAAGTAAAAACACTTTTTTATTGTGTTTAAAAATAAAGTCTAGTATCTTTTTTTCATGACTATAATCACAAAAAAAACTATTTTCATTGATCAATTGTACCACATCAAAGTCTTTGAAATGGTTTCTATTTTTCCAAAATTGTCGATAAGTTAAGTAAGAAGAAATGTCAAATCCTGTCAACACTAGAAGACCCAACTTGCATTTTTTTAAAAACCCACTATCCCATTTTTTCTCCAATGGAAAATCGACAGGATATTTTTTGAAACCATCTTTAAATCCTAAAAGGGTTACTTCGTTTCCTGATTTTTGCAATCCTTCTTTCAAAGAATTATGCAATCGACTGTATTCTCCAATGAGTAAAATCTTCATTATCTTGCTATATTTGGCAAATAGAACTGCAATATAAGTAAGAAATGAAAAACAACAACAAAATAGCTATAGTTTCCGCATCACTTGGTGTTGGTGGTGCAGAGCGTTTTGCAGGTTTGTTGAGTTTTATGTTGCACGATTTAGGCTATGAAATACATCATATCATTATTTCGGATGAAATTGATTTTGAATATCAAGGTACTTTGGTCAACTTAGGAAAATTATTTGCTAATGAAAAAGGATTTTTTAGAGCTGTAAAAAAAGGAAAATATATTGCCAATTATCTTTTTGAAAATGATATTCAAGTTGTAATTGATAATCGTTCAAGACCTGTTTTCATTAGAGAAGTCTTTACCAAATGGATTTATGGTAAAAGAAGAACCTATTTTATGGTGCACAGTGCTAAATTGGATATGTATTTTTCTAAAGGAGCTAACTATTTATATAAAAAGGCCACTAAATTAGTTTGTGTTTCTAAAGCTATTGAAGATAAAATTTGCCAAAAATTCAATTTTAAAAATACAACAACTATTTATAATCCGATTATTTTTCCAGAAAGTCTTGCCCCAAAACCTAGTAATACTCCTGAAAACTATATTCTATTTTTTGGTCGATTAGAAGAAGAAATTAAAAACTTCACTCTATTATTAACTGCTTTTTCTCAGTCAAAAGTGTATGAAACAGGAATTCACTTGTTGCTCATTGGAGAAGGTTCAAGCAAGGATTTTATTATTGCAAAAATCAAAGAATTACAGTTAGAGGGTTTTGTTACAATGTTGCCTTTCCAAAATAATATTACGCCCTACATTCAACATGCTAAATATACTATTTTAACCAGTCGATTCGAAGGGTTTCCTATGAGTGTTGTTGAATCATTAGCAGCTGGTATTCCAGTAATATCAGTAGATTGCGAAACAGGGCCAAAAGAAATTATTCAAAATAACTATAATGGATTATTGGTTCAAAATTATGATGAAAAAGCGTTGTCAGAAGCCATTCATAATTTGATTTTTGATGAAAATTTGTATAGGATTTGCAAAAATAATGCTCAAAAAAGCGTAGAACACTTATCTTTGACAACCATTGCCCGACATTGGAAAAATTTATTAGAAGCAAAATGACAACCATCCACGACGTCCAAGTTATTGATATTAAAAAGGTACACGATACTCGTGGTAATCTTTCTGTTATTGAGGACAATGCTATACCATTCGAAATGAAAAGGGTTTATTATTTATATGATATTCCTAGTGGAGGTAGACGTGGTGGGCACTCACATAAAAATCAACAAGAGTTTTTAGTAGCGTTGAGCGGAAGTTTTGATGTGATTTTAAATGACGGAAGTGAAGAAAAAACAGTAACGCTTAACAAACCAAATGTTGGCCTACTTATCGTTAATGGGATTTGGCGCGAGTTGCATAATTTTTCTTCAGGTTCTGTTTGCTTAGTCTTGGCTTCAGGTATTTTTGAAGAAGCCGATTACATTAGAGATTATACAGATTATAAACTATCTAAAAACCGAATTTCCTAAGCCAATATTGGTTGTGAATTTTTGAAATTGGATAAGTATTTTCAATATAATTGCTGGCATTTTAAGTAGTATTCTTTTTTTCCAAGGTAGACTTTTCAAGTCTATGGTTGAATAAATTTCTTCAGCTAATTTGTAATTACTTAAGAGTTTACACTTTATCACCGCGGCAAACCGATTCAAATCGATGTATTGTTTTAATTTGGGATTTTGCTTTTCTAATAAAGCGTATTTATTGAAAGTATAAGGTTCAAAAAAGTAATTCCATTGCCTAGAAATACTACTTTCATCATACACATATTTTGCCAAAATTTCCCAAATAAATACGATAGGATAGTTAAGTCCAATACGAATCCATAACTCTGTATCTTCACATTTTTTAATTATCGGGTCAAAATTTCCCACAGTCCTCAAGACACTTTTGTGTATTGCAATACTTGATGTCCATAACACACATTCTTTTTGGCTGGCATCAAAGAAATTCACAATTTCAAAATAGGATATTTTGGGAATGGAATATTGAGCAGTAATACTTTTTTTATTGGTTTCAATTTCAATAGCGGTAGCAAATACTTTTTGTTCTGGTAGCTTTTGAATATAAGAATGCATGGTGGACAAAAAAGTGGGATGCCAAAAATCATCGGCATCTAAAAAGCAGATGAATTCTCCTTGTGCTTTTTCAATCCCAAAATTTCTTGCGATAGCTACTCCTTCATTTAATTTTGAAAAATAATGAATTCTAGGATCGTTATAAGACAAAATTTTAGCTTCGCTTTCATCCGTTGAACCATCATTGACAATAATAATTTCAAAATCAGTAAAAGATTGGTTTAAAACACTTTTCAATGTTTTTTTAACAAATGGTTCTTTGTTGAAAACTGGAATAATTATCGAAAAAAATGGCATAAGTCAATTTTGAATTCAAATATACTCAAAAGACGCATTTACTTCTTTTTAAAATGCTATTTTTGTCTATTATAATGCAAACAAAACCGCTTCACATCATCAGCTTTGACAATCCGTTTCCGCCAGATTTTGGTGGAGCTATTGATGTTTTTTATAAAGTTAAAGCTTTGCATGCTATTGGTTTTACTATTCATTTGCATTGTTTTTATGAGGATAGGGATGTCGTTTCAAATGAATTAAAAGCCATCACTGAAAAGGTTTACTTATATAAGAAAAACAAAAATCCATTTTTTCTTTTTTCTCAATATCCTTTCCCGGTGGTTTGCCGTTTTCGCAATGAATTAATCGAGAATTTAGCAAAAGTCGATGCGCCTATTTTTTTTGAAGGATTACATACGACTATGATTCTTCAAAAGATTAAATTAGATAATAAAAAATACTTGCGACTCCATAATATTGAGTCTAATTTTTATGCTGGAATGAGCCAGAATGAAACCAATTATTTTAAAAAGATAGCTTATCATTATGCCGCTCAAAAGTATATTGATTATCAGAAAAATATAGCCAACTTCGATCATGTTTTTACGCTTTCCACTTATGAGAACGACTTTGCAAAAACGATTACAGATAAGGTAAGTTATGTTCCGGTTTTTCATGGCAATGAACAGGTGGCGCCACTTTCTGAATATGGAAATTATGCTTTTTATCATGGCGATTTAAGATTGGCTGACAATAAGAATGCCGCTAAGTTTTTAATAAAAGTTTTTAAACAGATTGGTGATTACAAATTGATAATAGCTTCCTCTAATGGAAAAAAAATGGTTGAAAAGAGAACTAAAAATTTACCAAATATTGAGTTTGTTGAACTTAAAAATGATTCTCAATTAGACGATTTATTCAAGAATGCTCATATCAATGTAATGTTGTCTTTTCAAAAATCGGGGACAAAACTGAAAGTTATCAATTCGCTTTTTAAGAGTAGATTTTGTTTGGTTAATTCCAATATGGTTGATGATGAACAAGTGCTTAAATTTTGTGAACTTGCCCATTCAAAAGAAGAATTCATTGCGAAAATAAAAACACTAAGAAATCAACCTTTTCAAGATGTAGATAATAGAAATCAGGCTTTCTCCAAAGTGCTGAACGATATAAATAATGCAAAACAAATAGCTAAAATCATAGACTATGACATGGGATAGAGTTTCATTAGCCACCTTAATTTTTGAAAAAATTTCTTCAGAAAAAGAACAATTAAAACAACGGTTTTCTGCTTCTCAAAATGGTATAGGACATTTGTGGTTAGATGATTTGTTGCCAGATGAAATTGCAGAAAATATTGCAAAAGTATTTCCAGAACCGAATCAAATGGTCTTAAAAAAAAGCATCCGTGAAAACAAGTATATAGCCGCTCAAATGGATTTGTACAATCCGTTACTTGAAGAAATTATTTATGCGTTTCAAGACAAAAGAGTGGTTGCGGTTATAGGTGAAATTTGCAATGTTAAGCATCCTATTCCTGATGAATATTTATATGCTGGAGGTATTTCCTTAATGGGAAGCAAACAATTTCTCAATCCCCATTTAGACAATTCTCATGACAAAGACCGCAATTTATGGCGTGTGCTGAATTTATTGTACTATGTGACACCCAATTGGAAAGAAGAATACGGTGGTAACTTAGAACTTTGGCCTAATGGATTAGATCAGAAGCCCATCACAATTCATAGTAAATTCAATCGTTTGGCGATTATGGAGACCCATAATAATTCGTTGCATTCGGTTTCACCAGTAGTTTTTGAAGGGTATCGACGTTGTGTTTCTAATTATTATTTTTCTGATTCTCCTTTATTGGCTTCAGATAGCTTTCATGTGACTTCATTTCGTGGTAGACCTGAAAATAAATTATCTGATTTAATTTTGAGAACCGACACTTTTTTAAGAATGTGTTTGCGTAAAATTTTCAAAAAAGGCATCAAAGAAAATCCACACGTTTACAAGAAAAAAGAGAATTAATGCCATCATTTTTTGTAAAATATAAATTTCATTTTCTCCTAATACTAATTGGGTTGCTTTGGATTTCTCTCTTTGATTTTATGACCCAAATGAGTAGTCAAGGCGTGATGCATTCTGATTCTTTCAACTATCAAGAGTCGGCCAAAAACTTATATGTTTTTTACAGAGGTCATAACTATCGGCCTATTTTAATGGCGGCAATTTCTGGAATTCCTTATCTATTTGGAGGTTCTGATGAAAGTATTTTTACCTTCGGTTTTTATGTTAATCTGGTTTGTTGGCTAGCCACTTCATTATTGCTGTTTGACATTTTAAAAAAAACGATCAAGCCAAAAAATGCTTTTCTTTTCTCGTTGCTATATTTCTTTACAGTGGGCAATACAGCACATGTTTTTCATTTGTTGACTGAGACGATTTATATTTTTATGTTTGTTTTGGCCTTTTACTTTTTGCTAAAATATTATGAGAAACACCGTTTTTTATGGCTTTCTTTAGCGTTAAGCGTATTCGTTTTAAGTATGCTAATTAAACCAGGTTCTAAGTTTTTGGCAATTGTTTTCGTGGTTTGTTTTATCAAAATTATTTTCAAAAATTACAAATCAAAAGCAAGTTGGTTTTTGTATGGTAGTTTGTTTTTGGTCTTTATTCAGTGTGCCGGAATGAAATACCAATTCGGAGATTTTACAGTTAGTTATATTGATGCCCCGACTTATTATGGCTATATTGGAAGTAAGGCTATGTGTATCAAGTATGGCAAAGAATACAGTCAAATAAATAACCCAAGAGCAGATTATATTTTTAGTAATGAATCTAAAAATCAAAAAATAATTGCGGCTGAGGATTTTAAAAAGCAATTGCAGTTTAATAAAATCAATTTGTTAAAGGCATATTTCTCAGATGTTATAGAGAATACTAAGAGTGGTAACAGTTGTCTTTATGAATGTAAAAATCTAAGAAGAGTAAATCAAAGTTTCTTTGATGTGTCAAAAAACGTATTATTTGCTATCACTAAATGGCAAAACCGACTTTTTACTTTAGTAGCCCTTCTGTTATCAGCTTACTTTTTATTTAATAATTACAGAAAGGAAAGAGTATACTTTTTTATGGCCTTTTTTATTACTTATATCATTTTGCTTTCGGGAATATCTTGTGGTCAAGGCGATAGATTTCACCTAGTGACTTTTCCTTTTATGATAGTGCTTTTGGCAAAATTTTTATCAGAAAGAAAACAACTTAAACCGTTTTTTGAACCACTTCAAAAATAGTATTGTCTTCGCATTTCAAAGTTTTCGCTGGGAATTTCATAATTACAGCATAATCGTGGGTAGCCATAATCACCGTTTTTCCATTTTCATTGATTTTTTTCAAAACAGCTAATACTTCCGCACTAGTTTGTGGATCAAGGTTTCCTGTCGGTTCATCAGCAAGGATTAATTCAGGGTCGTTTAGCAAAGCTCTAGCAATAGCCACTCTTTGTTGTTCACCACCCGATAGTTGATGAGGCATTTTGTTAGTCAGACCTTTCATACCAACACTATTCAACACTTCATCGATTTTAGTTTGCATTTCGGTTTTGTCTGTCCAGCCCGTTGCTTTTAAGACAAATAGCATGTTCTCATTGACACTTCGGTCAGGCAATAATTGAAAATCTTGAAAAACAATCCCTAATTTTCTTCTCAAAAACGGAATGTCATTTTCTTTTAAACCGACTAAATCGTAACCCACAATGTTTCCAGTTCCAGTGGTTAATTGCAAATCACCATAAAGGGTCTTCATAAAACTACTTTTTCCAGTTCCTGTTTTCCCAATGATGTATAGAAATTCACCTTCTTTAACTTCAAGATTTATTTGTGATAAAATCACTCTATTTTCTTGATAAATAGTTGCGTTTTTTAGAGATAAAATAGTTTCTGACATGAGTAATTCCATTTATTGGGTAAAAATAGTAAATATAAATTCCAATTTCCAAATTCTAAATCCCATAATAAAAATTGTTTAAAAGAATGTTTATAATAAAAGCTGTAGTTTTTACGTTATAGGTAATAGGACACTATTTTTGGGATAGAAAAAATAAAAAACATGCGTAAATTTTTAATGTTATTTTTTCTGCTTTCTATAGCAGGGATAAATCAGGTTTCAGCACAGCAGTCGGCTATTTATACGAGTAACTTGTCGGAATTTGACAACGCTATTTCATTGTTTAAAGACAAACAGTACCAATCGGCACAAATTCTTTTTGAAAAAGTAAAACACGAAAACAACAATCAGGATGTTCAAGCGGATTGTGCCTACTATGTTGGTATTTGCGCTATTCATTTGAATCAGAATAATGCTGATGAGTTAATCGAAAAATTCATTTCGGATTATCCAACAAGTTCCAAACAAAATCAAGCCTATATTGAAGTGGCTCAATATTATTTTGAGCAAGGTAAGTTTCCGCAAGCTTTAGAGTATTTTAATAAAGTAGATGAAAACGCTTTAACGTATGAGCAAACAGAAAAATTTACCTTCCAAAAAGGATATGCATACTTTACGGCAGGAGACAAAAAAGAAGCGGCTAGTTATTTCAACAAAGTGATTAATTCAAAGGAATATGGAGTGCAAGCCAATTATTACTTAGGTTTTATGGCTTATGAAGGGGATAATTATAAAGAAGCTAACAAGTATTTCAAACAAGTAGAAACCGAGGAAAAATACTCAGAGAAATTATCATATTTCAAAGCAGATATGGCATTCAAATCGGGTGATTTCCAAAAAGCTATTGATGCTGGAGTTTCGGCTATGCCTAAATCAAATGCTTCTGAAAAATCAGAATTGAATAAAATCATCGGAGAAAGCTACTTCAATTTGCAACAATACGATAAAGCATTGCCTTATCTAAAAGAATACAAAGGCAAAAAAGGAAAATGGAGTAACACCGATTTTTATCAATTAGGGTACACTTATTACCAGCAAAAAGACTACGAAAATGCTATTGCACAGTTTAATAAAATCATTGATGGTAAAGACTCGGTAGCGCAAAACGCTTATTATCATTTGGGAGAATGTTATTTCAAAACCGATAAAAAACAACAAGCCTTAAACGCTTTTAAAAGTGCTTCTGAAATGGATTTTGATTTAAAAATTCAAGAAGATGCTAATTTAAATTATGCAAAATTGAGTTACGAAATAGGAAACTCGTATCAATCGGTTCCTGATGTTTTGTCTGCGTTTTTAGCTAAATATCCAAATTCGTCAAGCAAAAATGAAATCGAAGGATTGCTGATTAATTCGTACATCACTTCAAAAAATTATAAAGCAGCTTTGACTTTATTGGAAAAAAATAACACTCCTGAAAACAGAGAAGCGTACCAAAAAGTATTGTTCTACAGAGGAATCGAATTGTTTACTGATGGTACTTATGCAGAGGCATTGAGCATGTTTAAGAAATCTATCGCCAATCAAAAAAATGCAAAAATCACGGCTCGTGCTACTTTTTGGAAAGGAGAAACCGAGTATGTTTTAGATAATTTTAATGATGCATTAGTAAGCTTCAAACAATTTGCAGATTCGGCGGAAGCCAAAACAACTCCTGAATATAAGAATATCAATTACAATATTGCGTATGCCTATTTCAAACAAAAAGAGTATGACCAAGCAGGTAATTATTTCCAAAGTTTTGTAGATGGGAATAAAGATGACAAAGTACGTTTAAACGATGCTTACTTAAGACTTGGAGATAGCCGATTTGTTTCTTCTAAATATTGGCCAGCAATGGATGCTTACAATAAAGCGATAGAAATGAAAGGGATTGATGCCGATTATGCCGCCTTTCAAAAAGCATTAAGCTATGGTTTTGTTAGCAAAAACGATAAGAAAATAGAGGATTTCAATTCGTTTCTTGCAAAATTCAAAACCTCACAATATCGAGATGATGCATTATTCGAGTTAGGAAATACTTATGTTACCGAAAACAAAACAGATTTAGCCATTAAAACGTATGACCAATTATTAAGCGAATTTAAAAATGGTTCATTTGCTTCAAAAGCGATTTTACGTCAAGGGTTAGTGTATTATAATTCCCAAAAAGATGAATTGGCTATTGCCAAATTTAAAAAGGTAGCTTCCGATTACCCTAGAACTCCAGAAGCTTTGGAAGCGGTTTCAACAGCTCGTTTGATTTACATGGATAATGGAAAAGTAAATGAATATGCTGCTTGGGTTAAAACATTAGATTTTGTAGAAGTTTCAGATGCTGATTTAGATAATGATACATATGAATCAGCTGAAAAACAATATTTGCAAAACAATACCAAGCAAGCCATAACTAGTTTGACAAGCTATGTTTCTCAGTTTCCCAACGGAATTCACGCTTTGAAAGCTAATTTCTATTTAGCACAATCTTTATTTGCTGATGGAAAAGAAGTAACTGCTATTCCCAATTATGAATTTGTTATCAGTAAACCAAGAAACGAATTCACAGAGCAGTCTTTAGCACGTTTAGCAGAAATTCATTTGAAAAAAGACGATTATACCAAAGCCGTTCCAGTATTACAACGTTTAGAAACAGAAGCTGATTTTCCTCAAAACGTAACTTTTGCTCAAGCCAATTTGATGAGAGCGTATTATGATCAAAAGGATTATCCTAATGCAGTGGTTTATGCTGATAAGGTATTAGCAAACCCAAAAACTGACAACAAAATAAAAAGTGATGCTCAAATTATCGTGGCTCGTTCTGCTATTAAGGCTAATGATGAACCCAAAGCAAGAACAGCTTACGCTAAATTGTTAACCATAGCTAAAGGTGAAGTAGCGGCAGAAGCTTTATATTATGATGCTTATTTCAAAAACAAAGATGGCAAATTTGAAGATTCGAATAAAACAGTTCAAAAATTAGCTAAAGATTATTCGGGGTATAAATATTTTGGTGCCAAAGGGTTGATTGTTATGGCTAATAATTATTACCAAATGAAAGACAATTTTAGTGCTACTTCCATTTTAGACAGTGTAATTAAAAACTTCAAAGAATTTGATGATGTAATTGCAGAAGCACAAGCGCAACTCAAAATAATAAAAGGTGAAGCAGCCAAAACGAATTCATCATTAACTGAATAAGCCCAAATAAATGAAATTTATGAAAATCAATTTTCAACATAAAATAACAATAATAGCTTTTCTTTTTGCAATCCAATTTTCATTTGCACAAAAGAAAGACGACAATATCGGAACCGAAGTGGTGAATGTGGTAAAACCCTACACGCCAACTATTTCAGATGCTTTTAAAGTTAAGGAAACTCCAACGTTGGACGATGATGACACTTCGAAGAAAGAGAATATAAAATATAATATTTTTTCCTTTCCAGTAGCGTCTACATTTACACCTTCAAAAGGAAAAGCAGCTAATGTTGACAAAAGTGCCGAAGAAAAAATATTCAGCAACTATTTAACTTTAGGAGCAGGAAATTTTGGAACCATTAGTGCTGAGCTTTTCATTACGCAAAGTATTAGTAATACGGATTATTTTGGTGGAATGTTACGTCACAATTCTTCACAAGGAGGAATAAAAGACTTGCCGTTAGATGATAAATTCTTCAATACAGCCTTAGATTTAACTTACGGGAGTAGAACTAAAGCCATGAGTTGGAATGCTGATCTAGGCTACCAACACCAAGTATATAATTGGTATGGAATTCACCCCGGACTTTTTACTGACGCCACCATTGCAACAATCAACGAACAACAAACGTATCATACATTGTATGTTGGAGGAAGATTAGGCTTAAGTGATAGTTTTCTTAAAGAAAGTACTTTGAAATTCAGTCGGTTTTGGGATGCATTTGGCTCAGCCGAAAATCGATTTGTTGCCAAACCATCTTTAGAATTTGATATTGTAGAACAAAAAATTAAAGCCGATTTTGTGTTGGATTATATCAATGGTTCTTTTGATAAAACATACAATGGTGGAAGTTCTTTTAAATATGGTTTTACTAATGTTGGTTTTCAGCCAAGCGTAAAAATTCACAAAGGAGATTTAACCATAAATGCTGGTGTTGGATTTTTCTATAGTGCTGCACAAGAAGCTGGACAAAGCAAGTTCTTTATTTATCCACAGGTTACGGGTTCCTATAAAATCGTTGGAGATTTAATGGTTTTCTACGCTGGTTTAGAAGGTGCTTTGCATCAAAATTCTTTTCATGATTTTGTTCAGGAAAATTTCTTTGTATCTCCAACAATTGGTATAGGGCCAACCGATCAAAAATACGATATCTATGCGGGATTAAAAGGAAAACTTGCTAGTAGCGTAAGTTATAATATCCGTGGTTCATACAAAAATGAAGAAGGGAAGGCCTTATTCAAAAGCAATATCTATGATCAATTTAATACGAATACGGATGGTTATACATTTGCCAATTCTTTTGATGTGGTATATGATAAAGTAAAAACGTTAAGTTTCTTCGGAGAATTAAAAGCTGATTTTTCTAAAAACGTTTCTTTCGGTATCAACGGAACTTTTAGTAGTTTCACCACTGATGTTGAAAAAGAAGCTTGGAATTTGCCAGCCATAAAATTAGCGTCAACCCTAGATGTAACCATTACTCCAAAATGGTATGCTGGAACTAGTTTGTTCTTCGTAGGAGAAAGAAAAGACCTCTTCAGGCAAGCTACTGTTTCGCTTCCTTTTCCTCCAGATGAAAACATCACACTTAAAAGCTATTTCGATTTGAATGCTCATGTTGGATACAAATATAGTGAGCGTTTATCCTTCTTCTTAAAAGGAAATAATTTAGCGAATCAAGGATATGAAAGATGGTCAAATTATCCTGTGCAAACAATACAAGTTTTAATTGGAGCGAATTATAAATTTGATTTTTAATAGAAATTAAATCAAAAGGAATCCTGTTAAGTATATTTGCTTTACAGGATTTTTTATTTCCAACTATGACATTCAAACAACAAATCCTTCATCGCTACAAAGAGCTCGTTCAAGACAGAATTGATGTTTTTCAAGATATGATTGCTGGTTTAACTATTGATGCACAAAATGATGCCAAAGGTTCAGCTGGAGATAAACATGAGACAGCTTTGTCAATGATGCATATCGAACAAGAAAAACTCAATCACAAGCTCAAAGAAATACTAGAACAAAAAAGTATTCTTGATAAAATTGATGCTTCGCAAATTCATAAAAAAGTAGCTTTGGGAAGTTTAGTTCAAGCCAATGGTATGTTGCTTTTTATAAGTGTGGCTTTGCCAAAAATAACTATTGACAATAAAACTATTTTTGCACTTTCACCACAATCACCTCTCGGAAGCAAATTAATGGGGAACCAAGTCGACTTTTCATTTGATATGAATGGGAAGTGGTATACTATTGAAAGTGTTTTATAACAAATTCTAACTCAAAGTTACATTTTTCTATTTTTTAACTTTCATAAGTTAATAGTATTTTGTTTTTTAGTTATAATTTATAATTAAATAGTTAATTATGTTTTTCATTTATAACTATTATACCATCTTTGCCCCATCAAAATAAAATAAAAGAATATGTGCGGAATTGTATGTGCCTTTGATTTAAAACAAAAAGCAGAAGTATTAAGACCAAAAGTGTTGGAAATGTCAAAAATTATCCGTCACCGTGGTCCAGATTGGAGCGGAATTTACAGCGATGAGAAAGCAATATTAGCTCACGAACGTTTGGCTATTGTTGATCCTGCTTCGGGTAAACAACCTTTGTTTAGTCAAGATAAAAAATTGGTTTTAGCGGCCAATGGTGAAATATATAATCACAGAGAGTTACGAAAACAATTTGATGGGAAATACCAATTCCAAACGGAAAGTGACTGCGAAGTTATTTTAGCACTTTATCAAGAAAAAGGCGTTCACTTCATTGATGAAATGAATGGAATATTCGGATTTGCGATTTATGATGTGAAGAAAGATGAATATTTTGTAGCTCGTGACCACATGGGAATTATTCCATTATACATTGGTTGGGATCAAAACGGAACCTTTTATGTGGCATCAGAATTAAAAGCTTTAGAAGGATATTGTACTAAAATACAATTATTCCCTCCTGGACATTATTTATCAAGCAAAGACGGCGAATTTGTGCAATGGTACAAAAGAGAATGGACAGACTACGATGCCGTAAAAGAAAATGCAACTAGCATTGAAGAAATTAAGAAAGCATTAGAAGCAGCTGTTCACCGTCAATTGATGAGTGATGTGCCTTATGGAGTGTTATTATCAGGAGGATTGGATTCTTCTATTACTTCGGCAGTCGCCAAAAAATATGCTCAAAAACGTATCGAATCTGGTGATACTGTTGATGCTTGGTATCCACAATTACACTCGTTTGCCGTAGGTTTAGAAGGTTCGCCTGATTTAGCAGCAGCGCAAGTAGTAGCCGATCATTTAGGAACCATTCACCACGAAATAAAATTCACCATTCAAGAAGGATTAGATGCTGTTCGAGATGTGATTTATAATTTGGAAACTTACGATGTGACGACTGTTCGTGCCTCAACGCCAATGTATTTGATGGCAAGGGTCATCAAGTCAATGGGAATTAAAATGGTACTTTCAGGCGAAGGTTCAGATGAATTGTTTGGTGGCTATTTGTATTTCCATAAAGCACCAAATGCTAAAGAATTTCATGAAGAAACCGTTCGTAAATTAAGCAAATTACACATGTACGATTGCTTACGTGCCAACAAAAGTTTAGCTGCTTGGGGAATCGAAGGACGTGTGCCATTTTTGGATAAAGAATTTATGGATGTGGCTATGCGAATCAACCCACAAGACAAAATGATTAATGGGGAAAGAATGGAAAAATGGGTGTTAAGGAAAGCTTTTGAAGATATGTTGCCAGCCAGTGTTGCTTGGAGACAAAAAGAACAATTTAGTGATGGAGTAGGATACAGTTGGATTGATACTTTGAAAGAAATGGTAGCCAAAGAAATTTCGGATGACCAATTAGCAAATGCTAAATATAAGTTTCCGTTGCAAACACCAACATCAAAAGAAGAATATTATTACCGTTCTATTTTTAACGAACATTTCCCAAGTGATGCAGCAGCTTTATGTGTTCCCCAAGAAGCAAGTGTAGCATGTAGTACCAAAATTGCATTAGAATGGGATGCGGCCTTTAAAAACATGAATGATCCTTCTGGTAGAGCTGTCGCAAATGTGCACGATGATGCCTATGTAAAAGCATAAAAGCGATAGTATTCGCTTTAAAAAGAAACTCAATGGTAAAGTATTGAGTTTAGATTGAAGTTTAGTTTGTTTGTTAAAAACGCTCGGCATTTTTGTTGAGCGTTTTTTTGTTGAAATCATGCCAAAAATGTTAATAACTTAAAGGTTTTAAAGCCAATTTTGAATAGGAAATCCTATGCGTTTTTATATATTTGCTCGTTAGACAAAATTAGATTTTTTACGATAAAATAATATGAGCGACGAGATTAAAAAGAACAGTTATTCGGCCGATAGTATTCAGGCATTAGAAGGAATGGAGCACGTAAGAATGCGCCCTTCCATGTATATTGGAGATACTGGAGTTAGAGGTTTGCATCACTTGGTTTATGAAGTGGTAGATAACTCTATCGATGAGGCTTTAGCTGGACATTGTGACACTATCGGTGTTATTATAAACGAAGATAATTCGGTTACCGTTGAAGATAACGGACGTGGAATTCCTGTTGACATGCACAAAAAAGAAGGTGTGTCAGCTCTTGAGGTGGTAATGACCAAAATTGGTGCAGGAGGAAAGTTTGATAAAGATTCCTATAAAGTTTCTGGAGGTCTTCACGGAGTTGGAGTTTCCTGCGTAAATGCACTTTCTGATCATTTGAGAGCTACTGTTTTCAGAGAAGGAAAAGTGTACGAGCAAGAATACGAAAAAGGAAAAGCAATGTATCCTGTAAAGCAAATTGGCGAAACAACCAAACGCGGAACCATGGTTACTTTCCATCCTGATAAAAGTATCTTTACACAAACTATAGAATACTCCTACGATACCCTTGCTGGACGTATGCGTGAGTTGTCTTTCTTGAACAAAGGAATCACAATAACACTTACGGATAGAAGAGATGTAAATGATAAAGGGGAATTCAATTCAGAAGTTTTTCATTCCAAAGAAGGATTAAAAGAATTTGTTCGGTTTTTAGATAAAGGTAGAGAAGCTATCATTTCGCATGTAATTGGCATGGAAAATGAAAAAGGGGAAGTTCCTGTTGAAGTAGCATTGGTTTATAACACTAGCTATTCTGAAAACATTTTCTCTTATGTAAATAATATCAATACTCACGAAGGAGGAACGCATTTGCAAGGTTTCCGTATGGGATTAACCCGTACCTTGAAAAAATATGCTGATGCTTCTGGACTTTTAGATAAATTGAAATTTGAGATTTCAGGGGATGACTTCCGTGAAGGATTAACCGCTATCATTTCAGTAAAAGTTTCAGAGCCTCAATTTGAAGGACAAACTAAAACCAAATTGGGTAACAGAGAAGTAGTTTCTCCAGTATCTCAAGCAGTGGCTGAAATGTTAGAAAACTATTTGGAAGAAAATCCAAATGATGCTAAAATCATTGTTCAGAAAGTTATTCTAGCAGCTCAAGCACGTCATGCAGCTAAAAAAGCACGTGAAATGGTACAACGTAAAACCGTTTTAGGCGGTGGAGGTTTACCAGGAAAATTGTCTGATTGTTCAGAACAAGATCCAGCAAAATGCGAAGTGTATCTTGTAGAGGGAGATTCGGCGGGTGGAACTGCTAAGCAAGGTCGTGATAGAAACTTTCAAGCGATTTTGCCTTTGAGAGGTAAGATTCTGAATGTGGAAAAAGCCATGCATCACAAGGTATTTGAAAACGAAGAGATTCGAAATATATTCACCGCACTAGGGGTTACCATTGGTACGGATGAAGATTCTAAAGCCTTGAACTTAGAAAAGCTGCGTTATCATAAAGTAATCATCATGTGTGATGCCGACGTCGACGGTAGTCACATTTCTACCTTAATATTAACGTTCTTCTTCCGATTTATGAAAGAACTGATTGAAGGCGGACACGTTTATATTGCAGCACCACCTTTATATTTAGTTAAAAAAGGAAACAAAAAAGAATACGCTTGGAATGATGATCAACGTGATTCAGCTAATGAGAGAATGGGAGGAAGTGCAGCGATTCAACGTTACAAAGGTCTAGGGGAAATGAATGCTGAGCAATTATGGGAAACTACCATGGATCCAAACTTTAGAACTTTACGTCGTGTAACTATCGATAGTTTAGCGGAAGCCGATAGAGTATTCTCTATGTTGATGGGAGATGAAGTGCCACCAAGAAGAGAGTTTATAGAGAAGAATGCAGTGTATGCTAAGATAGATGCATAGATTATTTTAAATTTTGAATTATAAATTTTAAATGATTCAAAATTTAATGTTCAATTTAAAATTCAAAATTTATAATTTAAAATAAAATCAATGAAAGTTACGATTGTAGGAGCAGGAAACGTTGGTGCCACTTGTGCTGATGCTATTGCTTACAGAAGAATTGCCAGCGAAATTGTGTTGGTAGATATTAGAGAAGGTTTTGCAGAAGGAAAAGCTTTAGACATTACCCAAACACAAACTACTTTAGGGTTTAATACTAAAGTTACTGGAAGTACAAATGATTATGCAAAAACAGCAGGAAGCGATGTTGTAGTTATTACATCCGGAATTCCTAGAAAGCCAGGAATGACTCGTGAAGAATTAATTGGAATCAACGCTGGTATTGTGAAGTCGGTTGCAGAAAGCTTATTGCAACATTCTCCTAAGGCAATTTTTGTTATAGTCTCTAACCCAATGGATACTATGACTTATTTGACTTTTAAATCTTTAGGATTACCAAAAAATAGAGTTATCGGAATGGGAGGAACTTTAGATAGTTCTCGATTCAAAACCTACTTGTCACTTGCTTTAGACAAACCTGCGAATGACATTCAAGGAATGGTAATTGGAGGTCACGGAGATACTACTATGATTCCGTTAACAAGATTAGCTTCTTATAATGGAGTGCCAGTTTCTGAATTTTTATCGACAGCCGAATTAGAAAAAGTTTCCGCAGATACTATGGTGGGAGGCGCTACATTGACGGGGTTATTAGGAACTTCTGCTTGGTATGCTCCAGGAGCTTCTGTTTCTTATTTAGTAGATGCTATTTTGAATGACCAAAAGAAAATGATTCCTTGTTCAGTATATCTAGAAGGAGAATATGGACAGAGTGATATTTGTATCGGAGTGCCATGTATCATTGGTAGAAACGGTGTAGAGAAGATTGTTGATATTACTTTAAATGATGAAGAAAAAGCCAAATTTGCTAAGAGTGCTGATGCAGTAAGAGCGATGAATGGTGATTTGAAATCGATATTAGGTTAAGGGATATTTACCACCTAAATTATAAAAAGAGATTGTACTGCAAAGTGCAATCTTTTTTTGTTTTTAAGCCACTACTAACGCCCGTCTATAGGGATATAAAAATTAACCGTATAAACGGTTCAGTTTATAGGCATAAACAAAACGGTTTATAGGCATAAATCATTCAGTTTATAGGCATAAACTAAACGGTTTATCAGCATAAATAAAAAGATTATAATTTGAGACTCAAAAAAACTACAATTTTCACCCTATTTTTTTTGATATTAATCGATAAAATATTGGTTAATCACACTTAGAATTATATATTTGCACGTTTCAAAAAAAGCCGAAACCTTGTAAATACAAAGGATTATAGTCTAAGCCCTTGTATTTCAGGAGTTTTTTGCTTTTAAAAACCAATAATATTAAACCAAAGAATTAATTAATTTTTAGTAATAATGCAGAATAAAGGACTAGTTAAATTTTTCGCAATACTATTTGCATTGGTAAGTATCTACCAACTTTCATTCACATTTGTGGCCAACAAGGTAAAAAATGATGCCAAGGCTTTTGCAGGAGGACATCCTGAAAAAGAAATTAAATATCTTGACTCTATTGGAAAAGAAAAAGTTTTCAGTTTAGGGTTTACCGATTTTAATTACAATGAAGTAAAAGATAAACAAATCAATAAAGGTCTTGACCTTGAAGGAGGAATTAACGTTATTCTACAAATATCTGTAAAAGATGTATTGAAAGGATTGTCTAATTACTCTAAAAACCCAGTTTTCAATAAAGCGTTAGAAGATGCAACTAGAGACAGAGTGGGGAATCAAAGTTACTTAGATGCTTTTTATATTGCTTTTGATAATGAGTCAAGAGGGACTGTGAAATTAGCAGATCCTAGTATTTTTGCGAATAGAAATTTACAAGGAGAAATTGATTTCAAAATGACAGATGCTCAAGTGAAAAAAGTCTTGGGTAAAAAAGTTGATGAGTCAGTAGAATCTGCCTTTGGTGTATTAAGAAAACGTATCGATAAGTTTGGGGTAACTCAACCAAATATAGCTAAATTAGGTCAAACAGGAAGAATCTTGGTAGAATTACCAGGAGCTAAAGATGTTGACCGTATTAAAAAATTATTACAAAGTACCGCTCAATTAGAGTTCTGGGAAACTTATAAAGCAGAAGAATTAATGGGCTTCTTAGGTTCGGCTAACGAGGCTTTGAAAGCAACCGTTAAAACGGATGAGAAAGTAGCTGCTGCAAAACCTGCAGATTCATTGACTAAATTGTTAACAGACAAAGACAAAGATTCAACGGCTACAAAAAAAGGAAAAAACCCTTTATTTGATAAATTCATTTCTCAAGGTGGAGGACCAATCTTAGTTATTGCTTCGCCAAAAGATACTGCTGTAATCAACGGTTATTTAAAAAGACCAGAGATTCACAACTTATTACCAGCAGACAAACGTTACGCTAAATTTGTTTGGGGAAAACCAGAAGTTAAAGTAGATGAAAAAACCAAAAAAGAAACAGAAACTGTTGGTTTGTATGCTTTAAAAGGTAACAGAGACAATGTAGCGCCGTTAAGTGGTGGTGTTATTGTAGATGCTATGGATACGTTTGACCAAATGGGTAAACCAGCCGTTTCTATGCAAATGAACGGACAAGGTGCAAGAGTTTGGGAAGAATTAACAGGAAGAGCTTACACTCAAAAAAGCTATATCGCTATTGCTTTAGATAACATTGTGTATTCTGCACCTGGAGTTACTTCAGGTCCAATTTCTGGAGGTAGATCTGAAATCTCTGGAAACTTTGATATTGCTGAAACTAAAGATTTAGCCAACGTATTAAGAGCTGGTAAATTACCTGCTGCTGCCGAGATTGTACAATCTGAAGTAGTTGGACCTTCTTTAGGTCAAAAAGCTATTGATGCAGGTACAACATCGTCTATTGTTGGATTCTTATTAGTATGTTTATGGATGGTGTTCTATTACGGAAGAGCGGGTTGGTATGCTAACGTTGCGCTTTTAGTGAACTTACTTTTCTTATTCGGAATCTTAGCAAGTTTAGGTGCGGTTTTAACTTTACCAGGTATTGCAGGTATCGTGTTAACATTAGGTACAGCAGTAGATGCGAACATCATCATCTATGAAAGGGCAAAAGAAGAGCTAAGGGATGGGAAGTCATTAGCTGATGCAGTAAAAGCATCTTACGGTTGGAAAGGAGCTATGCGTTCTATCATTGATGCAAACGTTACTCACGTTTTAACTGGAGCTATTTTATTCATCTTCGGTACTGGTCCAATCCAAGGATTTGCAACTACTTTATTAATTGGTATTTTCACTTCGTTATTTACTTCTATCTTCATCGCAAGAATGTTTATTGATAGAGATATCGCGAAAAATGCTAACTTAACATTTACAACTAACTTAACTAAAAATTGGTTTACAGGTTTCCATTTTGATTTCATTGGAATTAAAAAATGGTCATATTTAATTTCCTCTATTGTTATTATTGGAAGTTGTGTTTCATTTTATGTTAATGGTTTAGACGAAGGTGTTGATTTTGTTGGAGGAAGAACGTTCCAAGTGAAATTTGAAAAACCAGTAGAACCTACTCAAGTATCAGATGAATTATCAGCTGAATTTAAAACAGGGGTTGAGGCTAAAGTATTTGGTGAAGATGACCAATTAAAAATTACAACAAAATACAAAATTAAAGAAGATGGAGTAGGAGTTGATAAAGAAGTTAATGAAAAATTATACAATGGCTTGAAAAAATATTTCAACGCTAATATGACTTATGATAAATTCATCAATACTTATGACGGAAAACAAGTAGGAGTATTGCAAGCTTCTAAAGTAGGAGCTGCGATTTCTGCCGATATTAAGACTAACTCATTCTGGGCGGTTTTAGGAGCTATGTTAGTAGTTGGTTTATATCTTGTAATTTCCTTCCGTAAATGGCAGTATTCTCTTGGAGCATTAGCTGCAGTAGTCCATGACGTTATCTTTGTATTAGGTATTTATTCTATTTGTTACAAGTTCATGCCTTTCCACATGGAAATGGATCAGCACTTTATCGCAGCTATCTTAACAGTAATTGGATACTCTATGAATGATACCGTAATTGTATTTGACAGAATTAGAGAGTTCTTAGCTGGAGACAGAAAAGGACACTTTAAAGATGTGGTAAATGCTTCTATTAATACTACGTTATCAAGAACATTAAATACTTCGTTAACGATGATTATGGTATTATTAATCATGTTCATTTTTGGTGGAGAATCAATCAGAGGATTTATCTTCGCTATGTTGATTGGTATTATCGTAGGAACTTATTCATCGTTATTCATAGCAACACCAGTTTTAGTGGATACCATGAGCAAAGAAGCTATTGAAGATATTGAAAAAAGACACGGTAACTAAGTTACTTAGTTTATATATATTTGAAAAAGGGTTGTCAGTGTGGCAACCCTTTTTTTGTTAAATTTGTTACAAGAGATGGTAAATAAATATTCTTTAAAAATGAAAAGTAAAATTTTAAATCTACTATTGATTCTTACCTCGCTGATAGGTTATTTAGAGTGGGGGAAATCAAATCATTTATTTCTATTTCAAGTTGAAATGGAACTATTTTCAAAAATGTTTACACATCCAAGTACAGTACTTCATCCTTTTGTATTGCTTCCTTTTTTGGGACAATTACTATTGTTAATTACCCTTTTTCAGTCCACAACTAAAAGAACACTTACTTTTATAGGTATTGTCGCTTTGACCTTATTATTAGGATTTATGTTTGTGATTGGAGTTATGAGCTTAAATATCAAAATATTAGGTTCTACTATTCCATTTTTAGTGGTCGCTATTTTGACTATTAGTTATAATTTCAAAAATGTAACGCCAGTATAATAAAAAAACCGAACTAATTGTTCGGCTTTTTTATTATTTATCTTTCTTGATTATATTTCTCAATACGGCTTTGTCAGGGTAATTGATAACTTCTAAGGTGATTTCTTTTCCTTTTCTGGTTTTGCCATAGATGACATAGAGTTTACCTCCTTCTTCTTTGATATTGCTTTTATCAAAATCAACATCACCATTAGTCAAGGTGTTTTTGATGTCAAGTGTATCTACCCAATCTTCTGAAAGTCTTCGCGAGGCTTCAATATCATAAAGGAACGGCTTAGTTCTTAAGTCATTTAAAACTCGGGCATTGGGAAAATAATTGCAACGTGTGTCTTTTCCGCTGAATACAACAGCAACAAAAAAACAGCCCATAACTAAACCTACTAAGTAGTAGGCGAAACGTTGGTAAAACTTCATAGTAGATTAATTTTTGGCAAAAGTAATCAATGTTCTATATCCAATACATTTTTAAGGGAAGTTTATTATTAAAAAACAATCAAATTAATATCATTATCTGGTAAATTGAACCAATCGCCAATCGCTTTGTTGGTTAAAATTCCATGATAGAGATAGACTCCATTTTTCAACCCTTTATTACAACGGATAGCACTCTCTAAACCACCATCTTCAGCAATTTGAAGAAGGTAAGGTGTGATAATATTGCTAATAGAAAGCGAAGCCGTTTTGGAATATCGAGAAGGGATATTCGGGACGCAATAATGAATAATGTTATTTTTGATAAAAGTTGGATTTTCGTGAGTTGTTACTTCCGAAGTTTCAAAACAACCTCCAGTATCAATACTAATATCAACAATTACAGCTCCTTTTTTCATGTGTTCTACCATCGTCTCAGTAACAACAACTGGGCAACGTTCTTTACCTCGCAAAGCTCCAATCGCCACATCACATCTTCGCAAAGCTTTTAACAATGATTTTGGCTGAATAGTAGAAGTAAATATTCTTTGATTTAAATTATTTTGTAAACGACGTAGTTTGGTGATGGAGTTGTCAAAAACTTTTACATTGGCTCCTAAGCCTAAAGCAGTTTTTGCGGCAAATTCTCCAGCAGTTCCAGCGCCAAGAATCACTACATCGGTAGGGGGAACTCCAGTGATATTGCCTAGTAATAATCCTTTTCCGAATTCGTTGTTAATCATTAATTCGGCTGCAATTAATACTGAGGCCGTTCCTGCGATTTCGCTTAATGATTTCACAGCAGGATAGGAACCGTCTTCATCTTTGATGTATTCAAAAGCTAGAGCCGTTATTTTTTTCTTGGCTAAAGCTTCGAAATATTCTTTTTTTCGAGTCTTTAATTGAATGGCAGAAATGACAATGGTATTGCTATTGACTAAGGCAATTTCCTCCATGGTTAAAGGTTCGACCTTGAGTATCATGGGGCAACTTAAAACTTTTTTGGCATCTTTAGTAATCGTTGCTCCAGCATCGCTGAATTCTTTGTCGGTATAGCTTGAACTTAATCCAGCACCCGATTCAATCATTACTTTATGACCGTGAGAAGTCAGTGAATTAACTGCATCGGGAGTTAAGCAAATACGTCTTTCTTGATAAGAAGTTTCTTTGGGTATTCCTATGAAGAGCTCGCTTTTATGACGATATACTTCTAATTTTTCCTCTTGAGGTAAAAGCTGTTGCTTTGTGAAAGGGGTAATAGCCATACTGCACAATTGAATTTTGCACCAAATTACAAAAATTTATTCAATTAGCTCAATGTTAAATGTCTTTTACCGTCGATGGTTTGCGTTAATTTAGCCACCGAAAAATCATCAGGAAGTAAATTCGGAATTTTTTCTGCCCATTCGATAAGGCACCAATTTCCTGAAAATAAATAATCGTCAACACCCATATCTAAGGCTTCGGTCTCCGATTTTAATCGGTACATATCAAAATGATACACCCATTGATTATCATTGGTTTTGTATTCGTTTACTAACGAAAAAGTTGGACTACTTGTAGCATCTTGAACTCCAAGTTGTTTTGCCAAAGCCTTTATTAATGTTGTTTTTCCAACACCCATATTGCCATGAAAAAGCATTACTTTATTTGGGTTTTCGGCGATGATTTTTTGAGCTACTTCTTGAATTTCATCTAATGAAAAAATGATTTCCATAGGTCTAATAAACTATTTTGGATTAAAAACTAAAAACGGCACTATCATTTCTTCTAATGAAATTCCGCCATGTTGATAGGTATTTCTATAGTAACTAACGTAGTGATTATAATTGTTGACATAAGCCAAGAAAAAATCATTCTTTGCAAAAATATAAGAACTACTCATATTGATGGTTGGCAAACCAATTTTTTTAGGATCTTTTACAGCGTATACTTCCTTATCTTCATAAGTCAAACTTCTTCCGGTTTTATAACGCAGATTTAAACTAGTGTTTTTATCGCCAATCACTTTTGAAGGGTTTTTTACATTGATTGTTCCGTGGTCAGTAGTGATGATTAATTTGAATCCTAATTTTTGGGCTTGTTGAATAATTTCTAATAAAGGAGAGTTTTTAAACCAACTTAGTGTCAGGGAACGATAGGCTTTATCATCTGAAGCTAATTCTTTTACCACATCCATTTCTGTTTTGGCATGTGAAAGCATATCCACAAAATTATAAACGACGGTTACCAATTGGTTGTCTTTTAATCCTTTGAAGTTTTCAGCTAATTTTTTACCACTGGTTAAATTGGTAATTTTAAAATAATCTTGTTTGATATTTAAACCTAATCGTTTTAAATGAGCAGTAAGAAACTCGGCTTCATAAAGATTTTTTCCGCCATCTTCGACATCATTTTTCCAATATTGCGGGAACTGCTTTTCCATTTCTAATGGTGTTAAACCAGAGAAAATAGAATTTCGAGCATATTGTGTTGCAGTTGGTAAACTAGCGTAATATGGGACTTCTTTTTCAAGTTTATAATGATTGCTAACGACACCTTCAATAGCTTTCCATTGGTCGTAACGAAGATTATCTATAACTACAAAAAGGACAGGTTTATCTTTTTTAACCAATTCGGGAACAACTAATTCTCTGAACAAGGTATGAGATTGAATGGGTCTATCAGCTTTCGGTTCAAACCAATCTTCGTAATTACGTTCAATGAATTTTCCAAACTGCGAATTGGCTTCTACTTTTTGGCTTTCTAGAATTTCAAACATACTTTGATCGTTAATGTTTTCTAATTCCAATTCCCAAAAAAGTAATTTTTTATATAATTCTACCCAATCTTCATAGCTGTTTACCATGGCCATTTCCATAGCAATTTTTCGGAATTCTTTTTGATAATCTAAGGTTGTTTTTTCTGAAATTAATCTTGAATGGTCTAGGTTTTTCTTTAAACTTAGTAATATTTGATTTGGATTCACAGGTTTTATCAAATAGTCGGCTATTTTAGAACCTATGGCTTCTTCCATGATATATTCTTCCTCACTTTTGGTAATCATAATCATCGGTGTGGATGATTTTTTTTCTTTCATTTCTGAAAGTGTTTCCAAACCGCTCATTCCAGGCATGTTCTCATCAAGAAAGACTATGTCAAAATTGCCATCTTCAAAAGCATCAACAGCATCCCGACCATTATTAAAAGTAGTTACCTTATAATTTTTCTTTTCAAGGAATAAAATGTGTGGTTTAAGTAAATCAATTTCATCATCTACCCACAGAATTTTTATCGTATCCATAATCGTTATTGTTTGGTTGCAAATTACTATTTATAAAACGCAGTATTATTAAAATTATTATAAAACTGAAAAAGTTTTTTGATTTAGATAAACACAATACTATCAACTGATAATTATCATTTTTATATGAAATGGGAAGTGATACTTTTGAAGAAAAGAAGAAACATGAAAATCGAACAAATTTATACCGGATGTTTGGCTCATGTAGCCTATTATTTAGAAAGTGATGGGGAAGCCGCTATTTTTGACCCTTTGAGAGAAGTCCAACCCTACATTGACAGAGCTAGGAAAGATATTGCCAAAATAAAATATGTTTTTGAAACTCATTTTCATGCCGATTTTGTCTCGGGACATTTAGATTTAGCTTCAAAGGAAAAGGCTACCATTGTTTACGGACCAACAGCAAAACCCAATTTTGAAGCTTTGATTGCCAAAAATAATCAGATTTTTGAGGTCGGGAAGTGCAAGGTAAAAGCCATTCATACTCCGGGACATACTATGGAAAGCACTTGTTATTTATTGATAAATGAAGAGGGGAAAGAGTTTGGAATTATAACAGGAGATACTTTGTTTATTGGAGATGTTGGAAGACCAGACTTGGCACAACATGTTATTGCAGATTTAACACAAGATAAATTAGCTCGATTATTATTCCACTCTTTAAGAGAAAAAATCATGCCTCTTGCAGATGACTTGATTGTTTATCCAAATCATGGAGCAGGAAGTGCTTGTGGTAAAATGATGAGTAAAGAAATCACAGATACTTTAGGAAATCAAAAAAGAACGAATTATGCTTTAAATCCACAATTCACAGAAGACGAATTTGTATTGGCCATATTGACTGGGCTGAATACTCCTCCAGCATATTTTCCTAAGAATGTTTTAATGAATATTCAAGGCTATGAAAGTTTGGATGCCGTTATGCTTCGGGGTCAGAAACCATTTGATGCCAAAACTTTTGAACTTGTTGCTAATGAAACGCAAGCTTTAATTTTGGACACCCGTAAAGCATCAGAATTTTGTAAAGGGTTTATTCCCAATAGTATCAATATTGGATTGGAAAGTAATTTTGCTATGTGGGTTGGGGAATTAATCCCCGATTTGAAACAACAGATTTTAATCGTAGCAGATGATAATGAGAAAGTTCAAGAAACTATTATTCGATTGTCAAGAGTAGGTTATGATTATTGCATTGGCTATTTGGATGGGGGTTTTCAGACCTGGAAGAATGTCAATAAAGAAATCGATACTATAGATAGAATCACCGCAGAGGATTTAGTTATTTTGGAAGAAATTCATAAAGTGCCCATTTTTGATGTTAGAAAGCGAAGCGAATTTCAGTCAGAGCATATTGTTGGGGCTCAAAATGTTCCTTTAAATGAAATCAATAATTATTTGGATGCATTCCCAAGAGACCAATTTTTTGTAATTCATTGTTTGGGTGGATATCGTAGTATGATTGCAGCTTCTATATTAAAACAAAGAGGATTTGAAAATTTTGCAGATGTAGTAGGAGGGTTCAACGAAATCAAAATAACAGCAACTCCAATTTCAGACTATGTTTGTCCGACAACATTATTATAGCATAGTCAAAAGAATGTTAAAGTGTATCTGACATTTGTAATATTAATTACATTTGAGGAACTGTTGAAGTCAATATTAATTTAAATTTATAAAAATGAAAAAAGTAATTTCAATGATGGCAGTGGTGGCATTTTTATTCTCTATGAATGTTAATGCACAAGAAAAGCCAAAAGAAAAAAAGAAAGAAGTAGCTAAAACAGAAAAAACATGTGCTGCTGGTGAAAAGAAAATGTGTGCTGCAGGAGAAAAAAAATCTTGTTGTGCTGCTAAAAAAGCAGAAGAAAAAAAATAATTTATTTTTCTTTTATGAAAAAAGTGCTTGAAAATTCAAGCACTTTTTTTTGGTTTTAAGTAATCTTCAACATAATAACATACATTTGGTAACTTTTTTAATTTTTTTAGACCTATTCGTAATCAAAATTATAAACTTATGCAATTTAATACCAAACTTACTCTTTGCCTATTTTCGGCTCTGCTTATTGTAAGCTGTAACAAAAAAGAAATTCAATATGAAGACCCCTTAATTACCAACAGGGATACAACAGTAGTTCCAGGTGATGATTTTTTTCATTATGCTAACGGGGGTTGGTTTAAAAAACATCCTATTCCAAATAGTGAAAACAGTAATGGTATTTTCAGAACCATTGCAGATACCATTAATAATCAAATAAAAAGCATTTGTGAAAAATCGGCTAAAAATACAGATGCCGTTAAAGGAAGTAATGAGCAAAAGATAGGTGATTTTTATGCTTCAGGAATGGATACTTTGTCTATTGAAAAAGCAGGATTAAAACCATTGGCTATGGAATTTGCAAAAATTCAAGCGATAAGCGATATTCCAACCTTAATGAATACTATAGGGCATCTACATACTATGGGAGTGGGTTCAGCCTTTTCTTTTGGAGTGGGTCAAGATGATAAAATAAGTTCCAAAAATGCTTTATTTTTCAGTCAAGGTGGATTAGGATTAGGGGAAAGAGATTATTATTTTAATACAGACCCAGAAACAGTAAAAATCAGAACAGAATACGTAAAGCATATTCAAGCGATTATGGAATTGACAGGAGATGACGCTGCTAAAGCCAAAAATGCTGCTACAACTATTATGAAATTGGAAACCGATTTGGCTAAGAATAGCAGAAAGCTAGAAGCACTTCGTGATCCTATTAAGAATTATAACAAAATGACTTTAGCCCAATTTAAAGCATCAACACCATCGATAGCATGGGAAAATGTACTACCACAATTAGGCATTACCAAAGCGGATACGGTTATTGTTGGTCAACCAGAATTCTACAAAGGATTGGATAAAATAGTCGCTACTTATGCTATTGAGGATTGGAAAACGTATTTGAAATGGGATTTGGTAAATACTTATGCTGCATACTTAAATAATGCTATTGAGAAGCAAAATTTTGCTTTTTATTCGACTGTCATGAATGGTGTGAAAGAGCAAAAACCAAGATGGAAAAGAATAGTAGAACAAACTGACGGTTCTTTGGGAGAATTAATTGGGCAAGTATATGTTAAAGATTATTTACCAGAAGGTTCTAAAGAAAAACTATTAGAAATAGGAAATAACATTCGAGATGTTTATGCTGAGCATATCAAGAAATTGGATTGGATGAGTGAGGAGACAAAGAAAAAAGCACTTTTCAAATTGAGTAAAATCGTTATGAAAGTTGGGTATCCTGATAAATGGAAAGATATGAGTAGTGTGGTTATTAATAGAAATACATATTGTAACAACGTCATGGCGGTCAATAAATGGGCCTATAATTATATGATAAACAAATATGGGAAACCAGTTGATAGAACCGAATGGGGAATGTTCCCGCAAACGTATAATGCTTATTATAATCCAAGTAACAACGAAATTTGTGTTCCTGCCTGTAATATTTTAGTGCCAGGTTTTGAAGGAAGAATGCCGGATGATGCTATTTTATATGGTATTATTGGTGGTTCTACATTTGGTCATGAAATAACACATGGCTTTGACGATCAAGGGAGTCAGTATGATGATAAAGGAAATTTGAGAGATTGGTGGACAAAAGAAGACAAAGAAAAGTTCACTCAAAAAACAAAAGCTATTGTAGCACAATTTAACAAGTTTGAACCGCTTAAGGGAAAGTTTATTAATGGCGATGCTACACAAGGAGAAAATATAGCGGATTTAGGAGGCGTTGTGATGGGTTATGAAGCTTTCAAAAAAACAGCGCAATTCAAAAACAAAGAAAAAATTAGCAACTTGACACCAGAGCAAAGATACTTTTTGTCTTACGGATATGCCTGGATGGTGCAAGCCAAAGATGAATCTGTAGCAAGACAAATTATGTCTGATGTTCACTCGCCAGCACAATTCAGAATTATCGGGCCTTTGATGAATATTGCAGAGTTCTATAAAGCATTCAATGTGAAACCAAACAACAAAATGTATTTGCCAGAAAAAGACAGAGTTGTCATTTGGTAAAGCTTAAACAAAAAATCCCTAACATACGATAGGGATTTTTTTTATTTCTTAGCAATAGCTTCTTCATATCTTTCGGAAACTTTCTTCCAATTGATGATTTTAAAGAAATTCTCAATATATCTTTTACGTTTGTATTGATAGTCTAAATAATAAGCGTGTTCCCATACATCAAGATTTAATAAAGGAGTACCTGAAACGATTTGTTTTGGCATTAAAGGATTGTCTTGATTGGGTGTACTAGTAACTTGTAATTTTCCAGTTTTGTCTAAAACTAACCATGCCCAACCTGAACCAAATTGTTTTTCAGCAGCATCAGCAAATTGAGTTTTAAAATTCTCAAAACTACCAAAGTCTTTTGTGATTACAGTGGCTAAAGTATCCTTAGGTTCTCCACCCGATTTTGGTCCCATTCCTTCCCAAAAAAATCCATGATTATAGTAACCGCCAGCATTATTTTTTAAATCGGCATTAGTGCCATCCGCTTTTTTTAAGATGTCTTCAATAGTCAAATCGGTCAATGTGGCATCCGCAGCAACTAATTTATTGAGATTGTTTGTGTAGGTTAAATAATGTTTAGAATAGTGAACTTCCATAGTAAGGATGTCAATACTTGGCGATAGCGCATTATATTCATAAGGTAGTTTGGTTAATGCAAATTGACCTTCCTCAGCAGTTACATCATCAGGTTGTCCGATGGTAACTTTTTCTTCGGCGGAAGGTAATGGAACTTCAACAACCTCTGTCAATTTCTTTCTTTTACATGCAGGTAAAAAGAAAATAAAGGAGCAACATAAAACAATTGAAAAAATCTTTTTCATAATTCTATTTGGTATTTTTCACAATAGCATGAATAGCTTCTATATATAATTCTTTAGCTTCGTCAATCGATAGATGACTTATCTGCATCCAAGCATTGGTTTTAAAAGCATTTCTCAAATCAAAATCAGCTGAATGATTATAATCAATAGTACCAAATGTAGCTTGTTTATAATAAGCATACAAGCGCAATTGCACATCTTGTGGAAGGGATGATTGCGACATATTAGAAGCTATAGCTACAGCTTCTTGAAATCGAATATCTAATTCTTTTTCACTCATGTATGATTATTCTTTTATAGCAATAACAGTTTGATTTCCAACTGCATTTTGTTGGAGTGATACTTCTATTTTAGTTCCTAATGGAAAATAAATGTCTACTCTTGAACCAAATTTAATAAAACCAGCATCATCGCCTTGACGCACTTGCATCCCTTCTTCAGCGTAATTTACTATTCTTCTTGCTAAAGCCCCAGCAATTTGACGATACAAAATTTCTCCAAAGATTCTATTTTCAATTACAATAGTAGTTCTTTCATTTTCAGTACTAGCTTTTGGATGCCATGCTACTAAATATTTACCTGGATGGTATTTACTATATTTAACTTTTCCACTAACAGGATAACGGGTAACATGTACATTTATAGGAGACATAAAAATAGAAACTTGCAAACGTTTGTCTTTGAAATATTCTTCTTCAAATACTTCTTCAATTACCACCACTTTTCCATCTACTGGAGCTGTAACGATATTATCATTGGCTTCTATTCTTCTATTTGGATTTCTAAAAAACTGTAAAATCAATAGTAGAAAAACTAAAGTTGCAATTTGAATCGCTTTTTCTAACCAAAGAATAGAGGTTAATTGATGTGATAAAAGAAAAATTACCACAGTTACTGAAGTTGCTATTAAAATAATTTTTCCGCCTTCTTTATGAAACATAATATAAAATTTGATAAAACAAATAAACAAATGGTGCTACAAATATAATACTATCTAGGCGATCCAAAACACCGCCATGACCGGGCATTATATTTCCGCTATCTTTTACACCAGCAATTCTTTTAAATTTAGATTCGATTAAATCGCCCAAAGTACTAAAAACACTAATAATTACAGCGCTTATGGTCCAAATGAATAGTGAAATAAAATGGTGATTAGGTTTGGGTTGAATATAAAATTTAGAAATCAAAATTCCAGCGATTACTGAAAAAAGAATGCCACCTATAAATCCTTCTATAGTCTTTTTGGGAGATATTTTTTCCAACAACTTATGCTTTCCTATTGATTTCCCAACAATATAAGCAAAAGTATCATTCGTCCAGATTAGAATAAAAATACTAATGATAATTTTTGGATTGAATCCTTTTATTCCAAATGGAATTTTGGTTATTAGAATGAATGGAAAAATGACATAGCCAATGACATATATGTATTTTGATAGTTTATCAATCTTTCCTTTTTTTGACACAAAAAGAAGATGCAAACATTTTACAGAAACAAATAGCGTCGCTAATAAAAGTAAAACATCATTGAATTGAGTAGTTTTAAACTGTGTGGCTAAATAATAGATGAAGGCGCCAAAAAGAAGCGGTAGTATTTTATTCAAATTGACCAACTGACAGAACTCATAAATGGCAATTAGCATAAACACCCCGAAGAGAATATAAAAACTAGTAACGGAGTAAGAAGTTGCAATTAAAAGTAGTGCAACATATACTACACCAGATAATAATCTCTTTAGCGATTCGTTCATTTTATAAATCTTCTAGAAGCAGGAGATATAAGTTTTTGGCCGTACTTCCATATTGAAGAAAGTCTTCGTCTTTTGCTTTTTCAAAATATTTTATGGTCGTAATATTGGTTGGATAATCTTTGTCGTATTTCTTTTTAATAACGCGAAGACCATCACTTTTTGCTTCTAAAATTTGACTTGTAGTGGCTAGGATTATGATGTTTATAGGTAAGTCGTTCGGTTTGTTTTGCTTGATTTGATTGGATGAAAAAAGTACTGAACCTTCATCGGCAATTAAGTTTTCACAGCTGGCAAATAAAAATTTTGGGTTGGTAGGTTTGTCGTAGGTTAATTTGTTTTCATCCAACATGCTAAAAAGCTTTGGTTCATAACATAAAGCTTCACATTCAAACCAATCATTCTCTTCCAAAATATTTAGGAATTGGTCTTTTACTTCGCTTAAGTTTTCACAATACAAAAACTTACCTCCATTTTTTTTGAAATTATAGGTAAACTTCTCGTCAACAGGAAGTAAAGAAAAGCTTGAAGGGGTATTATTGAATTCGCTTTGACTTTCCTCGTCAGATGCATCATTACCAGTGCCAAAAATTTTTCTGAAAAGACTCATGCTTGTATTTATATAATCTTAATTAGGTATTAGGAATTCTTCAAAGATAAAAAAATCTTAATTCAAAAGCTTGTTTTGAATTAAGATTTTAAAAAAATGTTAAAAAACTTTTAGTCTTAAACTATATCGGTTTCTTCAGCTGGGATATCGAAGGGTCTTTTTCCAAAAATGGTTTCTAAATCATCCTTGAAAATAACTTCTTTCTCAATTAAAATATTCGACAGTTGTTCTAATTTATCTTTGTTTTCTTCTAATATTTTAATGGCTCTTTGGTACTCATTTTCTATCAAATTAGAAATTTCTTTATCAATAGTTTGAGCTGTTTCTTCAGAATAAGGTTTTGAGAAATTGTATTCACTTTGCCCTGATGAATCATAATAAGTTACATTGCCTAATTTGTCATTCAAACCATAAATGGTAACCATCGCACGAGCTTGTTTAGTAACTTTTTCTAAGTCACTTAAGGCGCCTGTTGAGATTTTATTGAACATTACTTTCTCAGCAGCTCTTCCACCCATAGTCGCACACATTTCATCAAGCATTTGTTCTGGACGAACAATCAAGCGTTCTTCAGGTAAATACCAAGCAGCGCCTAAACTTTGACCTCTTGGAACTATAGTTACTTTTACTAATGGGGCAGCGTGTTCTAGCATCCAACTTACTGTAGCATGTCCAGCTTCGTGAACAGCAATAGCGCGTTTTTCATCAGTAGTAACGATTTTATTTTTCTTTTCTAATCCACCAACTATTCGGTCAACGGCATCTAAGAAGTCTTGCTTGTCTACAGCTGTTTTATTGTTTCTAGCAGCTATTAAAGCAGCCTCGTTACAAACGTTAGCAATATCAGCACCAGAGAAGCCTGGAGTTTGTTTGGCTAGAAAATCTACATCTAAATCTTCTACTTTTTTCAAAGGTTTTAAGTGTACTTCAAAAATCTCTTTACGTTCGCGAATGTCTGGTAAGTCAACATAAATTTGACGGTCAAATCTTCCTGCTCGCATTAAGGCTTTGTCTAATACGTCAGCTCTATTGGTTGCTGCCAAAACGATAACGTGAGTATTAGTACCAAAACCATCCATTTCAGTCAACAATTGGTTTAAAGTATTTTCACGTTCGTCGTTAGAACCAGAGAAATTATTTTTACCACGAGCACGTCCTACAGCATCAATTTCATCAATAAAAATAATGGCAGGAGATTTGTCTTTGGCTTGTTTGAATAAATCTCTAACACGAGAAGCTCCAACACCTACAAACATTTCCACAAAATCAGAACCTGATAAAGAGAAGAAAGGAACTTTTGCTTCACCAGCAACGGCCTTAGCTAATAATGTTTTTCCTGTTCCTGGAGGTCCAACTAAAAGGGCTCCTTTTGGAATTTTTCCCCCTAAAACAGTATATTTATCTGGATTTCTGAGGAACTCAACAATTTCTTGTACTTCCTCTTTGGCTCCTTCTAATCCAGCAACATCTTTAAAAGTTGTTTTGACTTCCGAGTTTTCATCAAAAAGTTTTGCTCTAGATTTTCCGATGTTAAAGATTTGACCTCCGCCACCGCCGCCAGCACCACCTGACATTCTTCTCATAATCAATATCCAAAGCCCAATAATTACTACGATTGGTAAAATGCTGATTAATAGTTCGGACCAATTGCTTTTGGCTTTAAAGTCAAAATCTTTAATTTTTCCTTCCGTTTTAGCTTTTTCAATATTATTTTGGAAAACTTCATCATTACCAATATCAAAAGAGTAGTGAGGCCCTTTGTTAAGGTTTCCTAACATATCTTTAGCCACATTTTTATTGGCTTTATCTGCCAATGCGGCTTTAGTAAGATAAGCTTCGCCCTCGACTTTGTTGTAAATGACAACTTTTTCAATTTGCCCTTTATCTAAAAGCTCATTAAATTTAGAATAAGATATTTTTGTTGTATCCTGAAATCCCGCACCACCAATGTAGTTTAGAAGCACAAATACGGCAATAAGGATTCCATAAATCCACCAAGGACTTAATTTGAAACCAGTAGGTTTTTTTTCGCTAGCCATTTTTTATATTGGAACTTTTAATATTTATTTTCAATTGTTGTGATTTTAGCATCACCCCATAACCCTTCAATGTTGTAAAACTCACGAATTTGCTTTTGAAATACATGAACTACTATGTTTACATAGTCCATTAATACCCATTCCGCATTATCCGTTCCTTCAACGTGCCAAGGTTTATCTTTTAATTCTTTAGAAACTAGTTTTTGAATGGAGTTAACTATAGCATTAACTTGTGTGTTGGAATTTCCGTTACAGATTATAAAATAATCACAAACCGCTGTATCTATAGCTCTTAAATCGAGGATGTCGATATCATTTCCTTTTACTTCTTCAATGCCTTTTATAATGTTTGCCAAAAGGACATCACTGCTTACCGATTTTTTCGTCATTTACTATTTATGTATGTTTTGCAAATGTATTACTTTTTGTCTTTATTTTTGCTCAACAAAAGTTTAAAATTCGTTAATATTTATTACATGTCCATACCCTTTATCAAACTCAATGCCATAGATTCTACTAACGACTATTTGAAGCAATTGAGTAAAGTTTCTACATTAGAAAATTTCACTATTGTCATGGCCGAAGAACAAACAAAAGGAAAAGGACAAATGGGAGCAAAATGGGTTTCTGAGCCAGGTAAAAACCTCACTATGAGTATCTTGATTTCTGATTTTAAATTGACGAATCATACCATATTTGATCTTAATGTTACAGTAGCCGTATCTGTTTTAAAAGTTTTACAATTTTTTAAAATTCAGCAATGCAAAATAAAATGGCCCAACGACATTATGGCAGATTCTAAAAAACTGGGAGGCATATTAATTGAAAATACATTTAAAACGGATGGAAATATTACGGCTGTCGTTGGTATTGGATTAAACTTAAATCAAACTAATTTTGAACATCTCCCTCAAGCGACTTCGCTTAAGTGTGTTACAGGAGATAACTATTCAACAGAAAAAATAGCACTACTGATAAGAGAATCTTTAGAAGATAATTTGCTACAACTTGAGCAAAATCAAGCTTCATTATGGGATTGTTATCATCAAAATTTATATAAAATAAATTACCCGTCTGCTTTTGAAGATAAAACAGGGAAGCAATTCATGGGTATTATTAAGAAAGTAAGTAATGAAGGTAAATTAGAAATACTATTAGAAGATGACAGTATTGCTCATTTTGAAATCAAAGAAATCAAAATGTTATATTAAAATATTTAAAAAGGAAGCAACTATCTTTCCAATCTAATTGCGAATCCGTCGGCTATAGATTGATCTATTACTAAAGTATTGTTGGAGATAGAATAACAACCATACGCACTTCCATTGATGTCAATGCTTTGACCACATGGTGATTCAGGATTATTTACAAAATGATAAGGGTAAACACCGGTTTCTAAAACATCCCATAAATTGGGATCTGTGTTATTGTTTGTTACCGTTACGGTTTGTGTAATTGGATTGAAATCCCAAGTTATCATTCCTACAGTAAAGTTATTATTTATACCAGCAAAAGTGCCACTTACATTAACTAGTTTCCATTGTCCTTGAATAGGATCAGTAGTAGCGTTCGAATTAGAATTGCAACTCACAAATAAGAAGAGGAAAAAAACACCAAAAAATGAAATTAGCTTTTTCATAGTTTATGGATTTATATTATTGTGGAAGTGCCAGACAGTAATTGACTTTATCGGTATATTGACTGTTATAGTTGACTTGGTTTGCGACAATAGTTAAAGTAAAATCTGGTACCTGAAGATAACTACAGTTTGCATCTGCTAAAGGATTTTGTTCAAAATCATATTTTTCTTGACTAATAATAGCATAGGAACCAACGGGTAATGAAGTGGAATAACTGCCATTGTTGTCTGTTGTAATTGTGCTAATAATGGGAGTAAAGGGAGTATAGTTTAAAGCATTTCGAATATAAAATGTTTGATTTGCTGAGGGGTTGTAAATAGCTAATGCATCTAAAATTTCTTGAGGTGGATTAGCACCACCTTTATATTCACTATTGTTAGAAATAGTTCCAATTACTAATTGACTTTGTTGTGAAGAACTACTAGAACAAGCATTCAAGAGAAAAACAAAAAATAGTAAAAAACAGATTTTTTTCATGGTTTATTGGTTTGCTTAATGATACTTTTTGTTAAGAAAGGTTGCGTACTTGTTAAAAAAACAATTTTTATAACGTTGGCAAATCTCCAGTTCCTTTAGTTGGCAAATTAGTGTAGCCCATCAAATATAAATCTACTTCACGCGCAGCTTCTCTACCTTCTGATATTGCCCAAACAATTAGTGATTGTCCACGTCTCATATCTCCAGCAGTAAAAATATGAGGGACATTCGTTTGGTATTTTGTAGCTTTATAATTATTTCGATTATCTATTTCAATGCCTAATTGTTTGCTTAGTGTTTTCTCTGGGCCTGTAAATCCTAGAGCTAATAATGCCAAATCACATGGCCAAATTTTTTCAGAATCTTCTTTTTCAATCAATTCTGGTCTTTCACCAGGGACCATTTTCCAAGCTACTTCAACCGTTTTTAAGCCTATTAATTCTCCTTTTTCATTGGCAATGAACTCTTTGGTGTTAATCAACCAATTTCTATTACAGCCTTCCTCATGAGAAGTGGAAGTTTTTAATTGCAAAGGCCAAAAGGGCCAAGGAGTAGTTTCACTTCTGAACTCTGGTGGTTTAGGTAAAATTTCAAAATTGGTTACAGATTTGGCTTCTTGTCTGTTAGCTGTTCCCACACAATCGGAACCTGTATCACCACCTCCAATTACAATAACATTTTTACCCTTAGCAGTTATTTGATTTGGAATTGTTTCTCCATACAAGATTTTGGTTTGTTGTGTTAAAAAAGTCATGGCTTGCACCACACCTTTACTTTCAATTCCTTTAGTCGGCAAGCTTCTGCTATCTGTTGCGCCACCACAAAGAACTATGGAATCAAAAGTTTCTAATTGTTCAACACTGAAATTCACTCCTACATTTACATCGGTTTTAAAAATGATACCTTCTGCTTCTAAAATGGCAATTCTCCGATCAATAATAGCTTTTTCTAATTTAAAATTTGGAATGCCATAACGCAATAAACCACCAATAGCGTTATCTCTTTCAAAAACGGTTACCCAATGTCCAGCTCGATTTAATTGTTGCGCAGCTGCTAATCCTGCAGGGCCGGAGCCTATAACTGCTACTTTTTTTCCGGTTCTAATTTCAGGAATTTGTGGTTTAATCCAACCTTCGGCAAATCCTCTTTCAACGATATTTTTTTCGATGTTTTCTATTGCAATGGGTTCGCTAATAATTCCTAAAACGCACGATTTTTCGCAAGGGGCAGGACATAATCTTCCAGTAAATTCAGGAAAATTATTGGTAGCTTGTAAAATAGTTAGAGCACTTTGCCATTCTTCTTGATGAACCATGTCATTAAAGTCGGGAATTAAATTTCCTAATGGGCAAGCACTATGACAAAATGGGATTCCACAATCCATGCATCTCGAACCTTGTTGTTTGATTTTAGTTTTATCTAAAGGAATCGTAATTTCCTTGTAATTCGCAACACGTTCTTTTACGGGTAGATTGCTCTCGTCCGTTCTTCCAAATTCTTTAAATCCTCCTATCTTCCCCATAACTTAAGCTATTAATGCGGCTATTTGTTTTTCTTCTGACAATCTTTTTAATGCTTTTTTATAATCTGTTGGCATCACTTTGATAAAATGGTTTTGTTGGTTTTCCCAATCATCTAAAATTCTTTTTGCTAATGGACTATTGGTGTATAAAAAATGATTTTTTATCAAGCTTCTAAGTAGAGTAAAATCTTCATTTTCCAAAGTTTCAAGTGCTACCATTTCCATATTGCATAATCCATTTTCGAATAATTTATTGGGGTCAAAAACATAAGCTACGCCACCACTCATTCCTGCTGCAAAATTCCTTCCTGTTTTCCCTAGAACCACGACAGTTCCGCCAGTCATATATTCGCAACCATGGTCACCAATGCCTTCTACAACAGCTGTTGCTCCTGAATTTCTAACACAAAAACGTTCACCCGCCATTCCATTAATATAGGCTTCCCCAGTGATGGCTCCATAAAGTGCTACATTGCCGATGATAATATTCTCTTCTGGTTTAAATGTTGCAGTTTCAGGGACCTTAATGATTAATTTACCTCCTGAAAGTCCTTTGCCTAAATAATCATTACAGTTTCCATGAATTTTAAGCGACAATCCATTCGTGGCAAATGCACCAAAACTTTGTCCAGCAGAGCCTTCAAAGTCAATTAAGATGGTATCTTCTGGTAAACCTTGGGCACCATAAATTTTAGAAATTTCATTACTTAAAATAGCACCAACTGAACGGTCGGTATTTTTTATTTTAAAATTAATTCTGGTTTTCTCTTTTCTGTATATGGAAGGGATGGTTGCTTTTATAATTTCAAAATCGAGGACGTGATCTAAATGATGATCTTGAGAAGTGGTATTGTGATTAGGGACTTCTTTGGCTTTTTCGGGTTTGTATAAAATGGGTGATAAATCCAATCCACTGGCTTTATAATGTTGAATCGCTTTATTGACATTCAATTTTTGGGATTGCCCTACCATTTCTTTGAGTGTTCTGTATCCCAATTGTGCCATGATTTCTCTTAATTCTTCGGCAATGAAATACATAAAATTGATGATATGCTCGGGCGTTCCTTTGAAGTTTTTTCTGAGTTCAGGATCTTGTGTGGCAATACCAACCGGACAAGTGTTCAAGTGACAAGCGCGCATCATAATGCAACCAGAAGCTACTAATGGTGCTGTTGCAAATCCAAATTCTTCGGCACCTAGCAAGGCAGCTATAGCTACATCACGCCCCGTTTTTAATTGTCCATCACATTCTAAAACTACTCGACTTCTTAAATCATTCAAGATTAGAGTTTGTTGAGCTTCTGCCAAACCTAGTTCCCATGGAATTCCGGTGTGTTGTAAAGAAGTTAGTGGAGCAGCTCCAGTTCCTCCATCATGACCAGAAATTAGAATCACATCCGCTTTTGCTTTGGCAACACCAGCAGCAATTGTCCCAACACCAACTTCTGAAACTAACTTAACATTAATGCGAGCTTCCCGATTAGCGTTTTTCAAATCAAAAATGAGTTGTGATAAATCTTCAATCGAATAAATATCGTGATGTGGAGGAGGAGAAATCAAACCTACATATGGAGTGGAGTTCCGAGTTTCAGCAATCCAAGGCACTACTTTTTCTCCCGGTAATTGACCTCCTTCTCCTGGTTTTGCCCCTTGGGCCATTTTGATTTGTATCTCTTTAGCATTGGTCAAATAATTGATGGAAACTCCAAATCTGCCCGAAGCCACTTGCTTAATGGCACTGTTTTTAGAATCACCATTAAGGTCTTTTTGAAAGCGTTTGGAATCTTCTCCCCCTTCGCCAGAATTACTTTTTCCACCAATTCGGTTCATAGCAATAGCTAAGTTTTCATGAGCTTCTTGACTGATGGAGCCATAAGACATGGCACCCGTCTTGAATTTTTTTACAATTTCGGTCCAAGATTCTACTTCGTCAATAGGAATGGGGTCGAGGTTATTAAATTCAAACAAACCTCTAATAGTCATTAGATTTTCACTTTGTTCGTTAACTGTTTTGGAGTATTCTTTATAACTCTCAGGACTGTTTAAACGAACGGCTTGTTGGAGTTTGGCAATAGTAGTTGGGTTAAACATATGCTTTTCACCTGTCCTTCTCCAACGATAAATACCACCAATTTCTAAAGGTAATAAATTGGCAATTTTTGAATTTGGAAACGCTTTTTGATATCTTTTTTTGATTTCTTTTTCAATTTCCATCAATCCAATTCCTTCTATTCTTGAAGGAGTATTTGGGAAATATTTTGAAGTAACCGTTTTATTCAATCCCAAAATTTCAAAAATTTGAGCAGCTCGATAGGAATGCAAAGTAGAAATCCCAATCTTATTCATAATTTTTAAAATTCCTTTTGCAATGGCTTTGTTGTAATTCTTGATGGCATAATCTGCTTTGATATCAGGAATAAATCCTTTTTTAACTTGGTCGTAAATAATTTCATTCACCATGTATGGATTGATAGCACTCGCGCCATAACCAAACAATAGCGCAAAATGATGAGGCTCTCGAGGTTCTGCAGATTCAATAATTATTCCAAATTTAGAACGTACTTTAAGCGTATTTAAAGTATGATGAATATAAGAACAAGCTAACAATATCGGAATGGGCATCATTTTTTCATTGACCCCTCTATCGGAAAGAATTACAATATTGCACCCTTCTTCAACAGCTTTGAAGGTAGCTTGAACGCATTTTTCTAGTGCTCGCTCAAATCCGTTAACGCCTTTTTCAATTTCATATAAAGTCGAAATAGTGACCGATTTAAAATCTAAGTGATGAATATTTCTAATTTTATCTAAATCTTCGTTTGATACAACTGGGTTTTGAATTTTAAGTTTCTTGCAATGTTTAGGCTCTATATCAAAAATATTAAAATCACCACCGATAGCTAGACTAATATCTGTAATAATCTCTTCTCTAATGCCATCCAATGGAGGATTGGTTACTTGAGCAAACATTTGTTTGAAATAATTATAAAGGAGTTGTGGTTGATCGGATAAAACGGCTAAAGGAGTATCATTTCCCATGGAACTAATAGCTTCTGCTGCCTGAATTCCCATTGGGTTTATAATGGTTTGAAGGTCTTCAATAGTATAACCAAACAAACGTTGTCGAGTTTCAAAATCTATCTTTTCTTGGGGAATAGGGTTGTTAGTATATGGAATTTTAGCTAATTGAAGTAGATTTTCATCTAACCATTTTTTATAGGGATGTTTAGTAACTATAGCATTTTTTATTTCATCGTCTTCAATAATTCGTCCTTTATTCATATCTACCAAAAACATTTTACCCGGCTCTAATCGACCGTGTTGTAATACATCTTCAGCCTTTATATCGAGTACTCCAATTTCCGAAGACATGATAACAAAACCACTTTTGGTGAGGGTGTAACGTGAAGGGCGTAATCCATTTCTATCCAATAAAGCACCAATGACATTCCCATCTGTAAAAGGAATTGAAGCTGGTCCATCCCAAGGTTCCATGATACAAGCATTGAATTCATAAAAAGCTTTTTTCTCCTCAGACATAGTTTGGTGTTTTTCCCAAGCTTCGGGAACTACCATCATCATGGCTTCTGGTAAAGAGCGACCTGTCATTAGTAACAATTCAATAACCATATCCATGGATGCTGAATCTGATTTTCCTTCTAAAATAATGGGGAATAATTTTTTGATGTTATCGCCAAAAACATCACTTTTCATAAGCGCTTCACGTGCCCGCATTCGACTAATGTTTCCACGGAGCGTATTGATTTCTCCGTTATGACACATGTAACGGAACGGTTGTGCTAATTCCCAAGAAGGGAAAGTATTTGTTGAAAATCTTTGATGTACTAATGCTAATCGGGTTACCAAATCATCATCTTGCAAATCAGTATAAAACCGACTAATATCTTCGGGCATTAAGAGTCCTTTATAAATAATAGTTGTGGTAGAAAAGCTTGAGAAATAAAAGCGATGACTTTCGGAAATTTTAGAATTGATGATAGAATGTTCCGCTATTTTTCTGGCAGCAAATAATTTAGCGTTGAATTGTTGTTCGTTAAGTTGTAATCCATTTTTGCTGACAAAGACTTGCTTTATAGTAGGCTCTTTATCGGCTGCAATTGCTCCAAGATTAGATTTGTCAACAGGAACATCACGCCAACCAATTATAGTTAAATTCTGTTCCTTAATGGCTGTTTCAAAGGCAGTTTTGCAAAAGGAAATTTGGTTCTCACTTTTGGGTAAAAAGACCATGCCAACAGCATATTCTTTAGGTTTTGGAATCTCAAAAGAACAAACTTTTTTAAAGAAATCATGAGGAATATCAAATAGAATTCCGGCACCATCCCCAGTTCTACCATCCGAACTTACTGCGCCTCGATGTTCTAGTTTTATTAAAATGTCAAGCGCTTTATGAATAATGTCATTCGATTTAATTCCATTTAAATTGCAAATAAATCCTGCACCGCAATTATCATGTTCAAATTCTGGTAAATAAAGACCTTGTTCTTTTATTTTCATGCGTATTAAATTTTTACTAAATTAATATTTTAGATAAAAATAATTTACTTAAATTTACTATTGTATCAATTTTTATCAGTATTACGCTGTAAACTATAAAATATTATTAATTTGACAATAAATGAATTGTTTTAAAAGCTTCTCTGCAATTTTTTGTCTGTTTTGAGTTTGATTAGTAGTAGCAAATTAGACCAGATTAATTTCTTGAATAAAGTAGCTAATTTGATATACATTTCTTTTTGGTTTGATTCTAATTAATTACTTTTGTGACTCGTTTTACTGTTCTGAAGTTTTTGGACAGTTTTGCATCTCACAAACCAACTTATTTATATGAACATACACGAATATCAAGGAAAAGAAATTTTAGCAAGTTATGGCGTTCGCGTTCAACGTGGCATCGTCGCTAATAGTCCAGTAGAAGCTGTTGCAGCTGCCAAACAATTAACGGCCGAAACAGGAACGGGCTGGCATGTTATTAAAGCTCAAATTCACGCAGGTGGAAGAGGAAAAGGCGGCGGAGTAAAATTGGCTAAAAATCTGCAACAAGTGGAAGAACTTTCAGAACAAATTATTGGGATGATGTTAAAAACGCCTCAAACTCCACCAGAAGGAAAAAGAGTGCATAAAGTTTTAGTTGCTGAAGATGTTTATTATCCTGGAGAAAGTGAAACGTCTGAGTTCTATATGTCAGTGCTTTTAAACAGAGCCAAAGCAAGAAATATGATTATGTATTCTACAGAAGGTGGAATGGATATAGAAGAAGTAGCTGAACATACGCCACATTTAATTTTTACAGAAGAAATTGATCCAACTGTTGGTTTACAAGCTTTTCAAGCACGTAGAATTGCCTTTAATCTTGGACTTTCTGGAAATGCTTTTAAAGAAATGGTGAAATTTGTAGATTCATTATACAACGCTTATATCGGTTGTGATGCTTCTATGTTTGAAATTAATCCAGTTTTAAAAACTTCGGATAACAAAATCATGGCAGTTGATGCTAAGGTGAATATTGATGACAATGCTTTATACCGTCAACCAAAATACGCAGACATGCGTGATATTCGTGAAGAAAATCCAATTGAAGTAGAAGCCAAAGAAGTTGGTTTGAACTACGTTGATCTTGATGGAACTGTAGGATGTATGGTTAACGGAGCAGGATTAGCAATGGCAACCATGGATTTAATTAAATATGCAGGTTTTGAGCCAGCCAATTTCCTTGACGTTGGTGGAACTGCTGATGCAAAACGTGTGGAAACAGCCTTTAGAATTATCCTTAAAGATCCCAATGTAAAAGCCATTTTGATTAATATATTTGGTGGAATTGTTCGTTGTGACCGTGTTGCCCAAGGAGTTGTTGATGCCTATAAAAATATGGGAGATGCTATAAAAGTGCCAATCATTGTACGTTTGCAAGGAACTAATGCTGAAATTGCAAAAGAACTAATAGATAATTCGGGTATGCCAATTTTATCTGCAGTACAATTTCAAGAAGCAGCAGATCAAGTTAAAGCGGCTTTATCTTAATAAATTGAAATTCAATATAGAAATAAAATCCTGAGTGAAAGCTCGGGATTTTTTATTATTTTTCGACACTATTTCAAGTAACAGTATATATGGATACAACTACTTTCTCAACTAAAAGAATCAATCTTTTCATAATGCTGATATCAGCCACCATGATGTTGATTGTGCTTAACCTTCCTTTCAAAGCAAAACCTTTTGGTGATAATACTTTTCATGTCGAATCTAAAAATTTAGCCCGTTATCTAAAAGGAGATGTTAGCTATGATAAAGTAACTATAACCAAAGCGCCAGGGCCTATTATTTTTTATACACCAGCTTATTTTATTGCCTCTTCAAAAGCTACTGATAATCAGCTCTGGGTATATGCAACAGTATTTACTTTTATAATTGTTACTATCAGTTTATTATTAATTTTTAAGATTGCCAATGCATTATTTTCAAAAGAAGTAGGGCTTCTTACTATTTTGCTCTTCTTTGCTTTCCCAATACATTGTTATTATTCTTTGGGAATTTTGGCCGAAGTACCTGCCTTTTTTTCCTTGACATTAGCACTTTATGGTTGGACTATAGCGTTTCAAAATCCCAATAAAAAAACAGGTTGGATTTTATTGATTCTTGGCATGTGGTTCTTAATTCTGAACAGACCCAACACGATGCTGATTTTAGGTCTAGGATTTTTGATTGTCGGCTATTCTTATTTCAAGAGAAAGGAATTTTTTAAAATCTTTGGAAAAAAACTCCTGCTAACTTTTTGTTGTGTTGGATTGTTGGGATACGGAGCCTTACAAGCTGCAAAAGCAATCACTGGGACCAAATCTTATGAAAACCAAGAAGGCTTATTTTATTATGTAGCCCATATGGGAAGATTTCAATTTAGAGAGGAACCTACCGACTTTCGTTTCTGGGATAATGATAACAGAGCTGATAGTAAAGACTATCAAAATTGGGGGAAAAGCGGAACTGAATTGTCTGGTATTATGGACAAAACCCATCGTTCCTCTAACGAAGTTTATAAAGAATTTTTGATTAATGATGCTTTTGAACATCCATTCCTTTTTACAAGACAATTTTTTGTAAAATGCTTTTATGGTCACGTTTATTTCATTAATAGTGTTACTCCAGAAAAATTTCATTTAGGACCAATTCACGGCCCCATAGCTTATTGGTTTGTAATTCTTCTGATAAATTGTATTAATCTATTACTCATTTTTGGAGCCTTTGTATTTTTATTCAAAGAAAAAAACTTAATCCATTACTGGTTGTTTTGGGCAGTTATTGTTGCTTTATTAATTTTTCACGGTTTAACTTATATGGAACCACGTTATATGTTTCCAACAAGAGTTGCTTTATACCTCATGAGTGCTGCAGGTTTATACAGAATTCGATGGGTGCAAAATAAAGTCAACTTTATTGCTAAATTTGTTTTTCCAAATAAAACACAAACTAGCTAATGGAAGCCAGCCAAAAACCCATTATTGGAATCGTTTCTCCTTGTTATAACGAAGAATTAGTTTTGCCTGAAACATCATTGCAATTGAACGATATTATAAAAGATTTGGTGGCCCGAAATATCATTTCTGAAAAGAGTTTTGCCGCTTTTGTTGATGATGGGAGTAAGGATAAAACTTGGCACTGTATAGAAGAAAAAGCCACTCAATTAACCCATATTAAAGGTTTAAAATTAGCTGGAAATGTAGGTCATCAAAAAGCATTACTAGCAGGATTACTTATCTTCAAAGACGAAGCCGACGCTTTAATTTCTATTGATGCCGATTTGCAAGACGATGTTAGTGTTATTGAAGAAATGATTTTAAAATTTTTATCTGGAATTGATGTCGTCTATGGTGTTCGAAAAGAAAGAACGACAGATACTTTTTTCAAACGAAATACAGCCTTACTTTTTTATAATTTAATGAAAATCATGAAGGTGAATATCATTCACAATCACGCCGATTATAGATTGTGCAGCAAAAGAGTTTTGAACGCTTTAGCGCAGTTTGATGAAGTGAATTTGTTCCTTCGAGGCATTATCCCAAGCATTGGGTTCAACAAAGATGTGGTTTATTATGACCGATTAGAACGGTTTGCAGGTGAGTCAAAATATCCCTTCCGAAAAATGGCTGCTTTTGCCTGGAATGGGGTTACTTCCTTTAGTAATTATCCCTTAAAATTGGTAACTATAATAGGTTTTGTTATCTTTTTTGTTTGTTTGATTATGACCGGTTATGCTTTGTTTGCTTTGTACACAGGCAATGTGGTTCCCGGTTGGCTTTCAACGGTGTTACCTATGTATTTTTTAGGAGGAGTTCAGTTATTTTGTTTCGGAATAATAGGCGAATATATTGGTAAAATTTATTCAGAAGTAAAACAAAGACCACGATATTTCATTGATAAAAGAGTAGACTAAAAAAATTATGGAAAAAGATTTTGAAAAGAAATATCATGATGTTGAAACAGACCACTGGTGGTTCAAATCGCGTAGAAAATACTTGCTTGACTTACTGAAAGACGCGCCAAAAGACAGCAAAGTACTTGACATTGGTTCTTCGTCTGGAATCTTTCTAAAAGACTTGGAAGCTTTAGGTTTTAAAACTGAAAATCTTTTTGGAATTGATATTAGCGAAATAGCTATAGAAAACTGTAAGGCTAACGGAATTGCTAATGCCTATGTAATGGATGCCCAAAACATAACACTCAATGAAACTTTTGATATTATCATTGCCTCGGACTGTTTAGAGCATCTTCAAGAGGACACCAAAGCGATTAAAAATTGGAAAAGCCTGCTTAAAATAGGAGGGACCATGTATGTTTTTGTTCCCGCTTTTATGTCGTTATGGAGTTACCATGATGAAGTAAATATGCACTATCGTCGTTATACTAATCCCGAATTAAAATCAAAGCTGATAGCTGAAAATTTAGAAATTATAAAATCTAGTTATTGGAATTTCTTTTTGTTTTTACCGGTGTATTTATTCAGAAAAATGAGCGCTGTTTTTCAAAAGAATAAAAAAGGAGAAGCCGATATTAGCATTGGTAACCCTTTAGTAAATTCCACTTTACTTAATTTAATTGTTTTTGAAAACAAACTGTTGAAAGCAGTGAATTTCCCCTTTGGCGTAAGCACTTTTTGTATTGCCAAAAGAGTTTCTTAGTATCAAAATTCTAATTCAAAACGATTAAAAGGCACTATAAGCTATTGTTTACTAAGCCCTTTCGGAAATAGAAATCCGATAGGGCTTTTTTTATTTTTACATCGAATTCTCGACAAAACCAATCGAATTCTAATTTTTATCGCATTGTTTAGAAGTAAAGTCTATTTTTGATTTAATAATTAGCGATATGAAATTAAAACTACTATTTGTATTTCTCTCCTTTTCTTTGTTTGTCAACGGACAAAACAAAGCGATTGATAGTTTGTCATGGCAGCTTACCCATACCAAAAGCGATATTGTAAAAGCTAAAACGCTTAATAATTTGGCCAGTGAATACCTGTCAACAAATCCAAAACAAGTCTTGCAATATGCTACTAAAGCGTTGCAGCTTGCAAAATCAATTGGCTTTAAAGTTGAAGAAGGAAATGCGTATCATCTTCTAGGAAATGCTAATGTACTTCTTGGGAACTATACTCAAGCACTTGACTATTTTTCAAAATCCCAAACTATTTTCGAAAATGAATTGCCTATAGGTTCAGAAGAAAATATAAATGAAATAAAAAATGGCTTGGCTCGTGCTTATGGAAGCATTGGTTATGTTTTTATGGAACAAAGTAATTACGATAAAGCCTTGCAGTTTAATTTTAAATCGTTAAAAATCTTTGAAGAAACCAACAACCTAAAAAAATTAGCTAGAGTTTATAATAATATTGGAGTAATTTATAAATCGCAAAACGAGCTTTTTAAAGCTTTAGTATACTATGAAAAATGCTTGGATATTCAAGAAAAACTAAAAGACGAAAACATTGGAACTACCACTAGTAACATAGGCTTAATTTACTTACTGAAAAAAAACTATCCAAAAGCAGTAGCCCGTTTCAATGAAGCAAAAGTGTATTTTGATAAGTATCCCAATCCACAAGGGTTAGCCCAACTTTATTATAATAATTCATTGTATTATTCTGAAATCAATCAATTTGCTAAGGCTATTGAATTTACAGATAAAGCATTGGCTATTTTTACAAAAACGGAAAACAAATTTGGAATAGCCAATTCGTATGCCAATTTGGGAGAAATATATTTAAAGCAAAAAAAATACGATTCAGCATTAGAGTATACCAACAAAGCTTTGGTCTTGTCAAGAGAGTTAAACACGCTAGATAAAGTACAAGTATTTGAAAAAACGCTAAGTGATATTTATGAAAAACAAAATAATATAAGCGAAGCATATAAGCATTACAAACTCTATAGTGTTGCAAAAGATAGCGTAACCAATGCGCAAACCATAAAAAATTCGATACGCGCTGAAATGAATTTTGATTTCGATAGAAAACAAATGATTCAAAAAGAAGAACAAATTAAAAAGGATTTGGTTTACAACGAGCAAAAAAAGTACAATCAAATCAAAGTATTCTTATCTATTTTATTGTCTTTATTGCTATCTGGAATTGCTTTCCTAATGTACAACCGAGTACAACTTAAAAAGACATTAACCCTTGAAAAAGAATTAGCCGTATACGAACAAAAAGCATTGCACTTGCAAATGAATCCTCATTTTGTGTTTAATTGTTTGGGATCGATATCCAGTTTTATTGTCAAAAACAGTACGGATGCCGCCATTAAATATTTAGCCAAGTTTTCTAAACTAATGCGATTAACTTTAGAATATTCCAAAGAATCGCTAATCCCAATCGATAAAGAAATCGAAAGCCTTGAAAATTATTTGGAACTAGAACAATTGCGATTCAATAATTCGTTCCAATTTAAAATAAACAAATGCAAAGAAATTGAGGACGATGTGGCATTACCACCCTTATTGTTGCAACCTTTTGTTGAAAATGCCATAATTCACGGTATGAATCCAAACACTAGAACGGGTCTTATCACTTTAGATTTTTTTCTAGAAAACGAAAGTTTAGTTTGTGTAGTTACCGATAATGGTATAGGAATTAACAAATCGAAAGAAATGAAGAAAAACTTGGTATCTATGCACAAATCGATGGCATTAGATATTACTAAAAAGAGACTGGAAATGATGGAGGAAACCACCTCTAAAAAATCAAAAGTGACCATTGAAGAAATCCAGGAAAACGGAAAAGTATTGGGAACTAGAGTTACACTCGTTTTACCGCTACAATATTTATCTACTATATAACTAAATTAAAAAAGAAATGATTACAGCTGTACTTATAGACGATGATATCAATTTAAGAGATGGAATGAAAGGACTTCTTTCACTTTATGCACCCGATATTTCTATCATTGGTGAAGCGGATAGCGTGGAAAGTGGCGTGAAAATCTTAAACAACTTAAAACCTCAAATTGTTTTTCTAGATATTCAAATGAATGACGGAACAGGTTTCGATATTCTAGAAAAATTATCTGAAATCAACGGCAAAGTAACGTCACATGTAATATTTGTTACCGCGTATGAGCATTATGCTATCAAAGCATTCCGATTTAGTGCTTTAGATTTTTTATTAAAACCTGTTGCACCTGATGATTTAGAAAAAGTAGTGGATAAAATTAGAATGGTTCTAGAAAAAGATAACGACTATTCACACATCGATTTATTATTAGAAAACATCAGGAAAAAAGCAGATAACTTTAAAAGAATCGCTTTGTCCAATTCTGATGGAATGCATTTGTTAGACATTAATGATATTATTCGCTGCGAAAGTGATGACAATTATACTAAGTTTTTTATAAAAAGCGGAAAACCAATCCTAATCTCAAAAACACTAAAAGAGTATGAGGAATTGTTATCAGAATACGATTTTGTCAGGATTCATCAATCGCATTTAATAAACTTAGCTTACGTTAAGTCGTATGTGAAAAAAGAAAATGGATTTGTAGTGATGCATAATGACGAACATCTTCCAGTATCTCAAAGAAAAAGAGATTTATTGCAAGACGTTTTGTCCAAAAAAATAAATTAAAATACACCATACAGACTCCCAAGTTGAACCAAAATATAATGATAATGAAAAATACTATTTACCTAATACTGTTGTTGTTTGCTGGGATGGCAAATGCTACAAATATCGTGTTTGATGGAACAGTCTTTAAAAATAAAGTATTGCAATCTTCCACATCCAATTCGATTGCCAAAGATAACAATGGCAATAATTTAAAAGTAGATGCGGATGGCGATAATGAGATTAGTTTGACAGAAGCTAACGCAGTCTATCAATTAGATGTAAGTAGTGCTTCTATAGTAAACTTGACGGGTATCGAGAGTTTTACCAATTTGAGAACTTTAGATTTTCACCAAAATTTAGTCACTACTGTTGAACTTTCTGCTTTAGTAAACTTACAACATTTAGTTGCTGATCATAATAGCCTTACTACAATAGATTTGTCTGCTTTGGTGAATCTTTTAGATTCTGATGTATCCAATAATTCGCTTTTTACCATTTACGCCAAAAACGGGAACAATTCAGATGTTTTTAATTTCAGCAGTGGAGATATTTCTAATTTATCGTATATCTGTATTGATGAAGCTCAAGTAGCATCAGTCATAAATGATTTACCAGGTAGTACAACTGTTGTTGTTAATTCATATTGTACCCCAACTCCAGGACCTGTAGGGAGTTATGAAACTATATCAGGAACCATAGCTTATGATGGAAATGGGAACGGAATTGATGCGAGTGATGCTAAATTTCCATTTGTGAAAGTGAAATGTGTAATTGGTGCCGATACGCTTCAAACTATAACAGATGCAAACGGTCAATATGCTTTCTATACCCAACAAACTTCAGGAAGTTATACCGTAAGCCCAGTAATTGAAACGAGCAGTGCATTTATAATTCCAACAGCACCGGGAGGAACTTTGGGTGCCAATGCTACTGTTGACTTTCCTATCACTGCAGCCACTGTTCCTTCGCCTGATTTAGAAGTAGTAGTAGCACCTAATGCTTCAGCAGTAGCTGGAGGCAATACAGTTTATCAGGTAACCTATAAAAACAAAGGCTCTAGAATAGTAAACGGAAATGTGCTGCTTACTTACGATAGTTCGAAAACTAGTATTGTTAGTTGCTCAGATGTAAGCGCTTCTATTGCTACTGCAGGACAAGTCGCTTTAAATTTTTCTAATTTACTGCCATTCGAAACCAGAAGTTTTAATGTAACGCTGTCAATAAATGCCGGTAATGCAGTAGGGGAGGCTTTAAATTTCAATACTACCATTACCGATAATCTAGGAGCTACAGAAACGACAACAGCACCAGACAATGCTTTCAATTACAAACAAAGTGTTGGTACTGTTACTCAAAACACCATAGATTGTCTAGAAGGTGTAGCCGCTGATAATACACAAATTGGAAATTACCTTCATTACCGAATCAATTTTGTAAACACAGGAAATGCTGTGGCTAAAAATGTGACTGCTAAAGTGGTTTTTGACCCTGCAAAATACGACATGAACTCATTGCAAATCCTCAATTCTTCTAATCCGTTAAATCTTAGAATTAGCGGAGCAACTGCGATATTTTTTATGGGTAATGTAAATGCTGGTGGGCCTGGAGGAGACGGAGGAATATTGCTAAAAATAAAAACAGTAGGTTCGTTAGCATCAGGATCTACCGTAACCAGTAGTGCCCAACTATTTTTCGATTATGAAGCAGGTTTCATTCCAACACTTATAACTCCTGCCGAAGTTACAACGAACAATGCTGCCACTACATTCCAGAATTTAAGTATTGGGCAAAATGAAATGGATGCTTCTATCCTAGTTTATCCAAATCCAACCAATTCAATACTAAATATCGATAGTAACAATAGTATTAAAACTGTACAACTTTATGATATTTCAGGAAAGTTGTTGCAAACCAATATATCCGATTCTGATAAGGTCTCAATGGATATGACGCAAAGATCAAACGGAATTTACTTCCTTAAAATAACTTCTGATAAAGGTCAGAAAGTAGAAAAAATTGTGAAAGAGAAAGATTAGTTTTTTGTATATGCTTGTTTGAACCACTAGTTTGCATTAGTTAGTATGTAAATTAGTGGTTTTTTTATTTCAAATAAAAGGGCACTACAGGGAATTTAAAGCCCCTTTTAATTTTTCAATCTCCAAGGGTTTCAACAAAAAGTCATTAAAGTAAAAATTGTATTCCTCATTGTCTTTGGCAGCTATATCCGCAGTGAGCCCAAATATGGGAGTTTCTTTGTTGAAGTTGGGAAGTGTTCTAATGTTTTTAGCAGCCTGATAACCATCCAAAACAGGCATGTGAATGTCCATTAGGATATAATCATATTTAGTGTTTTGTGATTTTTCTGTGGCTTCAAGTCCATCTTTAGCATGGTCAGTAACCATACCCCATTTGGATAAAAGTTTCAAGGCAATCATAGCATTAATAGCATTGTCCTCTACTAGCAATACTTTTACACCATTAATATCATTTTCAAAATTAGTCTGATTGTTTTGCTCTGTATTTTTAGATTTCTTCAACTTCAATTCAAAAGTAAAAGCTGAGCCTTTTCCAATAATACTTTGTATTTCTATTTTACTTCCATGCAATTCAATGAGCCTTTTCGTAATCGATAAACCCAAACCTGCTCCATCTTTTTTTCGGGTAATGCCCGATTTAAGTTGGGAGAAACTTTCAAAGACTTTTTCCAGATTCTCTTTCTCAATTCCAATGCCAGTATCCGATACTTTGAATGCCACAGTATCGTGAGTCTCTGTTTGATGTACAACCTTAACGTCCAGTTTTATAGCTCCAATATCAGTGAATTTGAGCGAATTGTTAACTAAGTTCCCTAATATTTGTGTGATTTTGGTTTCATCAATATAGTAATAGTCAAATAGTGCTTCGTCTAATTTTAATTTGAATTTAATTCCCTTTTCTTTAGCTTGAAAATTATACGCATTCCAAAAGTTATCTAAAAAGAATTTGATATTGCTGGATTTCAAATCTAAAGTCATTTTTCCTAAATCAAGCTTAGTATAGTCCAAAATGTTATTGACAATCTGCATCAAATGATTCGAAGAAAATTTAAGCGAATTTACCAATACTTTGTCTTCGGGTTTTGCATTTTCATTTAGCATGGTAGCCACCGTAGTAATAGCATTCAAAGGGGTTCTTATCTCATGACTCATGGTAGATAAAAACTCTTGTCGTATTCTAGCAGTTTCTTCGGCTTTATTACTTTTGGCAAGGATAATGGCTTTCTCCTTTTGAAATTCAGCTTCTTTCTGCATAGCCTGCATCCGCACTAGCAAATCATAATTCTCTATTACCTTAAAGTTTTGAGCATTGAGTACACTTTCTTTTTCAAAAAGGTAAAACTCTAGAAATTCAAGGGTTTTAGATAAATTGTTTTCAGCTTTATATATGGTATAAAATAGGTGAAGTAATTTAATTTTAATGATGGAAATGTTAAACGAATTACAAACCTCCAATCCAAGACTAGCATATTTTTTGGCTAAGGCAATATCCTCAATTTCAAAATACAATTTCGCCAATTTGGTGTAAGCCATTCCCAATCCCAATTTTTCACCCATTTCTGTATGAATGGCTATAGCTTCTATAAAATCGGCTATGGCTTCAGTATAATTTTTTTGTGCAAAATGAATTTTTCCTCTTCCATAAATGGCAAATCCCAAGCCCCGAGTATCCTTAGTTTTTTGCTTGATTTCAATCGATTTTAAAATAATGGTCCAAGCGGCTTCAACTTGATTATTCTTGATATAAATCCCCGACAAATTATTGTAAGCATTCGATTCCAGATTTAAATCATTGATTTTTTTAGCCGCTTTGATAGCATTTTTATAGGATTGAATGGCTTTTTGCTCATCACCTGTAAAGTCGTAAACAGTCCCTAACGATTTTTCACATTTGGAAATGTTGTGATAATCGTTGAGGTTTTTATACACAATGAGCGCATCTATAAGATATACAACGCCCATCTGAAAATTATTAGTCTTGTAATAAAAACTGGCTAAATTATATTTGGCATCAGCAACTCCTTTGTCATCATGGAGCTCTTCATAAAGTTTGATGCTTTTTTGAGATAAATTAAAGGATTCATCATACTTACCAGTGATCATATAATATAACGAAAGCTGAGAGTAAGCTTTTGCTTTTAAATCATCAAACTCTTTTCCTTCACATAAAGCCAGTGCCTTATTGGTTAGGATAATACTTTCTTCAAGATTATTAATCCTAATAGAATAAGAGTCTTCTAAATATAAATTAATCTTACTTCTGATTTCTTTCATTCGTTAAGACGGCAAATAGTAATTAAAATTGGGGTAAAATTATTTCCATTCCACCCAAAAATAGCAAAAAAATAATGGCATTCTCTATCCTAAACATATTATTATTAATTTACCCTTCTTATTTTGTAGTAGAAGTAGTAAAATAGGAACCAAAAATCAAAAAACTGGCGTCCTTTATTATTAGACTTTATAAATTAAGAGATAGATTTTCTTAACCTAAATTAGGGTTTTATTCTTTCTAACTGGGGTTTTCCTTTCCCCCCGAGGGGTTATTTTGTTTCCCGAGGGGTAATAAAGTATCCCCACAGGGTTTTCCTTTTCCCCCACGGGGTGATAGAGTATCCCCTTAGGGTTTTTACTTTACCCCACAGGGTTTTCCTTTTCCCCCACAGGGTTTTTCTTTTCCCCCACGGGGTTTCTTTGTTTCCGATGGGGTGATAGAGTATCCCCTTAAGGTTTTTTGTTTCCCCAAAAGGGTTTCTTTCTTCCCGACGGGGTGACAAAGCATTTACTAGTGGTGACAAAGCAATTAGGAAGGGGGTTTCTAATTACAACTTAGGGTTTTAAAGTTACCAAGTTTAACGAAGCAGATAAAATGTCGTTTTTTTATCAAATAATTAACGAAAACGTTGTCATAATTCTTTTTTATTTCATTTCGAATTCCCTAATTTTGTTGAATTAATAAACAATCAGATTTAATTCCCTTATTTATACCATGTCTAAAACAGCAATATTAGAATTTGATGGCCAAAAGTATGAGTTTCCGGTTATTGTAGGAAGTGAAAACGAAGCTGGCATCGATATTGAAAAACTACGCGCCCTAACGGGTGCCATTACGCTAGACCCAGGATACAAAAACTCAGGTTCTTGCAAAAGCGACATCACATTTCTTGATGGTGAAGAAGGTATTCTTCGTTACAGAGGCTATGCCATAGAAGATTTAGCTGATAAAGCCGATTTTTTAGAAGTAGCTTACTTAGTAATTTTTGGAGAACTACCTACTAAAACCCAGTTAGAACAGTTTGAAACAGATATAAGAAAATATACTTTGGTAAACGAAGAAATGAAAAACATCATTGACGGTTTCCCAAAAACGGCTCATCCAATGGGTGTGCTTTCTGCACTTACTAGTGCCTTAACTGCTTTTAATCCAAAAGTAGTTAACGTGGAAAATGAAAAAGAAATGTACGAAGCCGTGTGTAAAACCATGGGTAAATTCTTGGTCATTGCTACTTGGACGTATAGAAAAATGATGGGCTATCCATTAAACTACTATGATAACACAAAAGGATACGTGGAGAACTTCCTGCACTTAATGTTTGAATTACCTACCGGACCTTATACTTCAAATCCAGTAGTAGTAAATGCCCTTGATAAACTATTTATTCTGCATGCAGACCATGAGCAAAACTGTTCTACATCAACCGTTAGAATTGTAGGTTCATCACACGCTGGCTTGTTCGCGTCTATTTCTGCTGGAGTCTCTGCTCTTTGGGGTCCATTACACGGAGGTGCTAATCAAGCAGTGTTAGAAATGTTAGAAGCCATTCAAAAAGATGGTGGGGATGCCGCTAAATATATGGCAAAAGCTAAAGATAAAGATGACCCTTTCCGTTTAATGGGATTCGGACACAGAGTCTACAAAAACTTCGATCCAAGAGCCAGAATTATCAAAAAAGCCGCTGATGAGGTTTTAAGTACCTTAGGGGTAGACGATCCAATTTTAAATATCGCCAAACAACTTGAAGCGGCTGCCTTAGTAGATGATTATTTTGTATCAAGAAAATTATATCCAAATGTTGATTTCTATTCAGGAATCATCTATCGTGCTTTAGGTATTCCAACGGATATGTTTACAGTGATGTTTGCTATTGGTCGTCTACCAGGTTGGATTGCGCAATGGAAAGAAATGCGTATCAATAAAGAGCCAATAGGAAGACCAAGACAAATATACACCGGCTATCCTTTAAGAGAATTTAAAGCCATGGATAAAAGATAAAGATTATTCATTTTATAGTTTATAAAACTCCTTACCATCGTAAGGAGTTTTTTTGTGAAAATAACTTGTAAAAGAGAATTTATCAAAAGGGTATTATATACAATTTTGCAGTAAATATATTTTTTTTACTGCATTTTACTTCTTATATTTGCTTAAACTTTAAACAATTTAGGTATGTTTAACAAAGAAATTAAATCAGTAATTGACTTATTACAAGCGTTTCCCGACGAACAATCGTGCATTGAGCATTTCGAGAGAATACGTTGGGACGGCAATGTAGTTAGTCCTTTCGATGCAAGTTCAAAGGTATATAAAACCAAAAATGGTTATATGTGCAAGAACACACAAAAGAATTTTAATGTTAAGACAAATACTTTGTTTGACAATACTAAGATGCCTTTACAAAAATGGTTCTTAGCTATTTTTATTGCAACTTCGCATAAAAAGGGAATATCCTCTTTACAATTAAGTCGTGATTTAGATATTACTCAAAAGTCTGCTTGGTTTATGTTGCAACGGATAAGAAACTGTTTTAAGATTGATAGTGAGATACAACTACGCAATGAAGTTGAATGCGACGAAACGTATGTGGGAGGAAAGGATAAAAATAGACCTGTTCACAAACGTAGTAGTGCAAATTATTTCGGGAAAGATATTGTATTTGGAGCAGTCGAGCGTGGAGGTAAAGTTTATGCTAAAACTGTAAATCACGCTACATCTATAGAATTGCAAGAACAAGTACTTAAATCAGTCGAAATAGGTTCTGTATTATATTCAGACGAACATCGTTCTTATAGAGCATTGGGCAAAGTCTACGACCACCAATATATAAAACATAACAAAAATGAATATGTTAGAGGAAATATACATACAAATACTATTGAGGGATTTTGGAGTTTATTAAAACGTGGTATTATTGGGATTTATCATTTCACATCTAAAAAACATTTGCAGTTATACGTTGACGAGTTTGTTTATAGATATAATACACGAGATTTGTCTACAGAGGACAGAATAAATTTATTACTTTCGAATGGTGAAAATAGAACAACTTATAAAATGCTTATTCACTAATGGACTTAAGTAAATTAGATACAATATTAAAAATGGAACTTGACGGGGAAATATATTACTCTGTAAAAGAAGCCGAACAACTTTTGGGGATAAACCTTGACGATGCAGATTATATTGAGATAATTATAACCGAACAAGGCGAAAAGAAAAAAAATCGATTTACACGAAAGAATAGCTTTGAAAAGTTTGTTGACGATAGAGAACTATCAACTTTTAATAAAATGCTAAAACAAGCATCTAAATTTAACCCTAACAAGGATAAAAAATAATTGCAAACAACAATTCTTAATGAATTAATAATTTGTTGTTGTTGTATTAAAAAGATATTATCTTTACATTCGTATTTTTTAAATTACATTTAAACATTATGTCACAAAATATAGAAATAATTAAATATAACGGCAAGAAAGTTCTTGAGGCTAACTTAAGTGGTTTAGGTTATTTTGATGAAATTAACAATAAGCACGTTTTAGTTATACCAAGCATGATGCTAGCATCATCTGGTTCTACTGAAGAGGAGGCAAGAAATTTTTTAACGATACAAGTAGAGTTATTAATGAGTGATTTCAATAAAATGGGCGAGTCCAATTTTTATGCTGAAATACGTGAATTAGGTTGGGAAAAAAATGACTTCTTTAAGAAACGTGTTGAAAAAAGTGAAATGACGTTTGATGATGCAAAAAAGATGTTTAATATACCCGAAAAAGCTGAGTTGAAAAAAATGGCAATGGAATTTTAATGGCAAGTACAGAAAAAGCAATATCGCCAGAGGTTTTCATAAAGTTTTTACAAGACTTAAATTGTAAGATTGAGGATGACAGGACAAATTTGAGAACTTATAGATGTCCAAATTGTTTGTATAGAATTTCTATTCGCCCAAACGAAGATTTGATTTTAAGAGTAGAAATACGAAGTATTTTAAAAAGATTAAAAATTGGAATAGGAATATTTGAAAAATGGCTTTCAGAATATGAATCTCAAAAACCCGAGTAACTACTCGCGTTTTTATTGATAAAATCTGTTAATACATTTAACCTTAGTATTCAAGCGTAATTTTATTAGTATTTTACGACTATTTTAAAAGCTCCAATTAAGGAGCTTTTTTATTCTGCATACATTTGATATGTTAACCCTCTATTATCATCAAATTGATTTATAATACCGTCTATAGTTTCTATAAAGTTATCATCGTGAGGATTGTTTATTGGATTTCCGTCTTCTGAAAATACTATAGACATATAATTATTGTCTTCTAAATGCATAAAAGCAACATTAATTTTTTGGGTCGGAGTATTAAAGTAATACATAGCCCATCCATATAGCTCTTGCGGAGTTATTTCGTAAGCCATTAAGCTATTTTTACTACTGAAGATTGTATTTTAGCAATAGCGCAATACACATCGGCTTTTTGTTTAGCTGATACATTTGTCCATTGAAGTTTTTTAAAATCTTCAAGAGTTTTTACTTTGCTTTTATCTACTGTTGTAGTTTTCATGATATGGTTTTATTTCGAAATAAAAGTAATTAGTATTCTATTGATTATATGAAAATAATCGATGAAATGCATATTTATCCGTTTAATGTAAGTAAACTACTTATATCTTATACAAAGATAGTAGTAAAGTTCTTGATGTATTTGTAAAGTTCTGTTAATTGTTTACATCATTATCACATAACATTATACGTTATATAAACGCAAAAAGTTACAATTTATTATCTTTGCATTTCCACACGATAGGGGGACTTAGTGAGCCACCACAAAACGACTGAATTAGGCACAAGTCTAAAGTTGACGCAAAATAGTTGCCGAACATTGCAAAGCCGTCCGCACTCGTTGTCGATTTTTACCTTAAGACAACACAAGTTTTAGCGTATTTTCAAACTTTGGATAAATCCCAAACTTAACACTCTTTTTTCATTACTGCAAAGTAATATATAGTTACCTATCAAAATGTAAGATATTGTCTTAATCAATTTATAAATATATGTAATTCATCGATTTTATGTGTATTTTGTAGATTATTTTAAAAAATAAAAATACATTTGATATGTCAAAATAACAGAACAAAATCAATACCATTTTTAGAAAAATAAAGATGTGTTTTTGATTGATTTTATAATTTTAAAATGTTCTGCTATGAAAATGAAAACTACCTATTTTTTTGCAATCCTATCTTTTTTCGGTATCGTATTTACGACAAATGCGCAAGTAGATAACACTTTCTCAGGAGAGAATGCAGGTCTAAATAATACCGGAAACTACAATACCGGTTTTGGTAAAAATGCTTTAATTAATAATACTAGCAGCAGCAACAGTGCTTTCGGAATAGGAGTACTATCTAACTCTACTGGAGGTTTTAATTGTGCTTTTGGTAATGGTTCATTAGTTTCTAATGGCTCAGGTTCTTTAAATGCTGCTTTCGGAACTAGAACTTTAGTAAACAACACAACGGGTTCTCGAAATATTGCCATTGGACACAGAACTTTAGAAGCAAATCTTGAAGGTTACAATAACACAGCCATTGGTTATGCCTCTTTATTAACCAATTTAGGAAATAATAATATTGCAGTTGGCTGCTCAACACCAAGAAATTTAGAAACTGGAGACAGTAATATTTTCTTAGGTACTGAAACCGCAATTAATTTATTAAACGGAAGTCAAAATGTATTCATAGGTAATAGAATAGCTGTACAAAAACTACCCTCGACATCTCTTTTAGCAGGGAATGATACTAGTAAATCAGTTATAATTTCTGATGGTTCTGGAATGCAAAGAATTTTTGTTAACAAATACGGAAATATGGGGATAGGTTTGGGGAATAATGTTATCCCAGCCAATAAATTAGATGTAAGTGGTGCTGTAGTAATAGGTAAAAATTTTACTCCTAATGGAATAGTCCCTGGTGAAGTTGCTCCAGTTAATGGTTTGCTTGTAGAAGGTAAAGTCGGAATAGGAACAAGTGCCCCCAATAATAAATTAGAAATTACTCAAGGAACTAATGGAAACTCTGGACTGCGTTTTACAAATCTAACAAGCAATTTCAATGCGGTTACTGTGCAACAAAACAATAAGTTTTTAAGTGTTAATGCTACTGGTGATGTAGTGCTTCAAAAAATAAATAATGTTGTGGATAGTAACGTTCTATCGTCAACGGCCAATGTAATGAATAGCAATGTAAATGGGATAGCTTCACAAACACCTATTGTCAACTCTATTTCTAATGCTATCAATACAAATAATCAATTAGTAACTACTGTTAATGGTGTGGCAAGTAGTCCAGTAAATTTACCAGTACCTACTTTTACAGAAGTTGATGGTAGTACAACTAATGAATTACAAACGCTTTCACAATCAGGGAACACCATTACACTTTCTCAAGGTGGAGGGTCTTTTACACTACCAATAGACACTGATACTGATGCACAAACTATAGCCCTATCAGGAAATACTTTATCAATATCCAATGGAAACAGTGTAACACTTCCAACGTATACCGATGTACCTCAAGTGCTTACCCAGGCTGAAGGAGGGGTAATAACACTTTCTAATGGTGGTGGTTCGTTTACTTTACCAACTTTTACAGATACTGATGCACAATCTCTAACATTAACAGGGAATACATTAGCTATCTCAAACGGAAATAGTGTGTCACTTCCAACTTACACTGATGTGCCTCAAACTATCACTCAAAATGGAAATACGATTACGCTTTCTAATGGTGGTGGTTCGTTTACTTTACCAACTTTTACAGATACTGATGCACAATCCTTAACATTAACAGGGAATACATTAGCTATCTCAAACGGAAATAGTGTGACACTTCCAACTTACACTGATGTGCCTCAAACTATCACTCAAACTGGAAATACGATTACGCTTTCTAATGGAGGAGGGACATTTACCTTGCCAACGGATACCGATACCGATGCACAATCCTTAACATTAACAGGGAATACATTAGCTATCTCAAACGGAAATAGTGTGACACTTCCAACATACACTGATGTGCCTCAAACTATCACTCAAACTGGAAATACAGTAACGCTTTCTAATGGTGGTGGCTCTTTTACCTTGCCAACCTATACCGATACAGATGCTCAATCTTTAACATTAACGGGTAATACTTTAGCTATATCCAATGGTAATACAGTAACTCTTCCTACTACAAGTGTAGTTTCTGGAAATAGTAATATTACTGTAACTGGTAATGGTTCAACTGCTTCTCCATTTCAAATCAGTTCAGTAGATAACAGCCTTTATGCTAACAATGGAACTATAAACCAAGCCACAACAATCAATAGCAACAGAATTGTGGATATGAATAATAGTAATATTTGGTTTAAAACAGCCAATAGCACTTCAAATGGAAAAATATACCTTGGTTCAACAGCTGCTTATCCAAGTACTACTGGAAATTATAAGTTATTTGTAGAAGGTGGAATCTTGACAGAAAAAGTAAAGGTAGCACTAAGAAGTACGGCTAACTGGGCGGATTATGTTTTTGAAAAAAATTACAATTTAATGCCATTAAAAAATGTGGAAGAATATATTACGGCAAACAAACATTTACCAGGTATTGACTCAGCAAGTGAATTATCAAAAAGCGGACTTGATTTAGCCGAAATGCAAGCGAAACACATGGCTAAAATTGAAGAATTAACGCTTTACATCATAGAGCAAAATAAAGCCATTGAAAAAAACAACAAAGACATTGAAGAGCTAAAAACTCTAGTGAGAAAATTAACTGCTAACGAAGATTGATATGAACAGGATAGTAAAAACAATACTAGTTTGTGCTATTTGTTTTAATTCAAGTATTATCTCAGCACAACTTAATGAGTATCTAAATGCTGAAAATACTAGGATTTCAAATGCCAGTCGGACGGAAGCGGAAATTCAAAAATTTATAGATGAAAATCTTAACAATTATGAATTATCGCAACAAGTTAACGATGAGCTCATTCAGCATCTAAGAAGTGAAGAAGAATTCACCGACGCCGAGTTGCAAAATGCAATTCTAAAAACGAAAGTCTTTGAATTAAGAAAACTATTCTTTATTCAAAATCCAGAGGTAAAAGACGAGTATTATGCAAAACCAATTCCTGTTATTTTACAACAGCAATGTGTAAACGGAGATTTTGAAAACGGAACCGCAGGCTATTCTTTTTGGTCTGACCCGCATCCGCAACCTGCTTCTGGAACAGCATTTTTCTTGTCATGCGCAACGCCATCAGTAATGACCGCTACCAATGTGGTGACTCCAGTGGTAAACGATATGAACGCCACCGTAACTTTAATTGATAATACCAGTCCAGGATACCAACAGTATGACCCCACTTTAGCAGGCTTAGGAGTAAACGTCCCAACACTATTCACTAGTGGAGGTGGAGGTAGCAAGTGTATTAAGTTAAATAATGAACAAGGTTTAGGCTCTTCCGATCAAACCACAGTTTCTCGCTATTTTCCCAATATAAATCAAGCTACCATTGATTTTAATTTTTCATTGGTAATGGATAATAAGCCAGCTCACGGACAACCTATACAACCTTTTTTCAGGGTTAGAGCTAAAGACCAATTTGGTAATGTGGTAGATGAAATTTGTATCATTGCTAATCCAGACAATTGTTTGTTCAATGTAATCTATGTTAGCAGTAAAAGAAGAGTGCTTTATACCGATTGGATTTGTGCCCGATTGAATGTGGGAGAAATTCTAAACCAACCAGGAACTATAGAATTTACCGTTAGTGATTGCCAACCTTCAGCCCATTTTGGAACAGTTTATATAGATAATATTTGCGGAACGGTTTGCGCCAATCCTCAACTTGGAGCCTTAAATACGGACCCAACAAATCTCAATTGCCCAGATATGTCTGGAAATACCCCAATTCAGGTTTGTGGAACTTATCAGTCTCCTGTTAATGCCACTTTAAGTTCAATTGTTCTTAATATAACTCAAAACGGAGCGATAGTTGGAACCATAAATGCACCAACACAACTTACGAGTTCAACCTTTTGTTTTACGGTTGCACCAAGTTTATTTGGAGCAGATCCGAATGGTAATTTTGAATTCCAAATAGATGCCAATTTTAATGTGCATTGCCCAGCTGGAAATTTTATTTATACCATATCCGATAACTCAGCGAATATCGGCCCCGATGTGAGCTTTACTAATTGTTGCAAAGCAACCTTAACCTTAATTTCGCCTGCAGATGATGTCAATAATTTAGCAACACCACTGCTGAAGACTAAGGAAAGATCAGATTGGATTAAAGCAGCCAATATTGTTTCAGTAGGTGATAACGTTTTGTCTAATGGAGTAGTGTATCATGCCACCAATTTTGTAGAACTTAATCCTGGTTTTGAAGCCGTGTTTGGTTCCCAATTTTCTGCCTATCCCGAAGGATGCTCTGGCAACTTTACTTATAAAACACCAACTCAGAACAGTGTGGTAACTAATGGTCAACCAGCAATGGGTAAAGAAACGGTTAATTTGGTTAAAGTAATCAAAGGATTTGCTATTATCCCAAATCCATCCAGTAGCACCATCGAAATTGTAATGAAAGGAGCTCAATTCAGTAGAGTGAGTATTGCCACCATTGACGGTAAAGTGGTTGATGAAAAACAAGTAGAAAAAACAGATAGAACCCAAATCGATGTAAGCCGTTATGCCAATGGTATTTATATCATCAACATTACTTCTGAAGACGGACAATTAGTAACCGAAAAGTTGATAAAGAACTAGTTTTTCCCTAAATACTTATAAACAAAGCTTCTCCTAACCGAGAAGCTTTTTTATATTTGTCCCAAGCCAAAAGCTATTTTATGCTACAATTAAATGTAAAAAACGAAACGTCAAGATTAAGAGCCGTAGTGCTCGGTTCCGCCGTTAATAATGGTCCAACACCAACAAAAGAAGAAGCTTACGATCCCAAATCACTAGAACACATTCTAGCAGGAACCTATCCTGTAGAAGAGGATATGGTCAAAGAAATGGAAGCTTTTAATCAAGTATTTCAAAAGTATGAGGTACAAGTTTTTCGTCCTGAAATGATTGAAAACTATAACCAAATCTTTACCCGTGACATCGGATTCGTCATTGATGATATTTTTATTAAGGCTAATATTTTGCCTGATAGGGAACGAGAATTAGATGCCGTCCAGTATGTTATTGATCAAATCAATCCAGCAAAAGTGGTGCGTCCTCCAGAGGAAGTGCATATTGAAGGCGGAGACGTGATGCTTTGGAACGATTATATTTTCATAGGAACTTATAAGGGTTCTGATTACAAAGATTACATTACAGCCCGAACCAATATGGCAGGGGTCAATTATATCAAAGCATTATTTCCCAATAAAATGGTGAAAGAATTTGATTTAGTCAAGTCAAAATTAGAAGCTCGAGACAATGCCTTACACTTAGATTGTTGTTTTCAACCTGTGGGTAAGAACAAAGGAATCATCTATAAAAGTGGCTTCCGTGAAGAAGCAGATTATGTGTTTTTAGTGAAATTATTTGGCAAAGAAAACCTCTTTCACATCACTCGAGACGAAATGTATGACATGAATTCCAATGTGTTTTCAATAGACGATACTGTAGTGGTTTCTGAAAAAAACTTTACAAGATTAAATCATTGGCTTCGTAATAATGGCTTTACAGTAGAAGAAATACCATACGCAGAGATTGCTAAACAAGAAGGACTGTTGAGATGTTCAACATTACCGTTAATAAGAGACTAACATGAAACAAACTACCAATGCCATACTGATGATTCGCCCTGTAGCGTTTCGTATGAACGAGCAAACTGCCGTAAATAATTATTATCAAAAAGTACTGGACGGACTCTCGCCAGAAACGGTAAATGCTAAGGCTCAAGCCGAGTTTGATGCGTTTGTCAATAAATTGCGAAAAGTAGGTGTGCAGGTAACTGTCGTCGAAGATACTTTAGAGCCTAATACGCCAGACAGTATTTTTCCTAACAACTGGATTTCCTTTCACGAAAGTGGAGATGTGGTGTTATATCCCATGTTTGCCGAAAATCGCCGTGCCGAAAGAAGAGAAGATATTTTGGATGTTTTAGAAGACGAAGGTTTCGAAATCAATGAAATCATGGATTATACTTTGGCAGAAGAAGACAATGTTTTTTTAGAAGGCACAGGAAGTTTGCTTTTAGACCGAGAAAACGGGAAAGCTTATTGCGCCCTTTCTCCAAGAGCCGATGAAGAATTGATGATTGAGTTTTGTGAAGATTTTGAATTTACGCCCGTAATTTTTGAAGCGTTTCAAACCGTAAATGGCGAAAGAAAACTAATTTATCATACCAACGTAATGATGTGCCTTGGCGATACGTTTGCCGTAATTTGTGCCGATTGTATCGATGACAAAAAAGAACGCAAAATGGTCCTTGATAGTCTTCGTGGAGACGACAAAGAAATCATCCTAATCACAGAAGATCAGGTAAACAACTTTGCAGGAAACATGTTAGAAGTAAAAGGGAAAAATGACGAGCGATTTTTGGTGATGAGTGAATCAGCTTATAAAAGCTTAACCAAAAAACAAATCGCCCAACTAGAAGCCCATGTAGAAATCATTCATTCTAGCTTAGACACTATCGAAGCTTGTGGAGGTGGAAGTGCTCGCTGCATGATGGCCGAAATTTTCCTTCCGAAAGCCTAAACGATTATACTACTTTTCAAAGAATCCCAAAAACTAATATAGCTTTTGGGATTTTTTTATGGATGTCTCCATGGGGTTTTGTTCGGGATTGTACTACCCCTTTGCGAACCAATATCGAACATAACTCGAAGAAGCTATAAAGGATTATTTTTTAGATACAGAATACTTTCTCAAAATTCGTAATTTATTCCGCTACGCTCCATACAGTCGAGCAAATCTCGTGTCGTAATTTTCAATTCGTAATTAATTAAATTCCTCTAACAATACTCAAAACAGAGCTAATGATATATTGAATTCCTATAGCAATGGTTAGAAATCCAATGATTCTAGAAATAGCTACGATTCCAGAAGCTCCAAGGTATTTGGCTAAATAATGAGCACTGCGAAGAATTAAAAAAACAACAAAAGCCACTATAAAAATAGCAAAGGAGGAAATAAGAATTTCATGAGTAGTATTGTGCTCTTGATAAAAGGCAATCAATAACGAAATAGAACCCGGACCAGCAAGCATCGGCATGGCTAATGGCGTTAAAGCAATGTCATTTCTGTTTTCAATATCTTGTTGGACTTTTTTATCAATCCCACGATTTTTACTGAACTTTCCATTCAAAAGCGAAAACCCGGAACTGGCAATAATAATACCTCCAGCAATTCGAAGTGCGCTAATGGTTATTCCGAAAAAGGTCAACACATATTGTCCGATGAAAAATGAAATAATTAGAATAATGAAAACATCTATGGCGGTCCAAAGCGAAACTCTAGAACGTTCTTTTTTAGTGTAATCTTGAGTTAAGCCCACAAAAATAGGCACGGTTCCAATAGGATTCAGCACTGAAAAAAGCGCCGCAAATAGAAAAAGAAAAAGCTCCATAGTTTTTTTGGCAAAGGTAATTCCTCAGTTTTACTTTAAATATTAAATAGAAGTTAAATAAATCTTCCGAATTATAAAGTTACCATTATCTTTGACACCAAGAAATGAAATCATGAAAAATAAGAAGACTTTGGTCCTTGGGGCTACCACAAAACCAGAAAGATACGCCTTCAAAGCGATTACGATGTTGGTCGAAAAAGGGCATTCAGTGATTGCGATTGGCTCTAATATGGGAGAAGTGGCTGGCATTACTATCCGAACCAAAAACATTCCACTTAAAAATATTGATACGGTGACATTGTATCTAAATCCAGTGCGTCAAAGGGAGTATTATAATTACATTATCGAAACAAAACCCAAGCGTGTTGTCTTCAATCCTGGAACGGAGAACCCCGAGTTTTATCAGTTATTACAAGGCAACGGTATCAAAGTAGAAGTAGCTTGTACTTTGGTTTTATTGGCGACCAATCAATATTAGTAACGCGTATTTTGAGTCGCTGGTTTACTGATTAAAAGCAATCCGATAAAGGTGATGAATCCGTTTACGATGATTAATTCATTGTCGAAAGTATAATCGCCAAAAAGTTCAACCGAATACTTACTGATAAAGAAACATATCGCTGGAGAAATTAAGCAGATAAAAGGCACCAGTTTGTCATGCACTGTTTTTGATTTCACAAACAACCCAAAAGCATACAATCCCAAAAGTGGTCCATAAGTGTAGGAAGCAATCTTGAAAATCATCTTTACTACTGAAGCATCATTCACCGCATTGAATATCACAATTACCAAAAACATAAGAATTGAAAATCCAATATGAACAAAATGTCTTGTTCTAACTACATTGGGTTTGTTTTGGTTTTCGGTTTTATCCATACCTAAAAAATCAACGCAGAAGGATGTCGTTAAAGCAGTCAGTGCCGAATCGGTCGTAGCAAATGTCGCTGCTGTCAATCCCAATAAGAATACTACTGCTGGAACAATACCTAATGATTTTAGCGCAATTTCAGGGAAAAGAAAATCGGTTCTAGCTACATCATCTACCATCGGAACGGCTATGCCATTTTTCTCAGCAAACATATACAGTAAGGCTCCAACACTTAAGAAGAAGATGTTGATGATCACAAAAATTCCGGTAAAAGTGAACATGTTCTTTTGCGCTTCGCCAATGTTTTTGCAGCTTAAATTCTTTTGCATCAAATCTTGGTCTAATCCAACCATAGCAATAGTTACAAAAATCCCCCCTAAGATTTGTTTCCAAAAATAATTCCCTTTCAGATAATCGTCAAAGAAGAATATTTTAGAGTAGTTGCTTTGTTTTACGGCTTCAAAAGCTTGAAAAAAAGTAAAATCTAAACTGCTGCAAATGAAAAATATCGTCAAAAACACAGAAGAAACTAAGAAGAATGTTTGCAAACTATCGGTAATAATAATCGTTTTTAAACCACCACGATAAGTGTAGGCGAATATCAATCCGAGTGAAATTAAAACGGTTAAAGCAAACGGCACGTGAAAAGAATCAAATACATAACGTTGTAATACAATCACCACTAAATAGAGTCGGAAAGCTGAACCAATTGTTCGACTAATTAAGAAAATAGTAGCAGCCGTTTTATAACTGACAACCCCTAAACGTTGCTCGATATAACCATAAATGGAGGTCAGATTCATACGATAATATAGCGGGAGTAAGACTTTGGCAATGATTAAAAACCCAATGGCATTTCCCAAAACAAACTGGAAGTATTTGAACTGTAAATCGGGATTGCCCACTTCCCCTGGAACCGAAATAAAAGTAACGCCAGAGAGCGCTGTTCCTATCATTCCGAAAGCCACCAAATACCATTTAGAGTTTTTATTGGCTTTAAAAAAAGTATCATTGTCGGAGCTTTTTTTACTGACTAAATTGGAAATCAAAATCAGTAAACCAAAATAAAGAATGATGATAATAAGAATCGTAGTTGGTGACATAAGTTCAGGTTTTACAGAAAGCCAAAATACAAAAAAAGAATACAGAACAAAGAAGAAAGAGTAAAGACGATTATTTTGATGAAAAGTTCTGCTTTCTTTGTTCTTTGTTCTTTGTTCTTTTCTCTAAATTTGCCAAATGGAATTTTCATCAAAATTGCTAGAAAAAGCAGTTAACGAAATGGCGCAATTGCCAGGTATTGGGAAGCGAACGGCTTTGCGATTGGTATTGCATTTGTTAAAACAACCTTCGGAGCAGACTCATTTTTTGTCCAATGCGTTGACAACGATGCGCGATAATATTAAATTTTGTGTTTCCTGTCATAATATTTCAGATGTTGACGTATGTGAAATATGTAATAATCCTAAGAGAAATCACAAAATTATTTGTGTAGTCGAGGATGTTCGCGATGTCATGGCTATTGAAAATACGAATCAGTTTAAGGGGATTTATCATGTTTTGGGAGGTAAAATTTCGCCGATAGATGGTGTTGGTCCGAATCAATTGACTATTGCTTCTTTGGTCGCCAAGGTAAAATCAGGAGAAATTGAAGAATTAATTTTTGCCTTAAGCTCTACAATGGAAGGCGATACAACGAACTTTTACATCTTCAAACAAATCAAAGACTATCCCTTGAAAACCTCTACGATTGCTAGAGGAATTGCAGTTGGCGATGAATTGGAATATGCTGATGAAGTGACTTTAGGACGTAGTATTTTGAACCGCATACCGTTTGAAAATACCTTAAAAAATATATAACAAAATAATAGCAAACTACATTTTTGTAATTAGAATTGAAAAACTATCTTTGTTTGCTAATTTTTTATTAAAAATAATGAACCAACCCAAAATATATTTATTACTGCTATTGAGTATTTTAGTCACTTCATGTATCCCTAAAAAGGATTTGATTTATTTACAAGATAAAAACGACACCAACCCTCAAACGGTTACACCCTCAAATCAAAAACCTTATCGTCTTCAAACTAATGACATCTTACTGATTACTATAAAAGCAATAGATCCTAAATTAGTTGAAATCTTTAATACTTCTGGAGCTCAAAATACTATGGTAGCTAGTGAGCAAAGTAGTTACTTTAATGGTTATTCTGTTGATGATCATGGTAATATTAGAATGCCCATCTTAGGAGAAATTAATGTTTTAGGGTTTACCATTGAAGAAGTAAGAGTTAAAGTGGAGAAAATGCTTCACGATCAATATTTTAAAACGGAGGCTGGTATTTTTGTTACCGTTAAACAGGCTGGTTTTAGATATACTATTAATGGGGAAGTGGGTACTACCGGAACTAAAGTTTTGTATCAAGACAAAGTAAATATCATGGAAGCTATTGCTAATTCTGGTGATATTGCAATTACTGGCGACAGAAAGGATGTGAAAGTAATTAGAAGATATCCTCAAGGAAGTGAAACATTTACTATAGATTTAACAGATAGTAAAGCCGTTAATTCACCTTGTTTCTACCTTCAACCCAACGACTACATTTATGTTAAGCCCTTGAAACAAAAAACATGGGGAACAGGGAAAACAGGTATAGAGTCACTTACTACCATAATTACTTTGTTATCATTAGCAACAACAACCTATTTGTTACTTAGAAACTAATTCCATTTTTCATGTTAGACGTAAAAGATTTTACTTTTTTTGACCAACAAAATAGTTTTGACTTCAAAGGGTTTTTAATTAAGACTTTGAGCTATTGGAAGTGGTTTGTTATTGCATTAATCATTGCCTTTTCTATAGCGCATCAAGTAAACGTTAGGAAACAAAAAATTTATGGTGTTGAAACTACAATAACCATTCAAGAGGAAAACAATCCTTTTTTTACTTCTAATACCAGTTTAGTCTTCAATTGGGGCGGAACTTCTGATAAAGTTCAGATGATTTCTACAACGCTTAAATCAAGGTCACATAACGAGATTGTGGTAGATAATAAGCAATTGTATATTGACTATTTATTACAAACTAAGTATTTCTTAAAAGATGTCTATGGTGAGATTCCTTTTAAAGTTGTTGCAGATAAAAATCAATTTCAGTTACTGGAGCAGTTTGTAAAAGTAAAAATGATATCTGATAAGACTTATCAAATTACTATCCCATTTCATGCTACTTTAGTGCCAGTTATTCGGTATTCAGACAACAAGATTACTACAATTCCTGTTCCTAATAAAGAGTTTAAAAAAATATGTAGGGTAGGAGAAGACGTAAATTTACCCTTTCTTCATTGGAGGCTAAATTCATCTACTTTTACGGATACTGGGAATATTGGTGAAGAAATCTCCGTTCGTTTCAATAATTTCGATAAAACAGTGTCTAACTGTATGGGAATTAATGTGTCTATGGATGAAAAAGCAGGCTCCATTCTTAAACTAGGTGTGCAAGGAAACAACAAAAACAGAATGGTTGATTTTTTGAATGCTACTGTTGAAGTATTGATAAAAAGACAATTAGACAATAAAAATAAATTTGCTGAAAACACCATTAATTTCATTGATAAGCAATTGCTTTCTATGGAAAAGATAATGAAAAATTCAGGCGATGAGTTAAAGGATTTCGGAAAGAATAATAACATAATCGACATTGAGCAAGGAGGCTTAGATTATAAACAACGTCTGTTAGATTATGATACTAAGAAAGACGATGTTGAAAGAAAGATTGCTTACTTAAACACTTTAAAAAACTATTTAAAAAGCAGTGTTGATTTTTCGAAATTACCAGCGCCAACCGTTGCAGGGATTGAAGAACCTAACATTAATACCAATGTTTCTAAATTGATTTCATTATCGATACAACGATCTGAATTGGCCTATTCTATTAAAGGAGAGGTGTACTATGAAAGAATAGATAATGAAATACAATCGGTTAAGAAAGTATTGCTTGAAAATATTAATTCCTATAGAAATGCCTTGTTGTATGATTTGAATTTAGCCAATCAAAAAATAAGTGTTGTAGAAGCTGAAATTAGCAAACTACCGGAAAACAAACAAGAATGGTTAAAGTTGTCTAGGAAATATAATTTGAGTGATAACATTTATAATACTTTTTTACAAAAGAGGAGCGAAGCCTCTATTGTAAAAGCAGCGAATTTACCAGATATTCAAATTATAGATCCAGCTAAAGATGTTGGTGGCGGACTATTAGGTCCAAAAACTAGTGTGAATTATGTTTTGGCTTTCTTCATGGGAATAATCATCCCGCTGGTATTAGTGTTTTTTATCTTCTTTATTAGCAATTCAGTGCAAAACATTGAAGATATTTCATCACAAACTCAATTGCCATTAATCGGAATTGTTGGAGTTAAACATTCGGAAAGTAATTTGTCGGTGTTTGAAAGACCTAAATCGGCCCTTTCGGAATCGTTTAGAGCTATTCGATCGTCACTTCAATTTTTATATAAAAAGCAAAGTATTTCTGGGACGAAGACATTAATGTTAACCTCTTCCGTCAGTGGTGAAGGGAAAACATTCTGTTCCTTAAACATAGCTACTGTTTTTGCCTTGAGCGAAAAGAAAACGATTATTCTTGGATTGGATTTAAGAAAACCAAAAATCTTTGACGATTTCAATATTCTTAATGATTTGGGTGCTGTAAATTATTTAATTGGTCAGAAAACGTTAGATGAGGTAATTCAAAAAACCCACATTCCATATCTTGATGTTATAACTTCTGGACCGATTCCTCCAAACCCTTCCGAATTGATTCTTGGCGATACGATGAAAGAATTGATTGCGGAATTAAAGAAAAAGTATGATTATATCATTTTGGATACACCACCAGTTGGACTAGTTTCGGATGCATTAGAATTATCACAATATTGTGATGTTACTTTGTATGTGGTGCGTCAAAATTTTACCAAAAAAGAAATGCTAACATTATTAAATAATAGAACCAAACGTGGCGAACTTAATAATGTGAGTATCATATTTAATGGATATGAAAACAAAGCCAAATATGGCGTTGGCTATGGCTACGGTTACGGTTATGGCTATAGTTATGGCTATGGTTACGGAAGCGGATACCATGAAGATGAAGAGCCTACAGCATTTTTTGCAAAATGGAAATACCGAATATTAAAAAAATTAGGTAAATGATAGGAGCTAAAACGACCATATTAATTACCGGAGGAGCTGGATTTATTGGGTCTAATCTTTGTGAGTATTTCTTATCTAAAGCATATTTTGTAGTTTGTTTGGATAATTTTGCTACAGGACATAGGCATAACATTGCCCCATTTTTAAAATTGGATCATTTTAAATTAATTGAAGGAGATATCCGGAATTTAGAACACTGTAGAGCAGCAGTTGCAGGAGTTGATTATGTGTTGCATCAAGCCGCTTTAGGTTCGGTTCCTCGTTCCATAAACGATCCTATAACTACAAATGAAGTAAATGTTGCTGGTTTTTTAAATATGCTGGTAGCTTCGAGAGATGCAGGGGTTAAAAGATTTGTTTATGCCGCCAGTTCTTCTACTTATGGTGACTCGGAAAGCTTACCAAAAGTGGAAGACAAAATTGGGAAACCTCTTTCTCCTTATGCTATTACAAAATATGTAAACGAATTATATGCTGAAATTTTCAGTACTACTTATGGTATAGAAACTATTGGTTTGCGCTATTTCAATGTTTTTGGAAGAAGGCAAGATCCTAATGGGGCTTATGCGGCTGTTATTCCTAAATTTGTAATGCAGTTAATGGAGCATGAAAGTCCGATTATCAATGGAGATGGTAATTTTTCAAGAGATTTTACCTATATCGATAATGTGATTCAGATGAATGAATTAGCGATGTTGACTCAAAATAAGGAAGCTATTAATACCGTTTACAATACCGCTTTTGGTGATAGAACCACTTTAAATGATATGGTTTCTTATTTGAAAGAGTATTTATCCGAATTTGATGCTGAAATAGCTAACGTTAAAGTGATACACGGACCCAATAGAGCTGGCGATATTCCGCATTCTTTGGCAAGTATTGATAAAGCAAAAAAATTAGTAAGCTATGCTCCCAAATATTCTTTTCAAGAGGGCTTAAAAGAAGCTGTGAAATGGTATTGGGATAATTTAAAATAAAATATTAGAATGAAAATTAAAAACATTTGCTGTATTGGCGCAGGGTATGTAGGTGGACCAACGATGGCCGTTATAGCACAAAAATGCCCAAACATTAAAGTTACTGTAGTTGATTTAAACGAAGCTAGAATTGCTGCGTGGAATGACAAAGACGTTAGTAATATTCCGATATACGAACCTGGATTAAACGAGATGGTAGCTGGCACTCGTGGGAAAAACCTATTTTTTTCTACCGAAGTGGATAAAGCTATTGATGAAGCAGATTTAATTTTCATCTCAGTTAACACTCCAACCAAAACCTACGGAACTGGAAAAGGAATGGCAGCCGATTTGAAACATATCGAACTTTGCGCGCGTCAAATTGCCAGAGTTGCGAAAAACAATAAGATTATTGTTGAAAAATCAACCTTACCCGTTAGAACGGCAGAAGCATTAAAAAGTATATTAGATAATACTGGAAACGGAGTTCAATTTCAAATTCTCTCTAATCCTGAATTTTTAGCAGAAGGAACGGCTGTTCAAGATTTATTGAATCCAGACCGAGTTTTAATTGGAGGAGAAAATACACCTGAAGGACAAAAAGCTATAGCTTCTTTGGTTGATGTTTATGCTAACTGGGTGCCAAGAGAGAGAATATTAACCACTAATGTTTGGTCATCAGAATTGTCAAAATTAGTGGCAAATGCTTTTTTAGCGCAACGAGTATCTTCTATCAATGCTATTTCTGAATTGTGTGAAAAAACAGAAGCTAATGTTGATGAAGTAGCCAGAGCAATTGGAATGGATAGTAGAATCGGACCGAAGTTCTTAAAAGCTTCAGTAGGATTTGGAGGTTCTTGCTTTCAAAAGGATATTTTAAATTTAGTATACATTTCAAAAGCATTTGGACTAAATGAAGTAGCGGATTATTGGGAACAGGTTATTATCATGAACGATCACCAAAAACGTCGCTTTTCTAAAAATATTGTGCAAACATTATACAATACGGTTTCAGGAAAAAAAATAACCTTTTTAGGATGGGCGTTTAAAAAAGATACTAATGATACTAGAGAATCTGCTGCTATTTATGTGGCTGACGATTTGATTAACGAACAAGCAAAAATTGCTTTGTTTGACCCAAAAGTTTCTCAAAAACAAGTGCTTTCCGATTTAGATTATCTAGAAACAAGAAAGCCATCAGAAAACGAGAAACACATTTCTTCGTATGATAACCCTTATGATGCTTGTAAAAACGGCCACGCTATTGCTATACTAACAGAATGGGATGAATTTAAAGACTACGACTGGCAAAAAATATACGACAGTATGCTAAAACCAGCGTTTGTTTTTGATGGAAGAAATCTATTGGATGCTGAGCATATGAAATCAATAGGATTTGTATATCAATCTATTGGTGTTTAATTTAATAAGTATATTTAATTCCCTTTTTTAAATCAATTAGTTAAAAAAATCTCATGAATATTAAAATAGCAGTTATTGGATTAGGATATGTTGGGTTACCACTAGCAAGATTATTTGCTACAAAATATCCTGTAGTTGGTTTTGATATCAATCAAAATAGAATTCAAGAATTAAATGCAGGAAATGATGCTACGTTAGAAATAGACGAATCCACTTTGAAAGGGGTATTGGTAAGTTCAAGTAGTAATGCAAACGGATTATATTGCAGTAGTACTATTGAAGATATTCAAAACTGTAATTATTACATTGTAACGGTTCCAACACCAGTGGATAAAAACAATAGACCTGATTTGACACCTTTATATAAATCAAGTGAAACAGTTGGTAAAGTCTTAAAAAAAGGAGATATTGTTATTTATGAATCTACAGTTTATCCCGGAGTTACAGAAGAAGAATGTATTCCTGTATTGGAAAGAGTAAGCGGATTAAAATTCAATGTTGATTTCTTTGCGGGATATTCTCCAGAGCGAATCAATCCAGGGGATAAGGAACATACGGTTGAAAAAATTCTAAAAGTAACCTCAGGTTCTACTCCAGAAATTGGACAAAGAGTGAACGAGTTATACAAATCAGTTATTACAGCTGGAACGCATTTAGCTCCCTCTATAAAAGTTGCAGAAGCAGCAAAAGTGATTGAAAATTCACAACGAGATATCAATATTGCTTTTGTAAACGAACTGGCTAAGATTTTTAATTTGTTAGAAATTGATACCCATGCAGTATTAGAAGCTGCTGGTACTAAATGGAATTTTTTACCGTTTAAACCAGGATTAGTTGGAGGACACTGCATCGGTGTAGATCCTTATTATTTGGCTCAAAAAGCACAAGAAAAAGGATACCATCCCGAAATTATTTTAGCCGGAAGACGACTGAATGATAGTATGGGAGAATACGTGGCTTCACAAGTGGTGAAACTGATGATTAAAAAAGGCATTACTATTAACGGTGCCCAATTATTAATGTTAGGAATCACCTTCAAAGAAAATTGTCCCGATGTTCGAAATACCAAAATTGTGGATGTAGTGCATGCTTTGGCGGATTATGGAATTCAAGTAACCATATTTGACCCTTGGGCTAAACCATCAGAGGTAGCACATGAATATAAATTAACTACTACAAATGAACTTCCTTCAGCAACATTTGATGCTATTGTTCTTGGTGTAGCTCACAAGGAATTTACCACTATTGATTTATCTAAACTGAAAAAATCTAATGGGGTTCTATTTGATGTAAAAGGAGTATTAAACGAAAAAGCAGACGGAAGATTATAATTTTAAATTTATGAAGAAGATATTAATTACAGGTGGTGCAGGTTTTATTGGTTCTCACGTAGTGAGACGATTTGTTACCAAATATCCAAATTATCAAATTTTTAATCTGGATGCCCTGACTTATGCGGGCAATCTAGAAAATATTGCAGATATTGATCAATCACCCAATTACACTTTTGTTAAAGGGGATATCGTTGATGCTGATTTTATTACTGATTTATTCCAAAAACATCAATTTGATGGCGTATTGCATTTGGCTGCGGAGTCTCATGTTGACCGCTCTATTACCGACCCGTTGGCCTTTGTTAAAACCAATGTTATTGGTACCATGAACTTATTGAATGCCGCTAAAACCATTTGGAAAGACAACTTTGAAGGAAAGCGTTTTTATCACATTTCTACCGATGAGGTTTATGGAAGTTTAGGAGCTGAGGGATTGTTTACTGAAACGACTCCTTATGATCCAAACTCTCCTTATTCAGCATCAAAAGCGAGTTCTGACCATTTTGTGAGAGCATATGGAGAGACTTATGGCTTGCCTTATGTAATTACAAATTGTTCTAATAATTACGGACCTAATCATTTCCCTGAGAAATTGGTTCCGTTATTTATTCACAACATCATTAATAATAAATCATTGCCTGTTTATGGCGATGGTAAATATACACGTGATTGGTTATTTGTAATTGATCATGCTATTGCTATTGATTTAGTTTTCCATGAAGGAAAGAATCATGAGACTTATAATATAGGTGGTTTCAACGAATGGCAAAATATTGATTTGGTAAAATTACTTTGCCGTCAAATGGATGTAAAGCTAGGTCGCCCAGCAGGTGAATCTGAAAAGTTAATTACTTACGTAAAAGACAGACCCGGACACGATTTACGTTATGCTATAGACGCTACTAAAATCAACAAAGAGTTAGGGTGGAAGCCTTCTGTAACTTTTGAACAAGGTATAGAAAAAACTATTGACTGGTATTTGTCTAATGAAGAATGGCTTAAAAACGTTACTTCAGGAGATTATCAAACGTATTATGAAAAGCAATATCAATAAATCTCATTAATTCCAACATATTAAATATCCGCCTTAGCGGATATTTTTTTGCTTTTTTGTCAATAAGCCTGTATTTATGGACTTGCTAATTTTAACCGGTAATTATTTTTGCTTTCTTACTTTATTAACTTAAAATCAATAATTTATTAACACGAAAACGTTTTCGCTTGTGTGGTAAGGTTTCCTTTTGTAATTTAGTTTATATAATTTTATAGTTTTATACTCCCAAATTTGCTTTAACCTGACATTCCTTTTGTTCATGATTTCACATTGTTTAATTTACAATGTAACAATTAAGGTTTTTTAAATCAATTTTTTAATTTTCTTATTATGAAAAAATTATTACTTTATTTAGTATTGTTAACTCCTTTATTTTCTTTTTCTCAAGTATTTAGAGAATGGACTGGTTCAGGAAACAATTGGAGTACCACTTCAAACTGGACTTCTGGTGGGATTACTTATGCCCAATTAGAATGGAAAGGGAATGGATTAGCCACAAGTAACAATGATGCTGGTAATCCATTTAGTGCTTGGAGACTTTTTTTTACAGGTGCAAAATCGTATACGATTACTGGTAATCCTGTGAGTCTATTTGATTTTAGTACTAATAATAGTTGGGTGTTGAGTCAGTCTACTGTAGCTCAAACTATAAATAACACAGTAAATTTTTATGATGCTGGGTCAAGAACATCCTGGATAACCACTCAAAATTCAGGAAGCCTTACTTTTGGAGGGGCTATAGATATAGGTGGTGGAGTTACTGCTCTAAGAATTGCAGGAAGTAATACAAGCGGTACAATCACCATTAATGGAAATATAACTGGAACTAGTAAACCCATTGATATTGGAACTGATGAATTAGGAAATGTTCAAACTAATACACGTGTGTTTTTTAATGGAACGAATTCGTATTCAGGTCCTACAACCATTTATGGAGGGACTTTGTCTATTTCAAATAATGCAGCATTAGGGACGGCAGGTTTAAATGTCGGGAATGGAGCGAATACCTCCACTTTCGCAGTGACTGGAACTACAACAAGAACACAAAATATTAATATTATTGATAATTCCTCTGCGGGTGTTATTGATGTTTCTTCTGGACAATCATTTACCTTAAGTGGAAATTTAACAGGAGGTGCTAATAATGGTACAAAATACGGAAAAGATGGATCAGGAACGTTAGTGGTTAATGGTTCATCTAATACTTATAATGGACAAATACAAATTGGAAACGGAACTGTTAGAGTTCAAACTGGTTTAGGAACAAATACTTCTACCAGCAACCGAGGGGTAGATTTGGGATTAAACGTTGGTGATGTTGCAACAACGAATAATGTTAATTTACAAGCCATAAATGGAGTAACTGTTGGTCATTCTATTTATGTTGCTCCTAATACAAGTGGAGCCACTAGAACAATAAGTTTATCTGGATCAGGAAGCTGTACATTTAATAATGAAATTTATTTAGGTGGTAATGTAACTTTTGATGGTGGTTCTGGAACCCTAAACTTAACAGGAAATATTATTAATACAAGTGGTGTAATCGTTAATGGTGGAACAGTTGTTTATTCTGGTAATAATAAAACTTACACTGGAGCAACCAATGTTACAGCAGGAACACTAAGTGTCGTAAAATCAGGTTATACTGCTACAATTACTACTTCTGGTTTGAGTGTTGCATTTAGCCCTGCTCCTGCTAGAGGTAACTACACTATTTTACCTGGAGCTCTTAGCAGTGCCTCTACTTTATCAACTACTGGTTTAGGAGCTGGTCAAACAGCAAGTTTTAATGCTTCAACAGGAGTATTAACGGTAAATGATACACCAACAGTTTCTTTAGTTAGTAACGATGCTGATAATACATTTTGTTTAGGAACTAGCGTAACTTTTACTGCTACCGCTGCTAATGTTGGAGGAGGGACAGTTTCTTATAATTTTAAAGTAAATGGAAGTTCTGTACAAAGTTCTTCATCAAATGTTTATACAACAACAGGAATAACTAATGGACAAGCAGTAACAGTTGACATTACGGTTACTGGAGGAACGTTTTTATCCTCAACTACAGCTACTAGCAATTCTATTTCAAATACGGTTCAATCACCTCCAGCTAGTGCAGGAAGTAATGGTACCTTAACAATCTGTTCTACTACTACTTTAACCACAGGATTGTTGTTTGGAGCCTTAACCGGTTCACCAGCAATAGGAGGAACATGGTCACCAGCTCCAGCAGGTGCGGGAACGTATACTTATACTCAAGCAGCTATTTCACCATGTTCAGGTAATAATACCGCAACAGTAGTGGTAACGGTTCAACCAGCACCAGCCAGTGCAGGAACTAATGGAACTTTAACGGTTTGCGCAGGAACTACTCCTAGTAATGCACAATTGTTTGCTGCTTTAGGAGGTTCGCCAGCAGCAGGAGGTACTTGGTCAAACGTTGGATTGGTTTATACTTATACTCAAGCTGCCACTTCACCATGTACTGTTAATAATACAGCTACCGTAACTGTTACTGAACAAGCCTTACCAGCAAGTGCAGGAAGTAATGGTACCTTAACAATCTGTTCTACTACTCCTTTGACCACAGGATTGTTGTTTAGTGCCTTAACTGGTTCACCAGCAGCAGGAGGAACTTGGTCACCAGCTTTGGCAGGTGCAGGAACTTATACTTATACTCAAGCGGCCACTTCGCCATGTACTGTTAATAATACAGCTACAGTAGTTGTTACGGTTCAACCAGCACCAGCAAGTGCAGGGACAAATGGAACTTTAACTGTTTGTGCAGGTACAACACCAAGTAATGCACAATTATTTGCTGCTTTAGGAGGTTCGCCAGCAGCAGGAGGAACTTGGTCTAATATAGGATTGGTTTATACTTATACACAAACTGCTATTTCACCTTGTGCTGTTAATAATACAGCTACAGTAACTGTTACTGAACAAGCCTTACCAGCAAGTGCAGGAAGTAATGGTACATTAACGATCTGTTCTACTACTCCTTTGACTACAGGATTGTTGTTTGGAGCTTTAACAGGTTCACCAGCGGCAGGAGGAACTTGGTCACCAGCTTTGTCAGGTGCAGGAACCTATACTTATACTCAAGCTGCTACTTCACCATGTACCGTTGATAATACAGCTACAGTTGTGGTTACGGTTCAACCAGCACCAGCCAGTGCAGGAAGTAACGGTACTTTAACTATTTGTTCTACGACTACTTTAACTACAGGATTGTTGTTTGGAGCCTTAGGTGGTTCTCCAGCAGCAGGCGGGACTTGGTCACCAGCACCAGCAGGGGCAGGAACGTATACATATACACAAGCAGCTACATCACCATGTAGTGCTGATAATACAGCTACAGTAGTGGTTACCGTTCAGCCAACACCAGCTAGTGCAGGAAGTAACGGAACATTATCTATTTGTTCTACGACTACTTTAACAACAGGATTGTTGTTTGGTGCCTTAACAGGTTCACCAGCAGCAGGAGGAACATGGTCACCAGCTCCAACAGGGGCAGGAACCTATACTTATACACAATCAGCTACTTCACCATGTTCAGTTAATAATACAGCTACAGTAGTAGTATCTGTAGTAAGTGCTCTAACATGGTATCAAGATTTAGATGGTGATGGTTATGGTAATTCAGCGGTTAGTCAAGTAACTTGTTCTAATCTTGCTCCAGCTTATAGTCTTTTAGGTGGAGATTGTAATGATGCTGTGGCCACTATTAATCCAGGAGTAACAGAGATTTGTTATAACAATATTGATGATAATTGTAGTGGAGCAATGTCTGAAGGATGTGCGCCAGTAGTTGTAAATATGACAGCTTCATACAACAATACCACATTATTATCATTGTCAACAGCCATTCCAGCAGTAGGATATACTTATCCAGGAACTTCGAATATTAAATATCGTTTTTCTATCACTAATGTAACTACTAATGTTACCTCGTCAGATATTATTCAAGCCTCACGTTATGTAACTATTCCAGCATCACTTCATGTATATGGTGCTACCTATACTATTAAAGTATCAGCAGTGATTAATGACGAAGTTGTTCCGTTCTACGGAAATACTATAACAGTAACTGGACCAACCGTTCAATTGATTACTTTGAGTTCAGCAAGTTGTGGCGCTACATTAGCTAGTTTATCTTCTACAATTTCAGCTAATGGCGGATTGAATGCTACAGGGTATACTTTCCGTATTCGATTGACAAGTGATAGTGGACCAACACCGACGTATGGTTTCTCTTCTTCAGCCACTCGTTTTGTGGGAGCTAACACATTTGCTGGTTTCCCATTACAGTATAATACAAGTTATCAAGTAGCTGTAAAATATACTTACAATGATCCAGTAACTAGTTTACCAGTAGAAGCGCCTTATGGAGCTGAATGTACAGTTTCAACGCCATCGATTCCATTAATTGGATTGGCAGCACCAACTTGTGGTTCACAAGTAGCTACAATGAATGCAGGTATTACAGCGAGTCCAGCAGCTTATGCTACAGGATACCGTTTCCGTATTCGATTGACAAGTGATAATGGGCCAACGCCGACGTATTACTATTCCTTACCAAATGCTAGTAGATTCTCATCATTAGTAGCATTCCAAGGCATTACGTTAGCCTACAATACGCAATATTCTATCGCGGTAGAGTATAGTATATTGAACAACAGTGTAACACAATGGTCAGGATTTGGTTCAGAATGTATCGTTCAAACCCCATTCTTCCCAACTACATCGTTAGTGCCATCACAATGTGGATTGGCTACACCAACGTCGTTAACCCAACAGTTGAACATTACACCTTACCCAGGTTTCCCTAACTATAAAGTTAAGTTAGATGAAATTAGTGGAGAGTCTATTACCAATTCACAAGAAATCGTGATTACTTATTCTAACTTTAGATTAAATCAATTCTCGATTGCACAGTTAGGTAAAAACTACAACGTATCGGTAGCTATTAAATTAAATGGAGTGTTTGGAGATTATTCAACAGCTTGTGATTTATTCACAGCTGCTCCATCAAGAACAGTTAAATTGCCATTTAAAGCTTCGGCCTATCCAAATCCATTTGCCAATAACTTTATGTTAGATGTTACCACTTCAAGTAAATCAGTTGTAGGCGTAAAAGTGTACGATATGGTTGGAAGATTGATAGAACAACGTGAAGTTAGCGTAACGGATTTAGAGAATGCTACTATCGGAGACAGATATCCATCAGGTGTTTACAACGTGGTTGTATCACAAGAGGATAGTATTGAAACCGTAAGGGTAGTTAAGAGATAAGTTATATACTTTAAATAAATGCAAAAGACCTTAGAGCAATCGAGGGTCTTTTTTTGTTTTAGCTATTTTTATTTTGTAAGAAATAAACATACTTGATAAAAAAAAATATCGATAAAGTGCGCATAGAAACGATAAAATGCATGTGTTTTATAGGTTAACAATTAGTTAATATTTATTTGAATTTTTTACAATTTTTATCTATATTTTTGTGTTAGTCAAATACATAAATTTTTAATATCATGGTAAAAAAGTACGTTAAGCTTCTCGAGTCTTTATTTGTTATTTCGCGCCAAGAAGTAAAAGCAAATAGAGGAATTCTTCCTAATTTTTTAATCCTATTCTTCTTGATGGTATGGAATGTGAGTTTGGGACAGTTATTTCAACAACAATTTGCAACAGCATTAGCAACAACTAGTTCAGTGCAAACTACGGGAACCTATTTTGCAGCTTCTCCAACAAATGCTCAATTTACTGGGTTTACTTCTTCTGGTGCGGGTTCAACAATTACTGTGGGTAGTAATAAATTAACTCTTGCTAGAACAGCAAATGCATGGGGTATAGTGAGGGGGGCTTCATTTGGAGCACCAACTTCCTTAATGATAAGATTTGATTATGCTAACTCTGCTTCTAGTGGTGCATCTACTAGTGCAGTGGTATTTGCAGTTGGAGGAGGGACTACCGCTAGTTCAAATAACACCACATTAACTAATGCCGATCTTCATACAAGATTAGCATTTAACTGTACTGCTAATGCAGGTGAATTTGTTGTTAGAGATATTGCTGGATCAACAAATGGTGCTACTACTTTTTCAGGTACTCAAACCGTTTTATTTGTAATTAATAATAGTGGGGCAACATTAAATTATAAAGCTCCAAATGGTAGTGAAGAATCTGTTGCTAATGATAAATTTGATGTATGGGTAGGGACTAGCAAACAATTAGATGAAAAATCTGCAACAACTGCTACACAAGCTCTTAATTTTTTTAAATGTATAAATTCATCAGGGGTAAATACTGTTAATTTTAGTAATATGTTGATGGATCCAATTCCAGCGACCACTACCACTACTGCGGCTACTCTTGTTAATGGAAATGGTTTTACAGCAAATTGGACTACCGTAGCTGGGGTAACAGGTTATCGTTTAGATGTAGCGACTGACGCTGCTTTTACCTCTATGGTTTCAGGATTTAACGATTTATACGTTTCGGGTCAAGCAACAAGTTCAAAACTTGTAACAGGTTTGAGTGGAGGTACGTCTTATTGGTATAGAGTTAGAGCAGTTTCTCAATATACTGTTGGCGAATTCGCGAGTGGTAATTCAAATGCTCAGAATCCATCTACTACAGGTTCAAGCCCAGTTCTTGCTATATCAATACCAGGAACACCTAGCACTTTTAGCTCAGTATGTACAAATTCAGGTACTAGTTCGGTAACCTATAGAATTACAAATTCAGGTCCTGTTGCGGCGGCTGGAGTTCAAGTAGCAATAAGTGGTACTAATTCTACTGATTTTAGTATTAGTGGTTTTACTCAAAATTCAACTATTGCTGCTAGCGGAACTGCTGACTACACTATAACATTTGACCCTTCAGCAAGCGGATCTAGAACAGCTACAGCAACGGTAACAAGTACTACTAGTGGAAGTAATACACCAACAAGTAGTTTGTCAGGTACAGGTATTGCATCTGTAACACAAACTGCTACTACCAATAGTCCTACTACATTTGCTGGAACTACGGCAACTTTAAGTGGTAGTTATGGGCTAGGGGTTTGTCCAAGTTCTACAACTAGAGGTTTTGTATATTCTAAAACTTCTGATGATGCGGATCCATTGCAAGGAGGAACGTTTGTAACAACAACTTCTACATCGGCTTCTGCTGGTACTTTTACATTACCAGTTACTGGCTTGTCTTATGGTACACAATATTCTTATAAAGCCTATATATATGATGGAACTACGTACACTTATGGAAGTATAGTTCAATTTACCACTACACCAGCGCCACCAGTTAATGATGCTTGTGCCACTGCCACTGTTTTAAGTATTGGAACTACTAACTCTGGAGGAACTTTTGCAAGTGCAACTCCTGATTATGGAACTAGTAGAGATGTATGGTATTCCTTTACACCATCTTGTTCAGGGACGCATACTATAGCTATCAACTTCCCTGGAGATAATTCTGAAAATATTGACTTTGAAGTTTATGCTTCAACTTGTCCTTCTTCTACAGCCGGAAGATTAACTTTATTTGGTGGAGATGGTCCAGGTAATGTTCCAATTGCGAACAGCACCAATGGAGGTGATGAAACAGCTGATTTTAATACCGCTGTTTCAGGAAATACGTATTATATTAGAGTTATTGATGTTAGTGATGCAGCTACTACTTTTGATATTACTGTAAGTACTTCAGTTACTCCAGAAATTGTTCTTGCTAATACAGGAACACCTGCAGCATCCAATATAGCTTCTGGAACAAATAATGCTGTATTATATGGATTTACTTTAACACCATCAAGTTGTAGCGCAAGTTATACTTTCTCGGCAGCGAGTATTGCTACAAGTGGTACAGCAACAACTTCTGATTTATCCAACTTCAGATTAATTGTTGATTCTTCTAATTTTGGGGTAGCCGATGCAGGTGAAATTTCAGCAGCCATTGGTTCTGCTAGTTTTACTAATGGAAATCCATTATCGTTTACTTCTTTAGTACAAACTTTAACCGGAGGTTCAGCAAAACGTTATTTGTTAATTGCTGATGTTAATTCAGGGGCTACTAACGCAAGAACATTTACAGCATCCTTAGCGAATACTGATATCACAGCTAGTCAAACCATAACAGGTTCTGCAGCAGGAAATCAACAAACAATTACTGCTACTTCCGTTACTATTGCTGATAATGGAACACAAGTTGCAGCGGGTAATATCTTAAGAGGAACCAATACAACAGTAATCAGTAAAGCGAAATTTACTGTGTCTGGAGGTACAGCTAGTATAACTCAAATTGATTTTGTTACAGCAGGATCGGCTGGAGCTTATGTGTCATCTGATATTACTACTAACGGTTTTAGATTATGGAGAACAAGTTCTTCTACTTTTGATACTAATACTCCAATAGCTTCCTTCTCTTCTAGTAAAGCTACAGCAACTAGTAATGAGACAATTTCTTTTACAACCTCAGAAAGTTTATCAGTAGGAGATTATTACTATTGGTTAACCGTTGATGTTTCTAATACAGCTATATCTTCCCGTACAATTACTATAAATGGATTAACTAATACTTCAATTACTTCAGTAGGGAATAGTATCACAGGAACTACTAGTGCTTCGGGTGCTCAAACGATTGTTGCGCCAAATTTAAGTGCTGGAACAATTGCAGCGTTTGGAACCGCTTGTATTAATTCTACTTCAAGTGCTAATTCATTTACTTTATCAGGAAGTACTCTTGATGGAAGTACTATAACCATAGGGCCTCTATCAGGATTTGTTTTTGATGCTGGAAGTGGGTATGGAGCTACAGCAACAATTAGTGGTTACGGAAGTACTATTGCTACAACAATTAATGTAAAATTTGCTCCAACACTTGTACAATCTTATGGAGGTACAGGTAGTAATGGAATTCCAGTTAGTGGCGGTAATGCTCCTACAGTATATGTAGATGCTAGCGGAACTGGGATAAATGTTACTGCGGTAGTAACATCTTCAGCAGCAACATCATTAAATAATACCATAGCCACATTAAACGGAAACGTAGGAACACTTGCTATCTGCCCTGCGGCTACTACTCAAAAAGGGTTTGTTTATTCAGTGACCGCTACTAATAGCGATCCAATAAATGGTGGAACAGGAGTAACTACTTCAAGTGTTTCAGGATTGACTACAGGAAATTATTTACTTAATTTAACAGGTTTAACACCTGCAACTGGATATACTTTTAAAGCTTACCTTTTTGACGGAACGACCTACACTTATGGTGCTGCAACTACTTTTTCAACACTTACACCTGCTGACCACCTTACTTTTGTTGGTGTACCTTCAACAGGAAGTACTGGAACTAATTTAACATCGTTTACAGTAGAAGCTCGTAGACCAAATGGTTCAGTTGATGACACTTATACTTCTAATATTGTTTTAACCAAAGCAACTGGTTCTGGAACATTATCAGGAACTACTACCAAAGCAGCTGTTGCAGGAGTAGCTACTTTTAATGATATACAACTTTCTGCAGCTGGGTCTTATACACTATTTGCTGATTCAGGTATTTTGCCTCAAGTTACTAGTAGCGCTATTGCTATTGCTCAGACAGCTTCTGCTACTTGGCTTTTAACCGCCAATGCTAATGCTACTACTGTGGGTAATGTTTCAGGAGGTACTCAAACAGGAGGCACAGGAATTGGTACTATGAGTTACACTACAAATGGTGTTTCGTCAAATAGTTGGGGTACAGCTGGTTTAGATGCCAATGATTACTATCAATTCACCATTAGTCCAACATCAGGAAATGATTTAGTGGTTTCAAGTATTGCTACTACAAATAACCTTTCTTCTACAACAGCAACAGGTGAAGTATATTATTCTTTTAGTCCATCCTTTACATCGCCAGTTTCTGCCGGAGCTTCTTTTGCTATAGGAACTGGAGCAGTTACCACTACTTTTTCTGGACTATCAATTTCGGTACCTAATACTCAAACTTTGTATGTTAGAGTGTTTATATACAAAGGGTCTGGTAATACTCTTGGTTCTGGACAAACAGTACGTTGTAAAAACGTTACTATAACGGGATCAACTACTGCTACTATTTTTGCACCTACAGTTACTACAACTACAGCTTCTGCAATAACAACATCTGGAGCTACTTCTGGTGGTAATGTTACTTCTGATGGAGGCGCTTCAGTTAGTGCCAGAGGAGTAGCTTACGGTACAAGTACCGCTCCAACCACAGGAACTTCTGATGGAATAGGAACAGGAACTTTCGCTAGTACACTATCTGGTTTGTCAATCAATACAAAATATTTCTATCGTGCTTATGCTACCAATACTATTGGTACAAATTATGGTAGTGAAAGCAATTTCTACACTTTGGCCAATGTGCCAGGTTTACCTGTAGTAAATAATGCTAATTATACTTCTTTAGACATATCATTAGATGGATCTTCTACTAATAGCAATCCATCTATTACTGAATTTGCTATTCAGGAAACAAGCACTAGTAATTATGTTCAAGCTAATGGAACACTAGGCGCTAGTCCAGTATGGAAAACTGCTGCTACTTGGGCAACTATTACAGTTTCTCCTTTAGCTTCTTCAACCACTTATACTTTCCGCTTAAAAGCACGTAATGGTGACAATGTTGAAACTGCTTTTGGAACTGGACTTGGAGGTACAACACTTACTCCAATAGTGGCTACATTAAGTGCTGGAACGCTTAATCCTTTTGGTAGTGTTTGTATCAATACAACGACAGCTGCTAATTCATTTACTTTATCAGGAACGACTCTCGATGGAAGTACTGTAACTATTGGTCCTTTGGCTGGATTTACTTTTGATGCAGGAAGTGGATACGGAGCTACTGCAACCATAAGTGGTTATGGAACTACTATATCAACAACTATTAATGTTAAATTTACACCAACTGCTGTTCAATCATATGGAGGAACAGGTATAAATGGAATTCCAGTAAGTGGAGGAAATGCAACTACAGTTTATGTAGACGCCAGTGGAACAGGTATAAATACACCACCTACAGTTACTTCAGGAAATCCAAGTGGCATCACTTCAGTAGCTGCTATTCTTGCAGGAAATATTACGGTTGCGGGATGTTCTGCTATAAGTTCTTACGGAATCGAATACAGTACTTCTGCTGGATTTAGTAACGGAGCTGGAACTCAAGTAACAGGAACAGGATATACTACAGGACCTTTTACAGCTTCTGTTTCAGGTTTAACACCTAACACTACTTATTACTATCATGCTTATGTTGTAAATGGGTTTGGTTCATTTTATAGTGCTGAGGCTTCATTCTTAACAAGTGGACTTGCGGCACCAGTAGCTAATGCTGCTTCTTCGGTAACTTCTAATAGTTTTGTTGCCAATTGGACTGCTGTTACAGGAGCTTCAAGCTATAGACTAGATGTTAGTACATCATCTACTTTTAGTGTTATTACTAATGCTACAGATTTGTTTATTTCAGAGTATGTAGAAGGTTCAAGTAACAATAAATATATTGAAATCTACAATGGAACAGGTACTTCGGTTAATTTATCCGATTATAGATTAAGATCTTATACTAATGGAGCAACTACTCCAGGTAATGATGTACTTTTAAGTGGTACTCTTGCCAATGGAAGTACTATAGTTTATAAAAACGCTTCAGCTACAGTATATGCAGGTGCTTCGACATCAAATGGTGCTCTTAATTACAATGGAAATGACGCCGTGGCTTTATTTAAAATTTCAACCAATGCCAATGTGGATATTTTTGGAAGAATAGGAGAAGATCCAGGAGCAGGTGGTTGGACCGCTACTGGTGGCTTTGCTACCACTGATAAAACCTTAGTAAGAAAAGCAACTGTAATAGGAGGAGTAACTACTAATCCATCATCAGGATTCCCAACTTTGGCTACAGAGTGGACAGTGTCTAATATTGATGTAGTAACAAATCTTGGTTCGCATACGTTTACTAATCCTGTTGTTCCTTCTTTTGTTTCTGGTTATAATGATTTAACCGTTAATGCTACTTCACAGGCAGTAACTGGATTAACGCCAAGCACTACCTATTATTATCGTGCTCGTGCTTTTGCAGCAACAAGTACCTCTGCTAATTCAAACGTAATAAATGTTACTACTTTAGCCAATCCTTCAGTTACTATTTCAGGAGCAGCCTCTAGATGTTCTACTGATTCTGCTGTTACATGGACAGCAATACCAGGAACGGGAGGGGTAGCACCTTATTCTTATTCATGGGATACTGTTCCAGTTCAAACGGGTGCAACTGCTTCTATTACTAATGCAGGTACTTACACTGTTACGATTACGGATAGTAATAACGTTACAGCTACTGCTTCTAAAACATTCACTGTGAATACAGCAGCTAATGCAGGAAGCAATGGTTCGATTACTTTATGTTCTACTAGTTCAGCAGTAAACTTATTTAGTTCATTAGGAGGCACTCCCGATGCTTCAGGAACTTGGTCTGGCCCTTCTACATTATCAGGAGGCAACTTAGGAACATTTACTCCAGGAACAAGTATAGCAGGAACTTATACTTATACTGTAGCAGGAACTGCACCTTGTGCTAATGCTACAGCTACAGTAGTGGTTACTGTTCAATCAGCCCCAGCAAGTGCGGGGACAAATGGAACTTTATCCGTTTGTGCTGGTACAACACCAAGTAATGCACAATTATTTGCTGCCTTAGGAGGTTCACCAGCAGCAGGAGGAACTTGGTCAAATGTTGGATTAGTTTATACATATACTCAAACGGCTATTTCACCTTGTGCTGTTAATAATACAGCTACAGTAACAGTTACCGAACAAGCTTTACCCGCTAGTGCAGGAAGTAATGGTACTTTGACTATCTGTTCTACTACTACTTTAACAACAGGATTGTTGTTTGGTGCCTTAACAGGTTCGCCAGCAACAGGCGGTACTTGGTCACCAGCTCCATCTGGGGCAGGAACTTATACCTATACACAATCAGCTACTTCACCATGTACAGTTGATAACACAGCCACAGTAGTAGTATCTGTAGTAAGTGCTCTAACATGGTATCAAGATTTAGATGGTGATGGTTATGGTAATTCAGCGGTTAGTCAAGTAACTTGTTCTAATCTTGCTCCAGCTTATAGTCTTTTAGGTGGAGATTGTAATGATGCTGTTGCCACTATTAACCCAGGAGTGACTGAGATATGTTATAACAACATTGATGATAATTGTAGTGGAGCAATGTCTGAAGGATGTGCGCCAGTAGTTGTAAATATGACAGCTTCATACAACAATACCACATTATTATCATTGTCAACAGCAATTCCAGCAGTAGGATATACTTATCCAGGAACTTCGAATATTAAATATCGTTTTTCTATCACTAATGTAACTACTAATGTAACCTCGTCAGATATTATTCAAGCCTCACGTTATGTAACTATTCCAGCATCACTTCATGTATATGGTGCTACCTATACTATTAAAGTATCAGCAGTGATTAATGACGAAGTTGTTCCGTTCTACGGAAATACTATAACAGTAACTGGACCAACGGTTCAATTGATTACTTTGAGTTCAGCAAGTTGTGGCGCTACATTAGCTAGTTTATCTTCTACAATTTCAGCTAATGGCGGATTGAATGCTACAGGGTATACTTTCCGTATTCGATTGACAAGTGATAGTGGACCAACACCGACGTATGGTTTCTCTTCTTCAGCCACTCGTTTTGTGGGAGCTAACACATTTGCTGGTTTCCCATTACAGTATAATACAAGTTATCAAGTAGCTGTAAAATATACTTACAATGATCCAGTAACTAGTTTACCAGTAGAAGCGCCTTATGGAGCTGAATGTACAGTTTCAACGCCATCGATTCCATTAATTGGATTGGCAGCACCAACTTGTGGTTCGCAAGTAGCTACAATGAATGCAGGTATTACAGCGAGTCCAGCAGCTTATGCTACAGGATACCGTTTCCGTATTCGATTGACAAGTGATAATGGGCCAACGCCGACGTATTACTATTCCTTACCAAATGCTAGTAGATTCTCATCATTAGTAGCATTCCAAGGCATTACGTTAGCCTACAATACGCAATATTCTATCGCGGTAGAGTATAGTATATTGAACAACAGTGTAACACAATGGTCAGGATTTGGTTCAGAATGTATCGTTCAAACCCCATTCTTCCCAACTACATCGTTAGTACCATCACAATGTGGATTGTCAACTGCAACTTCGTTAACCCAACAGTTGAACATTACACCTTACCCAGGTTTCCCTAACTATAAAGTGAAGTTAGATGAAATTAGTGGAGAGTCTATTACCAACTCACAAGAAATCGTGATTACTTATTCTAACTTTAGATTGAATCAATTCTCAATTGCACAGTTAGGTAAAAATTACAATGTATCGGTAGCTATTAAACAGAATGGAGTGTTTGGAGATTATTCAACAGCTTGTGATTTATTCACAGCTGCTCCATCAAGAACAGTTAAATTGCCATTTAAAGCTTCGGCCTATCCAAATCCATTTGCCAATAACTTTATGTTAGATGTTACCACTTCAAGTAAATCAGTTGTAGGCGTAAAAGTGTACGATATGGTTGGAAGGTTAATAGAACAACGTGAGGTTAATGTATCTGATATGGAGAACACCACCATCGGAGACAGATATCCTTCAGGTGTTTACAACGTGGTTGTATCACAAGAGGATAGTGTGGAAATCGTTAGGGTGGTTAAGAGATAAATAACTCTTTAGTATAAATAAGAAAGACCTTCGAGCAATCGAGGGTCTTTTTTTTAGTTAAGGTTTTAAACTAAAAATTATTTTTAAAAGACTTTATTGATTTTCTTCTGATCCAAAATCAAGTTCATCTAAGTCTCTTCTGTCTTTTTTGGTTGGTCTTCCGGTGCCCGTTTTCCGATAGTGTTCTTTTGATAATTTCAATAATTCTAAGTGAGCAAATAATTCGGGGGAAGTATCATCTTTTCTATAGATATCAACTAATTTAGCACCAACTCGATTTTGAGGAATATCTAAAACAGTTATACTATAAGTAATTTGATCTTTACGAAAGGTAACTTTGTCAGTCGGAAAAACTTCTTTTGATGGCTTCGCCACTTGTCCATTAACAGTGATATGATTCTTTTTACAAGCTTCCGTTACCATGTTTCTAGTTTTGTAATACCTAACACACCATAAATATTTATCTACTCTCATTTTTTTTCCAAAATCAACGTTAAATTGTTCACAAAAATAAATCAATATTGTATCTTGCGGGCTTAAAATTCAAACAAAAAATGAATAAATTATCCAAAATCATATTACTTTTTACTATAGCTATGACTATTGTTTCTTGTTCGAAGAGTAGTAGCAGTGAAGAGCCTATTCGCGATTATTCAGAGCAGAATGTAAAAGATATGGCAAGTATTGAAACTTTTATGAAAACTCATTACATGGAAGTTGTTAGTAACCCGGGAGGAACAGATGATCAAGATGTGACTTTTACATTAATTCCAACAGGAGATATAACTCATACTTCTATATGGGATCAAACGACTTACCCAATTTTGACCAGAAATGTAACTGTAACACAAAATTCTGTTGATATTCCATATAAAATTTACTACCTACAGTTGAGACAAGGTTCAGGTGCTACTAGTAAATCACCTTGTAATGTTGATAGAGTATTAACTGCTTACAGAGGAGAGTATATTTATAGCACGACAGATGCTACAACAAATATTACTTCAGTTTTATCAAATCAGTTTGAAGAATTAGTTACTCCTCAAAACTTTTTTAGTTTAACAAGTGTTATTAGAGGTTGGAGTGAGGTATTCCCACAATTTAAAACAGGGAGTTATACTGGAAATTCTGATGGTACAGTTACTTATAATGATTATGGAGCTGGAGTTATGTTTCTACCATCAGGCTTAGCTTATTACTCTAATGCAACGGGTGGTATTCCTGCTTATTCACCACTAATTTTTAGTTTTAAATTATTTGAGATTCAAAGAGCTGATCAAGATGGTGATGGAATTCCTTCATACTTAGAAGATATAGGAACCGATGCAGCACATCCTACTACACCTGATGGTTATATGTTGACTTTAGCTACGGGTGTTGCTAATATTGATGATACCGATGGTGATGAAATCCCAAATTTTTTAGATAATGATGATGATGGAGATTACTTTACGACTAGAAGTGAAACAAGTTATGTAAATCCAACTGATCCAGTACACACTGTTAGATATTATCCTTATGATGGAGCTGCTGTGGATGATCCGTTAACACCTTATGTAGATGAAAGACAAGGGGTTCCAAGAAAGTTCACTGGACCTAATAATGCTTTAGGGTATCCAACATCAAACAATCCTGCAGATTTTACTGATCCAACAAGATTAAGAAGATATTTAGATCCTTCAGCTAAGCCTGTTTTTTCTGACCAATAGTATAAAAAAAAATCCCGCTAGTTTAAGCGGGATTTTTTTTATAGTAACTATTTTCTTTTTATTACTCTTTCTACAGCCTCCACAATAGCTTGATTATTGAGCTTGTATTTTTCCATTAGTTGTTCTGGTGTTCCGCTTTCTCCAAAACTATCTTTAACGGCCACAAATTCTTGAGGACTTGGATTGTTCAAAGCTAAAACTCTAGCAACACTTTCTCCTAGGCCTCCTAAAAAATTATGCTCTTCTGCAGTGACTACACAACCCGTTTTAGCTACCGATTTTAAAATAGCTTCGTCATCCAAAGGTTTGATGGTATGTATATTAATTACTTCAGCCGAAATCCCTTTCGCTTCTAAAGTTTCTGCAGCAATTAAGGCTTCCCAAACTAAATGCCCGGTTGCAATAATAGTTACATCTGTTCCCTCATTAAGCATTATCGCTTTTCCGATAACGAAGGGTTCATCTGCTGGGGTAAAATTTGGAACAACTGGACGACCAAAACGTAAGTAGGCAGGTCCGTGATGATCTGCTAATGCCAATGTAGCGGCTTTAGTTTGATTATAATCACAGGTATTGATTACTGTCATTCCGGGTAGCATTTTCATCAACCCAATGTCTTCTAATATTTGATGTGTGGCACCATCTTCTCCTAAGGTTAACCCAGCATGTGATGCACAAATTTTCACATTTTTATCAGAGTAGGCTACAGATTGACGAATTTGGTCATAGACTCTTCCAGTAGAAAAGTTAGCAAAGGTTCCTGTAAAAGGAATTTTACCTCCAATAGTTAATCCTGCTGCAATCCCAATCATATTTGCTTCTGCAATTCCAATTTGAAAAAATCGCTCTGGATGGTTTTTCTTAAAATCGTCAAACTTTAGCGAGCCTATTAAATCGGCACAAAGCGCTACCACGTTTTCGTTTTTTTGTCCTAATTCGGTCATTCCTGCTCCAAATCCGGAACGGGTATCTTTACTTCCTGTGTTGGTATATTTTTTCATTGTTCTAGTTGTATTTTATGTCTTCAGGTTTAATAGACAAAATGGTATTTATTTTTTTCTTTTGTATAAGTTTAATTTGATTTTTGTCTTTATTGACAGTTTCTGTTGAAATTAGAGATGGAATGTAACCTCTCGGTAAGTCAATAATTTTACACTTTGAGTAATCTTTAAAATAACCATATGCAAAGGATGGTAAAGATTTTGATTCAACAAGTTTCACCATATTTATATATATAGTTTGATAAATTCTTTTCTTTCTTTTATTTGTGAATTCTATAATTTCAAATGATTGGTTCAAACTATCAATTTCATTTTGTTTCACTTGGTATTTTTCAGTTTCAATGGTGCAAGGTGCTTTCTTATACTCTAAGCGTTTTGTATCTATTTCTGAATATAAATATTTAAATTCTATTGAATTATTAATATTCTTTAACGAATAGTGATGAATTATATTATTCTTGTGATCATCAATTTCTCCTTTAAATTCACCTCCATTATTATAACAATAAAACAAATAATCCTCATAAGAGGAATTTAACAAAAACATGTCCGTTTTATTGTTTTTTACTGCATATTCAAGGAAAATATCAAAATAATATTCTTGACAAAAAACGTTTTGACAGAAAAGGAAAACCGTTAAAGTGATAAATTTCCGCATTCAGATTAATAATCTCCTAAAGTTTCTTTGTTTTGTCCTAATCCGTTGGCTAATTGTTCGTCATTTGGTGCTTTTCCGTGCCAAGCATGAGTATACATCATAAAATCAACACCATGTCCCATTACGGTGTGTAATAATACACAAACAGGTTTGCCTTTTCCGGTTCTACTTTTGGCTTCATTCATTCCTGCAACGATAGCCTCAATATTGTTACCTTCTGTTATTTCTAGTACGTCCCAATCAAAAGCTTCAAACTTAGCTTTTAAATTGCCTAAACTTAAAACATCATTAGTGGCACCATCAATTTGTTGTCCGTTGTAATCTACTGTAGCGATTAAGTTGTCTACTTTTTTGGCAGAAGCATACATAATGGCCTCCCAATTTTGACCTTCCTGCAATTCACCATCACCATGTAAAGAATATATTAAATGATTATCTCCGTTCAATTTTTTCGCTTGAGCTGCGCCAATAGCTACCGACATACCTTGTCCAAGTGAACCAGAAGCAATTCTAACGCCAGGTAAACCTTCATGAGTGGTAGGATGCCCTTGTAAACGGGTATTCAGTTTTCTAAAAGTAGCCAATTCCGAAACGGGAAAATAACCACTACGCGCCAAAACGCTATAGAAAATTGGGGATATATGACCGTTGGATAAGAAGAATAAATCTTCATCCATTCCGTCCATACTAAAACCTGGATTTCTTTTCATTACATGTTGATACAATACCGTTAAAAACTCAGCGCAGCCTAAAGAACCTCCTGGATGACCTGAATTTACTGCATGTACCATTCGAAGAATGTCTCTTCTGGTTTGTGTTGTAAAATCTTGTAGTTGTTGAATGTTTGCCATTATTTGTAGTTAAAAATTATTCGTTCTCAAAAGTAATTCTATTTTTTTCGAAAGGCAAAAGTTTTATAAATTAGTTATTACAGGATATAAACAGTTAACTGCAATAGTGAAATTATATAAAAATGTCGATTTATTCTGTAATACTCTTTGGTAGGCCTCGTGCTAATTTTGTGTTACCAAATTTACAAAGTATGAAATCACAAACTATTTACTATCTAGATGATGACCAAGAAGATTTAGATTTTTTTAAAGAAGTTACGGAGAGTTTAGGTCACAATGTTTTGTTGTTTACACAAGGTCGCAGAATGTTGCAAGCATTAGACAATGAAGCAGAAAAACCCGATATAATTTTTTTGGATATTCATATGCCTATTCTTAACGGAGAGGAAATAGTTGCTCTCATTAAAAAGACTGAGGAATGGAAAGATATTCCTATTGTCATGGTATCGGGAGCTTACCCTAAAAAGTTGGTGCGCCATTTTTCAGAGATAGGAGTCAATTACTTATTGAAAAGACCCAGTATTCACGACTTTAAAGAGGCTATAGAAAACGTATTGAAAATGGATATTAAATCAAGTCAAATTAACGGTTGATAGTTTGTAAATCAATTAACTAAATACTTGTTTCATTCGTTATGTGGCAATCATATAACTTTATAAATGAATTGTACAATTTTTAGTTAAAAGACCTTCTTAATTTTACTGTATTATAAACCATTAAATATAGTATCATGAAAACAATACCAAAACCCCAAGGCACTCTTAAAGCTACTGATTTAAAAGAAAATCAAATAGAAAGTAAGTATGATACGCATTCTGAAAAAAAGCCACATCAAAAAACTACAGTGTCCACAGATGCTAACCCTGATCGTGTTTCTAATGACAATAGAGATACAACATCTAGTAAAATAGATAAGGACGATGCGGAAGTTTCAGGACAAGATGATGAGAATTTATCTGAGCCATTTCCAAAAAGCAGAAGTTCTTCTTTTCCAAGCCTCTTATGATGATTCATTAAAAAATAATGGCAACCCAATGTAATGATGAGTTCCTTTTTTTTATTTGTATCTACTTTTGAAGTTATTAATTCTGTTAAATAAAATCCTAAATCCTAAATCCTAAATTCTAAATCTTTTATCTTTGCCGACTGTAAAAAGAGACTATGAAATTTGATTTATTAGCGAATGACCCTAATTCAAAAGCACGTGCTGGAAGTATCACTACCGACCATGGTGTAATTGAAACTCCAATATTTATGCCCGTTGGCACAGTTGCTTCTGTGAAAGGAGTGCACCAAAGAGAATTGAAAGAAGAGATTAATCCAGATATCATCCTGGGAAATACCTATCATTTATATTTGCGTCCGCAAACTGCTATTTTAGAAAAAGCGGGAGGTTTACATAAATTCATGAACTGGGATAGAAATATTCTGACGGATAGTGGAGGCTACCAAGTATATTCCCTTTCGGCTAACCGAAAAATAAAAGAAGAAGGCGTTAAATTCAAATCGCATATTGATGGCTCTTACCATATTTTTACTCCAGAAAATGTGATGGAAATCCAACGAACTATAGGGGCTGATATCATTATGGCTTTTGATGAATGTACACCTTACCCTTGTGATTATCGTTACGCACAGCGCTCAATGCACATGACGCATCGTTGGTTAGATCGTTGTATCAATCATTTAGATAAAGTGCCTACTAAATATGGTTATGACCAAACTTTTTTTCCAATAGTTCAAGGAAGTACTTATAAAGATTTACGTCAACAATCAGCTGAATATATTGCCAATGCAGGGCAACAAGGAAATGCCATCGGTGGATTATCTGTTGGTGAACCAGCAGAGGAAATGTATGCTATGACCGAAGTAGTTTGCGATATTTTACCACAAGACAAACCAAGATACTTAATGGGAGTAGGAACACCAATCAATATTTTAGAAAACATTGCTTTAGGAATTGATATGTTCGATTGTGTAATGCCTACGCGTAATGCACGAAATGGAATGTTATTCACAGCCAATGGCACTATCAACATCAAAAATAAAAAATGGGAAGATGATTTTTCTCCTCTTGACGAAATGGGCTATACTTTTGTTGATACAGAATATACTAAAGCCTATTTACGTCACCTATTTGCAGCTAATGAATATTTGGGAAAACAAATTGCTACGATTCACAATTTAGGTTTTTATATGTGGTTGGTTCGTGAAGCAAGAAAACATATCTTAGCGGGAGATTTCAGAACTTGGAAAGATATGATGGTAAAAAATATGAGCCAAAGATTATAGTTTTATGCTAAAGATAATTGACAAATATATTCTCAAACGTTATTTAGGAACATTCACAGTGATGTTACTAATGTTTATTCCCATCGGAATAGTGATTGACGTTTCTGAAAAAGTCAATAAGATGATTGAAAATAAAGTAGCTTTTTCGGCTATAGCTAGATACTACTTGGATTTCACCATCTATTTTGCTAATTTATTATTCCCGATATTTTTATTTCTTTCGGTACTTTGGTTTACTTCAAAACTGGCCAATAATACTGAAATCATCGCCATCTTAAGTTCGGGTATTTCCTTCTCCAGATTTTTGAGACCTTATATTATTGGGGCTACCATAGTATCTCTTTTTGCCTTGGTAATGACCATTTTTTTAGTACCTAGAGCAAGTGCTGGATTTAATAATTTTAGATACATGTATCTCAACGCTAGTGGTCCAGAAGGAATGAGAGACAACAATGATGTGTTTCGCCAAATAAGCAAAGATGAATATATATTTGTGAGTAACTTTAATGAAGTTTCTAAAATGGCTTTCAATTTTTCAATGGAAAAATTTGATGGAGATAAATTAAAATACAAATTGTTAGCCAGTAGAATAAAGTGGAATCCAATACAGAAAACCTATACTTTATATAATTACAATAAAAGAAAGGTAGGTAAATTTGGAGATATCATTGAATCAGGAGAAGTAAAGGACACTGTTTTTAAATTTGATATTGAAGATTTGACTCCAGTGGTATATATTGCTGAAACCTTGCCATTAAACGAATTGAATAAGTTTATCGATAAAGAAAAGGCTCGAGGTTCTTCCAATATCAATGTGTATTTGGTGGTGCTTTACAAAAAATACAGTATTCCTGTTTCGGCTTTTATCCTAACTATTATAGCTGTGGCAGTTTCTTCAATGAAGCGTCGTGGTGGAATGGGAACTAACTTAGCGATAGGGATTTTATTAGCATTTACCTTTGTCTTTTTAGATAAGGTTTTTGGGGTATTGGCTGAAAAGTCTTCGGCACCTCCGTTAATAGCGGTTTGGACACCTAATATCATTTTTGGAATCTTAGCTCTTTATCTTTTGCGGAATGCTAAGCGATAACCTTAAGAGTTATTTGCATCTCCATTTAGTGGTATTTATTTGGGGATTTACTGCAGTGCTTGGTGCGTTAATTTCGCTTGATGCTTTGCCTTTGGTTTGGTTTCGAATGCTGTTTGCAGTTGGATTTATTGCCATTTATATTTACTTCAAAAAATTACCTTTAAAGGTCTCCAAAAAAGCTTTATTCCAATTCTTATTCTCTGGACTAATCATTGCGTTACATTGGTTTACTTTTTTTAGAGCTATAAAGATTTCAAATGTCTCTATCACTTTGGCTTGTCTATCTACAGGAGCTTTATTTGCGTCACTTTTAGAACCTCTTTTATTCGGAAAAAAAATAGTATTCTATGAAGTTTTCTTCGGATTACTTGTTGTTGTTGGGTTGTATATCATTTTTAATGTAGAAGGGAATTACGTTTGGGGAATGGCAACAGCATTGACTTCAGCTTTTCTTTCGGCTTTATTTGCCGTTATAAATAGCAAGCTGGTTAAGGAACATAATCCAACAATTATTTCATTTTATGAACTTAGTGGGGGAGTGCTATTTTTTACTTTTTTATTGTTGTTTACACAAAGTTTTTCGTCTACTTTTTTTGTGCTTTCTGCTAAAGATTTACTTTATTTAATGATTTTGAGTTCGGTTTGTACTGCTTATGCTTTTATTGCTTCTACTTCGATAATGAAATTTTTAAGTCCTTACACGGTGATGCTTACCATTAATTTAGAACCTATTTATGGAATCATTTTAGCGGTATTAGTTTTTAAAGAAAAAGAGAAAATGAGCTTTGAATTTTATATTGGGGCTGTCATAATATTAGTTACAGTTATTCTCAACGCTGTAATAAAATCTCGTAAAAAATTGAACTAAAACTGTTTACAACTAATCACTAAAAAGTGCGTTTTATCACAATATAAAATTTTATATTTGCTATTCGATTAAACCTAAAAGAACAAAGTTTATGGAATATTTAGATTTTGAACTTCCAATTAAAGAATTAGAAGAACAACTCGATAAATGCCAGATAATTGGAGCCGAATCCAATGTTGATGTCACTGCAACTTGCAAACAAATTGAAAAAAAACTAGAAGAAACCAAAAGAAAAATATACAAAAATCTTACTGCTTGGCAACGGGTACAATTATCACGTCACCCTAATCGTCCCTATACTTTAGAACATATCACCAATTTAACCAAAGGTACTTTCCTTGAAATGTTTGGTGACAGAAGTTTCAAAGACGACAAGGCTATGATTGGTGGTCTAGGAAAAATTGACGGACAATCTTTTATGTTAATTGGACAACAAAAAGGGATTAATACCAAAATGCGTCAGTTGCGTAATTTCGGTATGGCTAGTCCGGAAGGATATCGTAAAGCCTTGCGTTTGATGAAAATGGCAGAGAAATTTAATATTCCAGTAGTAACTTTGATTGATACTCCCGGAGCATTTCCTGGTTTAGAAGCCGAAGAACGTGGACAAGGGGAAGCAATCGCCAGAAATATTTTAGAAATGGTTCGTCTTAAAGTGCCAATTATCTGTGTAATCATTGGAGAAGGCGCCTCAGGAGGAGCTTTAGGAATTGGAGTAGGCGATAGAGTTTTAATGATGGAGAACACTTGGTATTCCGTTATTTCTCCTGAATCTTGTTCCTCTATTTTATGGAAAAGTTGGGAGTATAAAGAACAAGCTGCTGAAGCTTTGAAACTGACTTCTTCTGATATGAAAAAAATGAAATTAGTTGATGATGTTATTCCAGAACCACTTGGAGGAGCTCATTACGATAAAGCAACAGCATTCAAAACTGTTGAACAATATATCATGAAAGCGTTCAACGAACTGAAAGATTTATCAACAGCCGAATTAGTGTCTCAAAGGATGGACAAATACAGTAAGATGGGCGAATATAAAGAATAATTTCTTACAAAATATATGTAAATCCGAAGCCCTTTAGTTTCGGATTTTTTTTTGGTTGTTAACAAAAAAAAGAAACTTATAAACATACTTTTTGAATAACTCAATCCCAATAATTTTACCAAAATTGTTACTTTCGCTACATGGAAAACATCAGAAATATAAACCCAATTAAAGTAGATAAAACTACCATCATCAATTTAGAACGCGGGAAGTTGCCACCGCAAGCCATGGATTTGGAGGAAGCGGTATTAGGCGCTATGATGATTGATAAAAAAGGGGTTGACGAAGTGATTGATATCCTTCAGCCTGATGCTTTTTATAAAGACGGCCACAAGCATATTTTTGAAGCTATTTTTCAGTTATTCACAGATTCACAGCCTATTGACTTATTAACAGTTTCAGCACAGCTGAAAAAGAATGGTAAGTTAGATTTAGCAGGAGGTGATTTTTACTTGATTCAACTTACTCAAAAGATATCTTCATCGGCTCATATCGAGTTTCATTCGAGAATTATTTTGCAAAAATTTATTCAACGAAGCTTGATTAAAATTTCTTCTGAAATTATAGAAGAGTCCTACGATGAATCTACGGATGTTTTTGATTTGTTAGACAAAGCTGAATCCAAATTATACGAAGTAACACAAGGAAATATCAAACGAAGTTCAGAAACTGCGCAAAGTTTGGTAATTCAAGCCAAAAAACGAATAGAAGATATTGCCAATAAAGAAGGAATGAGTGGTATCGCCACTGGTTTTGATAAATTGGATAAAGTAACTTCTGGTTGGCAACCTTCCGATTTAGTTATTATTGCTGCTCGTCCAGGTATGGGTAAAACGGCTTTTGTATTATCAATGGCAAGAAATATTGCTATCGATTTTGGTCATCCCGTAGCTTTGTTTTCCTTAGAGATGTCTTCAGTACAATTGATTACTCGTTTAATTTCTTCTGAAACAGGCTTGTCTTCTGAAAAATTGAGAACTGGAAAATTAGAAAAACACGAGTGGGAACAGCTTTCTACTAAAGTGAAAGACTTAGAAAAAGCGCCCTTATTTATTGATGATACCCCATCACTATCCATTTTTGACTTAAGAGCTAAAGCTCGTAGATTATCTTCCCAACACGGAATCAAATTAATCATTGTTGATTACTTGCAATTGATGACTGCTGGAGGAAGTAATGGTAAAGGTGGTGGAAATCGGGAACAAGAAATCTCTACTATTTCTAGAAACTTAAAAGCCTTAGCCAAAGAATTGGAAGTTCCAGTAATTGCCTTATCTCAGTTATCGCGTGCCGTTGAAACACGTGGTTCTAGTAAAAGACCTTTACTTTCCGACTTACGTGAATCGGGTGCGATTGAACAAGATGCCGATATTGTTTCGTTTATCTATCGTCCAGAGTATTATAAAATTGACGAATGGGATGATGATGAGCAAACGCCAACTGCCGGTCAAGCCGAATTTATTATTGCTAAACACCGTAACGGTTCGTTAGAAAACATAAGATTGAAATTCATCGGAAACCTTGGTAAGTTTGATAATTTGGAAGAATACGGAAGTGCCTTCGATGATTTACCATCCAAAATGAATCATGATGATAATCCGTTTATGACTAAAAATTTACCATCACCAAATGAAGCCTTTGGTAGTAATATCAATTCCAACGATGACGACAGCGATGTCCCATTCTAAATATACAATCCCGATTAACCTCGGGATTTTTTTATGTTTTTCTTCACAGTAAAACTGTTATCTTTGAGTTTCAATTTTTACTAAAATGTTTAAAAAATCGCTTTATATTTTCCTTTTGCTAATTTCCTTTTCGATGAAGGCGAGTTTCATTTTAATTCCAATGGATGAAACTACTCAAAAAAATCATCTGAAAGCCTATGGAATAACCTATTGGGCATTAGACAAACAATACAAAGCAAGCTGGTTGTTAAATTATAGAGGCGGTTCCTTTTTACTTCCTGACGCTCCCGAAATTAGAAAGGAATGCCAAATTAGAGGAGTAAGTTTCGAAATATTATCAGATGCTGAAGAAGAATCTATTTTAGCTGATATTTCTAGTCCATCACAAAACATGGAGACTGTAGTATTGGAAAAAGCACCTAAAATCGCTGTTTATTCTCCGCCAGGCAAACAACCTTGGGATGATGCCGTTACGATGGTGCTAACCTATGCTGAAATCCCTTTTAAGGTGGTGTACGACGAAGAAGTATTGAGCGATCAATTGCTTTTGTATGATTGGTTGCATTTGCATCATGAAGATTTTACTGGACAGTATGGTAAATTTTACGGAGCCTACAGAAATGCGCCGTGGTATATTGAACAAAAGAAAGATGCGGAAGCTTTGGCTGCTAAATTAGGTTTTGCTAAAGTATCCCAGGATAAATTGGCTGTTGCCAAAAAGATTCGCGATTTTGTAATTGGTGGTGGCTTTATGTTTGCGATGTGTTCAGCAACGGATAGTTTTGATATTGCTTTAGCTACTGACGGTATTGATATTTGCGAACCTATGTTTGATGGCGATGATAGTGAACCTAATTATCAATCGAAAATAAATTACTCTAATACTTTTGCTTTTAAAAATTTCATATTAGATAGAAAGCCCGATCATTATGAGTTTTCGGATATTGATATGACAGAAAAAAGAAGAATTCCGTTTGAAAAAGATTATTTCACTTTGATGGAGTTTTCTGCAAAATGGGATGTCATTCCAAGTATGTTGTGCCAAAATCATACTCAATTGATAAAAGGCTTTATGGGACAAACTACTGCTTTTGATAGTGAATTGATAAAATCAAATGTACTCATTTTAGGAAAAAATGAATTGAATGACGAAGCACGTTACATTCACGGACAAAAGGGGAAAGGTTTTTTTACTTTTTACGGAGGACATGATCCAGAAGATTACCAACATAGAGTAGGTGATGAGCCAACAGTACTAGATTTACATCCTAATTCACCGGGTTTCCGATTGATATTGAACAACGTATTGTTTCCAGCAGCTAGCAAGAAACCCCAAAAAACTTAATTCTTAACGATATCCTCAATTATTTTAAGATGATGTTTGGTGTGTAATTTTAAAAACCAAATAGAAGATTTTAAATTTAAATCACCAAAAAAAGGATGCGTGAAATAACTATTAGCCGCTAGTTTTTCCATCTCAGCTATATTGTTCTTTGCTAGTTCTAGTTTATTAGTCAAATCAGCAATGTCAGCCACATCAATTGGTTTAACCGATTTGGGGACCCTTACTTTTCCTCTTGGAATTTTATTTATGATTTGAATATAAGTCCTAATCCACTTGAACTTCCATTTGTAATTTTCAGGATTGGAGTTTTTAAGTTGTTCAACTACACCATTTACTACCAATAAACTGTGATCTATTTGCCAGCCTACTGTAGATTGCGAAACCGCTACATTGGTTTTTTCAAAATTTGGAATTTGGTTTTCTAGTTGGTGAATGATTTTTTGAAGTTGATTCATTGATGTATAATTTAAAAAATCCCAAAACCTTATAGATTTTGGGATTTGTTATTTTTATTTCAAATTTTAGATGTTGCCATCTTCGCTTTCTTTATCCAAATATTCTTGAACAATATTAATAGCGTTAGTTACTACATCGCTAAGTGCTGTAATAAAAGTGCCTTCTTCAGCATTGTTGATTGCGTGTTTAATGGCTTCCACTTCTTTAGTAATAATTTCATGGGTCACATTTCTTCCGCTTTCAGCAATTCCTTCCATGATTAAACCAATGATTTCCTCTTCGGTTCTACCCCGTAAATATTTCTCTTGTCGGATGATAATATGGTCAAACATTCTAGCGGCAATTAAAGCACATTCTTTGATGTCTTCGTCACGACGGTCACCAACTCCAGCAATAATTCCTATTTTCTTGGTGGCTTCTACAGAACTTAAAAATTCTTCAACACCTTTATATCCTGCAGGATTGTGAGCAAAATCGATTAAGACTTTGAATTTTTTGAATTCAAATATATTCATACGCCCTGGAGTTTGCGCTGCACTTGGAATGAAGGTTTGTAGTGACAAACTAATATCATCTGTTTTGAAACCTTGTAAATAGGCTGCTAAGGTCGCTGCCAGTACATTGGCAATCATAAACTTTGCTTTTCCACCCATTGTCAACGGAACGTGAGTAGCTCTTTCTACTCTCATTTTCCATTCTCCTTTTTTGATGGTGATAAATCCATTTTCATAAACAGCTACTATTTTACCTTCTTTAGAAAACTGTTTTACTTTTGGATTATTTTCATCCATACTAAAGTAGGCTACGTTGCAACTTAATTCGTTAGCAATCTTCAAACATTGCTCATCTTCAGCGTTTAAAATTGCCCAACCCTCTTTCTTAACACTTTTTACAACCGTACTTTTTACACGAGCCAAATCATCTAAAGTATGAATGTCGCTTAGTCCCAGATGGTCTTCTTGTATATTGGTAATGATTCCAATATCACAACGGCTGAAACCAAGTCCAGAACGAAGAATTCCACCACGAGCTGTTTCTAGCACAGCAAATTCCACGGTTGGATCTTTTAAAATATATTCGGCAGAAATAGGTCCTGTAGTATCTCCTTTTTCCATCATGTGGTTTTGAACATAAATCCCGTCTGATGTGGTGAATCCAACTTGGTACCCATTATTTTTTACAATGTGAGCTAAAAGTCGGGTAGTGGTAGTTTTCCCATTGGTTCCTGTTACGGCAATAATTGGAATACGACTAGGTTTTCCTGGAGGATAAAGCATATCAATTACAGGTGCCGCCACGTTTCTTGGCAATCCTTCTGATGGTGCTAAGTGCATTCTAAAACCAGGTGCTGCATTTACTTCTAGAATACAACCGCCGTTTTCTTTTAGAGGTTGTGTTAGATTTTCTGCCATGATATCCACACCACAAATGTCTAATCCGATAACACGAGAAATTCTTTCACAAAGAAAAATGTTTTCAGGATGCATCATATCGGTTACATCAATAGAAGTTCCACCTGTACTCAAGTTTGCCGTTGATTTTAGATATACTATTTCGTCTTTTTTTGGAACGGTTTCTAAAGTGTAATTTAATTTTTCTAATAAATCGGTGGTATCTCTATCGACGTCAATTTGAGTTAAAACATTTTCATGTCCGTAACCACGTCTAGGGTCTTTATTTGTTTCGTCTATTAATTGTTGTATGGTTTGTTTTCCATCCCCTTTAACGTGAGCTGGTTCTCTTTTGGCTGCAGCTACAAGTTTATTGTCAATGATTAAGACTCTAAAATCGTAACCTGTAATAAACTTTTCAACGATTACTCGATGGCTATATTTTTTGGCGTAGGCTAATCCATCTACAGCGTCTTCTCTTGTTTTTACATTGATAGAAGCTCCTTTTCCATGATTTCCGTCTAATGGTTTTATTACAATTGGATAGCCAATTTTTCGGATTACTTCGTCTAAATCTTCTTCATCAACGCAAATGCCACCATTGGCAACTGGGATTGAAGCGGCATCCAACATTTTTTTAGTTTGTTCTTTATTACAAGCAATGTCAACAGCAATGCTACTAGTTTTGCAAGTTATCGTAGCTTGAAAACGCATTTGATTGATACCGTATCCTAATTGTACCAGAGAGTTAGTTCCTAAACGAATCCAAGGAATATCTCTATTAACTGCTTCCTCTACAATACTACCTGTTGAAGGTCCTAAACGAACACGCTCTCTAATTTCACGCATTTTTTGAATATCAGCTTCAAGGTCGTAATCGGTTCCAGCTATTAAGGCCTCAGCTATGGCTACCGCGCTTTCTGCAGCAAACATACCTACGTTTTCTTCGGTATAGCTAAAAACTACATTATATACACCAGGTGTTTTGGTTTCTCTTGTTCTTCCAAAACCAGTTTCCATTCCGGCTAAAGTTTGAATTTCTAAAGCGATGTGCTCAATGACGTGACCCATCCATGTTCCTCGTTCGATGCGCGAAAAGAATCCGCCACGAGTGCCTTCAGAACAACGGTGTTCAATCATAGTTGGAAACATAGCTTCTATCCTTTCACGAAACCCTTCAATTTTATTGGTTGGAAATTGCTCCATTTCTTCCAAATCAAGGCGCATTTGGATTAATTTTTTACGTTGAACGCTCCAAATATTGGGACCACGGAGTGCTTGTATTTTATCTATTTTCATGATAAGGAAGAATTAGTAAAAGTAATTAGTAATGATTTTGTTAAAAATAGGAAATATTTGTTTTTGAAACACACTTTTTTTTGCTGAAATGCTAAAAGTACCCGAAATACAATATCTTAGAGTGAATTGGTGTTGATTTCCAGTTTTTTAAGTGGACAAATACAAAAGACAAATCCTAGTTAGCCCCGATCGTAGTGGTACCTTGTATAACGAAGAGCGGGAAAAGGGACCACAAGAACGCCCAAGCTTTTACGCTTCTGAAATAAATTGGATTATTTTTTGGTACAAATCGGCGTCATGCATGCTGTGACCTAAATGGCTTGTTTCAATATAGGTTGCTTTTTTTAAGGTGGAAGCATATTTTCTACCTTCGTCGATTAACACAACTTCGTCATGGATATCATGTGCTACGAATGTTTTTTGTGTAAAGTGAGCAGCAAATTTATGTCCTGAGAAATCATCAATGTGAATATTAAATTTTTCGAGATAATAGGCTTCTAAACTGTCTTTAATTCGGTTGTTTAAACTGAGCAACTTGATAAAATTATCGCTCATGATTTTAAAATCGGAAGGGGCTCCGAGTAATATCACTTTCTCGATATTGGGATTTGGGTATTGGTTCAAATAATAAGCAATTGCCGCGCCACCGATGGAATGTCCAATGATGGTTTTGGGTTGGTATTTTTGAGTGAGTACATTTAAGAACTCGGCGTATTTTGGGGCATTAAATTCTTTTCCATCACTGAGTCCGTGTGCTGGAGCATCAATAGCGATTATGGTTTTTCCTAATGGTTTGAGATACGCTAATAGTTTTTTCCAACGGGAAGCATTACTTTCCCAGCCGTGAGCCAAAAGAATGATTTCTTGATTACCTTTCCATATATAGGTTTGAAACTGGTCTTTATCATATTGAAAGGTCTCTAATGTGGCGCTTTGCAAAGTTTTTGGTAAATGTTCTTTAGTAAGTCGCCCTTTTCTGGGTTGGCTAAAAAGTTGGTAAGCTTTGTTTTTAGCTTTTTCTAAATTGACATAACTCAGCACATTGAGATAAAACCCAACGGATTTGGTGAGGATAAGGAATTTTATTTTTTGCATAAAAAAATCCCGAATGAATCGGGATTAATTATTATAGGTGAGCAAATAATTTTTGCATTTTTTCTCTTTCTTCTTCTGCTAAAGAAGCATCTACTAATATTCTTCCAGAATGTTCATCGGTGATGATTTTCTTTCTAGCAGCAATTTCCACTTGTGTTTGTGGTGGAATGGTAAAGAACGAACCAGCAGAAGCACCACGCTCAATAGATACAACGGCTAAACCATTACGAACGCTTGAACGGATTCTTTTGTAAGCCGCTAATAATCTTTCTTCGATTTGAGCTTCAAACTCAGCTGATTTTTCCATCAAGAAGCTTTCTTCTTTTTGAGTTTCAGCCATGATGTCGTTTAGTTCGGCTTTTTTGTGTTTTAAGTGTGTAGATTTTTGGTCCAATTTTTCTTTAGAAGAACTGATTACTTCTTTTTTGTGATCAATAGAAGCCTTAAGTTCTTTGATTTGTTTTTCAGCTAATTGAATTTCTAATTCTTGAAATTCTACTTCTTTAGTTAAAGAGTTGAATTCTCTGTTGTTACGAACGTTTTTTTGTTGTTCTGTGTATTTTTTAATAGCAGCTTGATGATCATCAATGGCAATTTTTTTAGCTTTGATTTGGTCTTCAATAACTACTAAATCACTTTTTAATTTATCTAGACGGTTGCTTAAACCAGTAACTTCATCTTCTAAATCTTCCACTTCTAAAGGTAATTCTCCTCTAACGTTTCTGATTTCATCAATTCTTGTATCTATGATTTGCAGGTCGTAGATAGCTCTCAATTTGTCTTCAACACTTAGTTCTTTTGTAGTCGCCATATTTTATAAGTACTTAACAGGATTTGTATTTTCTTCCGAAAAAATGATTGCAAAATTAAGGATTTTTTTCTTAAGAAAATCAACAATATAATTTTTTGTAAATCTTTCACTTTCAAAGTGACCAATATCAGCTAAAACCAATTGATTTTCAGCTTCATAAAAGTTGTGGTACTTTAAATCTGAGGTCAAAAATGCATCAGCACCAGCTTGTTTAGCATTACTGATGGCAAAACTTCCTGAACCTCCAAGCACTGCTACTTTTTTTATTGGTTTTCCCAGTAAAGCGCTATGTCGAATGCCACCACATTGCATTTTTTCTTTAACAAAAGATAGAAAGTCGGTTTCACTCATTGGGTTTTTTAATTCGCCAATCATGCCCAAACCAATATTTTGATGCGTATTTTGCAAATTGTAAATTTCATAAGCCACTTCTTCATAAACATGATTTTTAAAGAGCGCTTTCAACACTTTGGATTGTAAGTGTTTTTCAAATGTGACTTCAATTTTGATTTCTTCATTTTCTACAAATTCAAAACGTTCTCCAATTTCTGGATTACTATCTTCATTGCCCATGTAGGTCCCGATTCCTTTCGAATTGAAACTGCAATCTTCATAGTTGCCAATTTTCCCAGCTCCAGCATCAAATAAAGCGTTGCGTAGTGCTTCTACATTTTCTGGAATGGTATAAGTCACTAGTTTTTGTATGAAGTTTTGTTTTGGCACTAAGATTTTGGTGTTCACCAAACCTAAAGCATCGCTGAATATTTTGTTTACTCCATTTTTATGATTGTCTAAAGCGGTGTGTACTGCATAAATAGCAATATCATTTTTAATGGCTTTAAGAACAGAACGCTCTACATAATTCTTGCCTGTGATTTTCTTTAAACCAGAAAAGATAATAGGATGAAAACAAACTATTAGGTTGCATTTTTTAGCAATGGCTTCATCAATTACACTTTCTAAAGCATCATGACAAACCAAGATGCCTGTGGCTTCCCAATTTGCATCACCTACAAGCAAGCCTACATTATCAAAGTCTTCGGCATATGCCAGAGGAGCCATTTCTTCTAGTATCGGGAGGATTTCTTTTATCTTCATATTGTTTTTATAGGCCTACTTTGAGGGAATACAGTTTATGTTGCCCATTGGTTTAAATATTCTTTAATCGTCCACACACCATTTACTTTTTCCAATAACAAATAGCTACCACTATTGTGTTCAATGGTTCTGTAGAAGGCTACTTTTACTAAAGCATTGTTTCCGTTAGCAAAATAAATGGGTTTACTAATAATCATCAAGCGCTGGTTGTTTTCTCCGTGTTTGGCATAAGCCGCTTGAAATTCTTCCAAAGACAAACAGTTATTTACTTTACTTTTTAAATATTGATTTTGATTGTCAAACAACATATTGTAGGCTGCCGACCAATCTTCATCTATGCCAATAACAATTTGTTTTTTGATCTCGGAGGCATTCTTTTTTAGAAATTCGCTTTTAGAGATTACTTCTAAGACTTCCTCATTATTAGGTGCTTTTTTACAATAAAAACTTAAGAGTTGTAACCTTCCTTTGGCGATGACTTTTTCGTCTTTATAATATTTTGAAAAAATAATTTTTAAAATAGCCGAATTCTCTGCTTCTTGCGTAAAGGCAACTGGTGAAATCAATAGTAAAACAAAGAGGGTTTTTAGTAATTGGGGTTTCATTTGTATTGTATAAATCGAATAATTTCATTCAAATATAAAAAATCGTTACTTTCGTAGTATGATTTTGTTGCGAAAATTACTCTTTCCTTTTGCCATATTGTATGGTTTTATCACTTCTTTAAGAAATTATCTTTACGATAAAGGGATTTTCAAATCCTATTCTTTCGATATTCCAGTAATTGCCGTTGGGAACCTTAACGTTGGTGGCACTGGAAAAACTCCTCAGATTGAGTATTTAATTCGGTTGCTTTCTCCAAAATATAAAGTAGCCACATTAAGCAGAGGGTATAAAAGAAAATCAGAAGGATTTATTTTAGCCAATGAAAAGGCGACTGCTGAAACCATTGGAGACGAACCATTTCAGTATTATAAAAAATTCTCCAACATTCAAGTAGCCGTTGATGCTAATAGAAAGAATGGGATAGAACAATTATTGGCACAATCTTCAAAACCTGAAATTATTTTGTTAGATGATGCCTTTCAACACAGAAAGGTTAAAGCAGGTTTTTATATTCTTTTAACGGCTTACGGTGATTTATTTTCTGATGATTTTATCTTGCCAACTGGGAATCTTCGTGAAAGCCGTGATGGAGCAAAAAGAGCTAATCTAATAATAGTTACTAAATGTCCCTCAGACCTTTCTATACAAGAACAAGAAAATATTAAAAAGAAAATAGGAATTAATTTGCCAATCTTTTTTAGCTGTATTGATTATGATGATAAAGTTTATAATGATGCTGAAAATCTAACAATAGGAGAGGTTAAAGCCACACAAAAAATACTGCTTGCTGGCATTGCCAATCCAAAACCTTTCTTTCAATTTTTACAAGCTGAAAAGGATGAAACGATGACTTTTGATGATCATCATCATTTTACCGAAAGTGAAATTAACCGTATTAAAGAATGCGCCAAAAATAAAATCATCATTACAACTGAAAAAGATTTTGTACGTTTGGAGGCTGAATTATTGAAAGCACAATTATATTATTTACCTATCAAAAGCAAACTTCTTGTGAATCAAGAGACTTTTGATCAAACTATTTTAAATTATGTGGGAACTAGTACAAGAAACCGTTAGTTATATTAAAAACAAAACTAATTTTTCCCCTGAGTATGGTATCATTTTAGGCTCGGGATTAGGAAATTTTACCGAAGATATCACTATAGAATTTACATTACCCTATAACGAAATACCTAATTTCCCAGTTTCCACTGTTGAAGGTCACAAAGGCGCTTTGGTTTTTGGAAGTATTGGAGATAAAAAAGTGATGGCCATGCAAGGCCGCTTTCATTTTTATGAAGGATATGATATGAAACAAGTTACGTTTCCTGTTCGAGTAATGAAATATCTTGGCGTAACTAAACTTATTGTTTCAAATGCTTCAGGTGGTGTGAATTCTGATTATGAAGTAGGTTCTGTAGTAGTTATCAAAGATCATATCAATATGTTTCCCGAACATCCATTACGTGGAAAAAACGACCCTCGCTTTGGGTCAAGGTTTTTGAATATGAATGAAGCTTACAATAAAGCGATGATAGCTAAAGCAAAATCAATAGCTACAGAAAACAACATTACCCTTCACGATGGTGTTTATCTTGGTTTGCAAGGCCCAACATTTGAAACGTTTGCCGAATATAAAATGGTAAAAATTCTTGGTGCCGATTGTGTCGGAATGTCAACGGTTCCCGAAGTAATAGTTGCTCGTCACATGGATATGGATTGTTTTGGATTGTCTGTAATTACTGATATGGGTGATGTTGAATCAAGTATGGAAGATGTAAGCCATGATGAAGTGCTGAAAGCTGCAGCCAAAGCCGAACCTCATGTTAGAAAATTAATCAAAGAGTTAATTTTACAATTCTAAAGATTAGCAGCAATAATCCGATAAAGATTTTCGGGTTCAAAAGGTTTCGTAATAACATCTGTCATTCCAAAAGATAACAGCATTTCTCTATTTTCGTTTAACGAAATAGCAGTTAGGGCTATAATTGGTTTTTTGATGTCGTATTCTCTAACCTTTTGAGTGGCAATAGTACCATTAATCCCTGGTAAATGGACATCCATCAAGACTAAATCAAACGGGTTTTCCTTAGAGAGTATCTCAACAGCATCTTCACCATTGTCTATAATTTGGCAAGTGATTCCTTTTTTCTCTAACATTTTTTTGGTGACCATTTGATTGATCTTATTGTCTTCTACAACCAAAATGTGTTTGCCTTTTAAGATATCGTCCGAGTATAATTTCACTTTTTCAACCACCACTTCTTCTGTGCCATGAAGTAAATTGATTTCAAAGTCAAAAGTAGTCCCAATACCAACTTTACTAGTTAAATTGATTTCTCCCCCCAATAAATCGACTAGTTTTTTTACGATAGTCAAGCCTAAACCAGTACCGCCATATTTTCTGTTGATTTCGATAGAACCTTGAGAGAAACTTTCAAAAATGGTTTCTTGTTTTTCTTCAGGGATGCCTATACCTGTATCGCGTACAGCAAAATTGATTCTCGAAAAGTCATCACCAGTTTCCACTAATTTAGCTATAACAGCAACTTCACCATTTTTAGTAAACTTCAGTGCGTTATTAATCAAATTAATGAAGATTTGAGAAAGCTTTGTTGGGTCGCCCAATAGAATGTCTGGTATATTTTCGTCAATTTCTAACGTAAATTTATTATTGTTCTTTGATGCGATTTCCGCCATTGAATTTTGAATATCGGTAAGCAATTGCTTGATGTTAAAATCAATATACTCAATCTCTATATTACTAGATTCAATTCGGTTGATTTCTAAAATCTCATTAATAAATGTCAATAAATAGTTGCCCGAAAACTTAAGAGAATTCAAATAATGCAACTGATTTTGTTTTGGATTGTCTTCCAACAATAAATGGGTAATTCCGTTGATAGCATTTAAAGGTGTCCTTAACTCATGACTTACAGTCGATAAGAATTCGGCTCTTGCTTTTGATGCTTTCTCAGCATTGTCTTTGGCAATTTGCAACTCAAAGTTTTTCTCTTTTAAAACAGTATTTGATTGACTTCGGATGATGTTGTTTTTGTATAAAGACAAACTCAAAAGAGATAAAATCGTAATCAGAGAAATAGCTAAGATGGTAATCAGTTTAGCAAAACGATTTGTTTTTTGTTGGGCCTCGTTTTCTTTGGTCATCTGATCAATAGCCTTTAAACGCTCACTTTCCTTAAAATCTACATAATCATTCACATCTAATTTTTGATTGTTTAAATGCAAAAGACTATCCTTCAAATTGAGATGCTCTTTTAAATAAGCATATGATTTTTTCAGGTCTAATAATCTTTCATAAACTTTACTTAGTTCCAATAAAATTTTAACTTTTTGATCTAAATTTTTATCCTGTTCACTCAATCGTAAAGCTCTACTGAAATAATTAGCACTTAAATTATTGTGATTTAATGTTTCTTCAATAGTTCCTAATTGGTAATAAGCTTCAGCTTTGGTTTTGAAAATATCTTTTGAATCGTCTTTGGAAATAATTTCATTGAATAATTTAGACGCCAAATCGGTTTGTCCATTGTTTTTATACAATATTCCTTTTTGCAAATTCAAAAACTGAGTGGTGTCAATTTTTAAAATAGTATAAATCGATTGGGCTTTGTTAAAATTAATTTCGGCTTTGCTGAACTCTTCTAAATTCATATAACAAAGACCAATATTGTAGTAGCACAAAGCATAATCTGTAGAGGGACGAAGCACACCATATAATTCAGCACTTTTATTAAAAGTCTCAATGGCATCGTTCATTTTCTTTAAGTCAAAGTAAGTCAAACCCAAAGAAAACATAGCATTCGCTTGACCTTTTACATTTTTATTCTGTTTGGCGTAATTGTATGCCTTTTGTGAAAAAGCAAGTGCAGATTTATAATTGTTGGTCTTTTTGTTGAAGTTGGCTAACTGAATAAAATAAGAAACACTATCGACTTCTTTAGCCGATTTCTTTTGTCCAAATAAGACAATTGGAAGAAATAGTAAAATACAAATCCACTTCATTTAGCGTTGCAAATAAAATTACAGGATGCTAAAAGTAGGGAATTTATTTTTTTAACAAAAGAATTAAGTCAATAATTCGGCTAGAATACCCAATCTCGTTGTCATACCAACCTACCACTTTAACCATTTTACCTATTACAGAAGTTAGTTGCGCATCAAATAAACAAGAGTTCTTGTTTCCAATAATGTCTACAGAAACAATAGGGTCTTCAGTATAATCTAAAATTCCTTTTAATGAAGTTTGTGATGCGTTCTTGAAAGCAGTATTGATTTGGTCAATGGAGACTTCTTTTTTTACATAACAAGTAATATCAGTCAAAGAACCATCAGGAACAGGAACTCTAATCCCGCTTCCTCCGATTTTTCCTTCCATATCCGGAAAAATTTTCGTCAATGCTTTCGCAGCACCTGTAGTTGTTGGTACAATAGATTGACTAGCTCCACGGGCTCGACGCAAATCTTTATGAGGCTGATCATGTAAACTTTGGTCGGTTGTGTAGGAGTGAACCGTGGTGATGTAAGCTTGCTCAATACCACAAAGTTCATCAATGATTTTAATCATCGGAGCTGCATTGTTGGTAGTACAGCTAGCATTGGAAACTATTTTTTCGGTGCCATCTAATATGTTTTCATTAACACCAAGAACCACCGTTTTAATTTCTGGAACTTCTGAAGGAGCAGAAAGAATTACTTTTTTGGCTCCAGCCAAAAGATGTAAGTTTATGTCTTCAAAAGTTTTATACTTCCCTGTGCTTTCAATCACAAAGTCAACGCCATTCCAACTTAAATTACGAATGTCTCTTTCATGATAAAACGAATAGTGCTTACCATCTACTATGATTGAATTATCATCAAAGGAAACCTCATAGGGCAAAACTCCATGAATACTGTCGTATTTTATCAAATGCGCCATCGTTCTATTGTCAGCAATATCATTAATAGCAACAACTTCAATACTAGGGTGGTTCAAAAGCAATCGGAATAAGTTTCTTCCAATTCTTCCAAAACCATTAATGGCGATTTTTGTTTTCAATTTTGTTATTGTTAAGGCTAAAGAATATGTTTCTCGGCATGATAAGAGGAACGTACTAAAGCGCCACTTTCTACATGACGGAATCCCATTTCTTTTCCAAGCTTTTCATATTTCTCAAATTGCTCTGGAGTGATGTATTCTTTAACAGGTAAGTGTTTTTTGCTGGGTTGTAAATACTGTCCAATAGTAACGATATCCACATCATTATCTCTCAAATCACGCATGGTTTGAATTACTTCTTCTTCGGTTTCCCCAAGACCTAGCATGATGCCCGATTTGGTTCTTCTAATGCCTTGTGCTTTTAAGTATTTCAATACAGCCAAACTTCTATCATATTTCGCCTGAATACGAACTTCTCGCGTCAAACGGCGAACGGTTTCAACATTATGCGATACCACTTCAGGATTGGCTTCTACAATTCGGTCAATGATTCTTTCTACTCCTTGGAAATCTGGAATCAAAGTTTCTAAGGTAGTCTCTGGATTCATTCTGCGAATAGCTTGGACTGTTTCTAACCAAATGATAGAACCCATATCTTTCAAATCATCACGATCCACACTAGTAATAACAGCATGTTTGATTTTCATAATTTTGATAGAACGAGCCACTTTTTCGGGTTCATCCCAATCTACCGTTTCTGGACGTCCTGTTTTTACACCACAAAATCCACAAGAACGGGTGCAAATATTTCCCAATATCATAAAGGTAGCCGTTCCTTCTCCCCAACATTCGCCCATATTAGGACAACTGCCTGAAGTGCAAATAGTATTTAGTTTGTACTTGTCAACCAAGCCACGAAGTTCAGTGTATTTTTGACCAATAGGTAATTTAACTTTAAGCCATTTAGGCTTGCCTACAGGTAAATTAGTGTCTAAAACGGTTTCCATATTCCAATTTTTTGCGCTACAAAGATACAAAGGTAAATCTTAGAATGGCGTTAACACCATTTGGATTTTTTTCTTTTTGAGATTGTGTTTACAGTACAAATTTATCTATTGAGTGTTTAACTTAATAACCCTAAAACAGAAAAGTGAATTATATCACTATTTGCAAATACTATCAATGGACACTTGCTGTAACAAGGAATAAATGTTACCTTTCAAAATCAAATAAAAAAATAATTTATAACAACACCAATATGGCAACACCAAATGTAAAAGCATACGGAACAGGAGCGCCTGATGCTCCATTAAGTCAAATGAATATTGAACGAAGAGATGTTCTTGACAATGATATTGAAATCGAAATCCTTTATTGTGGCGTTTGTCACTCTGATCTGCATACGGCTAGAAACGATTGGGGATTTACTTCATATCCAGCTGTTCCTGGACATGAAATTATCGGAAAAGTAACTAGAGTAGGAAGTGGTGTAACCAAATTAAAAGTAGGAGACTTTGCTGGAGTTGGCTGTTTGGTTGATTCTTGCCGAACTTGCAGCAGTTGCCAACAAGACCTTGAACAATATTGCTTAAACGGATGGGTGGGGACTTATAACAGTGCTGACAAACACCTTGGCGGGATGACTTACGGCGGTTATTCTGAAAAAGTAGTGGTAGATGAGAAATATGTTTTGAAAGTACCAGCCAATTTAGATTTAGCAGCAGTAGCCCCTTTGCTTTGTGCCGGAATCACCACTTGGTCTCCATTACGCCACTGGAAAGTAGGTAAAGGGAGTAAAGTAGCGGTAGTAGGTTTAGGTGGATTAGGACACATGGCTATCAAATTAGCCAAAGGATTAGGTGCCGAAGTAACTTTATTTTCAAGAACACCAGGCAAAGAAAAAGATGCTTTAGAACTAGGTGCCGATGCGGTAATCAACTCCACAGACGACGCTCTCATGGCTTCTGTTGCTGGGAAATTCGATTTGATTATTGATACCGTTCCTTATGTACATGATGTAAATCCATATATCACTACTTTAGGAATCAGTGGAACGCTTGTTTTGGTAGGGTATTTAGGTGGATTAGAACCAATTTTAAATACTGTTCCGCTAATCATGGGAAGAAAATCTGTGGCAGCATCTTTAATAGGAGGGATAGCGGAAACACAAGAAATGTTAGACTTCTGTGGCGAACATAATATCGTATCCGAAATCGAAATCATCAAAATGCAAGACATCAATGAGGCCTACGAAAGAATGCTGAAAAGTGATGTACGTTACCGTTTCGTAATTGATATGGCTTCTCTAAAAAATTAATTGGAATACAATCATAAACAAAAAAGCAGCCTTGAGGCTGCTTTTTTTCTTTTATAACAAATCCACTAAAGGTCTTTTTGATAAACACCTTTTTTCACTTCGGTAAAACCGAGTTTTTTCAAATAATTAAAATAGCGTTTGTTATTTCCTTCTGCCACCACTCGGGTAAAGCCAGCAGCAATAAATTGATCTTTCAGTTGAAAATAAATGTACTTTCCATTCTTAAAATCTTTGTATTCGGGCAAGACATAATCTAAATCTACATTAAGTACAGAGCCTTCACTTCGGTGAGCCAAAAAGAAACCTGCCACAGCCATATTTCTCAGAATAAAAAAACTAACCGTATTGTCATCTGGCTTATAACTAAAACCAGGACGATATACTTGAATACGGGCATCATGGAATTTCAAAAAGCGCTTCAAATACTCACTACTAGCATTAATCTCTAGAATTTCAAAGGTTTCTTTCTTGGAATAGATGAGCCACAAATAGTAAACATCCACCAAAACAATAATCCCATTCAGCACTCCAACTGGAATCGCCTGAATCAAAAAACCATATATAGAAAACAGCAAAGCCCCAACCAAATTAATCCACCGAAACTTAATTATAGAGGGCATCATCATTGATAACACAATAATCACCGAAGCCACATAGCCAATCCATTGTAAATAATCAGAATTCATAAATGTATTTTAGATGGCGCAAAAGTAGTGTAATTTCTAATTTTTTTTCTGTTGTTACTCACATTAATTGCCTAATGTTAGTCGCAAATGAAAAGAGTTCTTTTGATACTGTTTTTATCTTCTTTGACACTTTGAGTTTCTTCTAAACAGCAAAAAGACTCTTCGTAGTATAAAATAGTATCAAATAATAGATTATTATTATTTAATTAGATGCTATAAGAGTAAAATAAGAGGTTATTAGTATCTAATTAGAGGCTATAAGAGTAAAATAATAGATTATTAATATCAAATTTGAGACTTAAATAGTAAAATAAGAGGTTATTAGTATCTAACCAGACACTAAAAAAGTCATTTCATTACTCCACAAAATCCATTTCGCAGTTATGAGTTTCACTGATAGTAAGTACAGCATAAAGTCCCATACTAAAGACTACAGCCCCAACAATAGCGGCCGAAATAATAACCGTATGGCTATGTTTCAAATAATCAAAACCAATCAACATCAATGGAACGGCCCCTCTTACCATATTAGGGACACTCGTAGTAGCAGTGCTTCGTAAATTGGTGCCAAACTGTTCTGCAGCCAACGTAACAAACATTGCCCAAAATCCAGTGCCCAAACCAATCCACCCACAATAAAAGTAGTACATGTTCTCGCTTTTGTTGCCACTAAAAAGGAGTAGGGCAAGTCCAACAACCGTAAAAAGGAGCATATACAATATGGCTTTCTTTCGCGAACGCAACGCATGAGATATAAATCCGGAAGAGAAATCCCCAATTGAAGTCATAATGTATGTCCACATAATGGCCTTCCCAGGATTTATAGAAGCAATACCCATCTCAGGAGCAAACTGGTTCGCCATAAAGACTATAATCCCGATGCAATACCAAATAGGAACTCCTATTAAGATGCATTTTAGGTATTTGACAAACAATGCTCTTTTGGTAAAAAAAGATAAAAAATCTCCTCGTTTTATGGTTGTGTTTTCTTTGACCGTTTTGAAGATACCGCTCTCAGCAACACTAATACGCAATACTAATAATACCAATCCCAATCCGCCTCCAATAAAATAAGCCGTTGACCAACTTCCAGATAGCTCTACAGTAAACTGAGCCACTACCGCACCGAGAACGCCAAATCCTGCCACAAGAGAAGTGCCAATAGCACGTAATTCTTTAGGTAACGTTTCAGAAACCAAGGTGATTCCAGCACCCAGTTCCCCTGCTAAACCCACTCCAGCGATAAAGCGCAACCAAGCATAAATCATCGCCTTGTCACCAAAGTTCATTTGGGGTAAAAATCCACAAGCAATATTCGCTAAAGAATACACTAATATGGATCCAAATAAAACCGAAAGCCTCCCTTTTTTATCCCCAAAGACTCCCCATAAAATTCCACCAAGTATCATTCCGGTCATTTGGTAGTTAATAATCATTGTCCCTACTTTATCGGCATCCAAATGCAAATCATTCAAACTTGGAATGCGTACGATACCAAAAAGCAGCAAGTCATAGATATCAACAAAATAGCCCAAAGCAGCAATAATAACAGGGAAACTAAAGAGAATTTTAATCTTCTCTTGACGGGTAAAGGTTCTCATCAGGTTGGTTTTAGTTGGTTAAATATAACAAAAAACCTGAAAGAATTGAATTCCTCCAGGTTTCTTGAAATGTGATAATTTGTTTTTAGGTTATACTCTCAAAGCTGCTTTAGTTTTTTTAGTCAAGCCATCTTTATGCAACATGACCGATATCGATTTTAACCTCAAATAAGAAACACTCATATACATAAAACCATCTCTCCCTGAATTGGCTCCCCAAGAGTTTTTTACTTTGTAAAACACATCCCCTTTTTGATCTTCTACCTTTCCAACAATGTGCATCAAATGATCGTCTTGGGTGTCGTAATTTTCAAATTCCGCTTGACGGTATTCTGGAGTAATATTTTTTTCGGGTTTAATTTCTTTTAAAATAGTTTCCGAGTCAGCAGCATTTTCCGGAATGACAGCTATACCATTTTCTTCAGAGAAAGTAGCTTCACTTACATCGGTATCCAAAGCTACTGTAAATCCTTTAGTAATAGCATTATCAATATTTTGCATAAATTCATCTAAAGGCAAGTTGTAGAATATGCCATTAGCAAAATTATCTGGGATGTTTAAAATAAATTTGGAGTAGAAAGGTTGGTTGATATAGGAAGTTATGGTAATGTAATCATCTAAATTTAATTTAGTAGTAGACAAAAACTGCTTTGGCGTTACTGCTTTTTCTCCTGAAGCTTCCTTATTGTCGATAGATTGATTAGGTAAAATAATCTTATCCTCTTCATTAAATTTCCCCATGTAAGTATCTAAAATAGTAGCATAATCCGCTTTCCAATTTGGATATTTTTTAGGGGTTTCAGCTACTGCTTTTTTAACCACCACTTCTAATTCGGCTTCCATTTTATTGTGATTGTATTTCAAATCTGGGTTTGTTTTTCCAATGAAATTGCTTTCGGGAACCACACCATATTTTTTAGCGCTATTAATCACATCATGGCTTAATCCGCCTTCTCCAAACTGTGCTTTTCCTTGACGCATCACATAGTTTTCGGCTTTATCCAGATAAGTGTTACGAACATTATACATTTCCGATAGGTCGATTTTCTTTCCAGTCAAACGGATGATTTCTGCTTCTAGAAAGGAAGTTGTAGCAAAACTCCAACAAGTTCCTGTTTTATCCTGAGAGATTACAGGAGTGGCTTCAATATCTTTAATGGTATGAAATTCATAAGTCTGAGCTATTCCAGTAAAGCTGAGGAATAAGGAAGCAACATAAATTATTGATTTGTTCATAAGGAATTACTATTTGTTTTTGTAGTTAAGACTAAAAAATGATTTATTTTTACGCTAAAATAGACCAATTTATTTTTTCGATTTTTATTTTAACAAATTTTAGCATTTACATGAGTTCAATTCATTGGAAAACAGTTAAAGATTTTGAAGACATCACTTATAAAAAATGCAATGGTGTTGCGAGAATAGCTTTCAATCGTCCTGATGTTCGCAATGCTTTCCGACCAAAAACCACATCCGAATTGCTACAAGCATTTCAAGATGCTCAAGAAGATACTTCTATTGGGGTTGTTTTGCTTTCTGCTGAAGGACCAAGTTCTAAAGACGGCATTTGGTCATTTTGTTCAGGCGGAGATCAAAAAGCGCGAGGACATCAAGGCTATGTAGGCGATGATGGTTACCACAGACTAAATATTTTGGACGTACAACGCTTAATTCGCTTTATGCCAAAAGCTGTTATTTGTGTTGTGCCAGGTTGGGCTGTAGGTGGCGGACATAGTTTACATGTGGTTTGCGATTTAACATTAGCTAGTAAAGAACATGCTATCTTCAAACAAACGGATGCCGATGTAACTAGTTTTGATGGAGGTTATGGTTCTGCTTATTTGGCCAAGATGGTAGGACAAAAGAAGGCACGTGAAATATTTTTTCTAGGAAGAAATTATTCCGCTCAAGATGCTTTTGAAATGGGAATGGTAAATGCGGTTATTCCTCACGCTGAATTAGAAGATACTGCTTACGAATGGGCACAAGAAATCTTAGCAAAATCACCGACATCCATAAAAATGTTGAAGTTCGCTATGAATTTAACAGATGATGGAATGGTAGGACAGCAAGTTTTTGCTGGTGAAGCTACAAGATTAGCTTATATGACTGACGAAGCAAAAGAAGGAAGAGATGCTTTTTTAGAAAAAAGAAAACCTAACTTTGAAAAAAAGTGGTTGCCATAAAACATTAAAAATAAAAAAATGAAACACTGGATTGAAGCGGCGAGACTTCGTACTTTACCACTTTCGGTATCAGGAATTATTGTGGGTAGTTTTTATGCCATGTCACAAGCTATGTTTAATTGGAAAATTGTCGTTTTTGCTTTGCTAACAACGTTAGGATTACAAATACTTTCCAATTTTGCAAATGATTATGGTGATGGTGTAAAAGGAACGGATAACGATGATAGGGTGGGGCCAAAACGAGCGATTCAAAAAGGAGCTATTACTCCATTTGCTATGAAAAATGCCATAATACTAACATCCTTTGTTACTTTGTGTTTTGCCATTTTACTGATTTATTGTGCGTTCAAAGAAAGTTACTTGCTTTATTCCTTTATCTTTTTGTTTTTAGGGGTTTTGGCAATTGCCTCTGCTATTCGTTATACTGTTGGAAAAGGAGCATATGGTTATAGAGGTTATGGCGATTTGTTTGTTTTTATTTTCTTTGGTTTGGTTAGTACTTTTGGTGTTTATTTCATGTTTTCTAAAGAAATAGATTGGCTATTGCTACTTCCAGCGACAGCTATAGGCTTTTTAAGCGTAGGGGTTTTGAATCTTAACAATATGCGAGATGAAGAAAGCGATAGAAAAGCAGGTAAGAATACAGTTGTGGTTAAAAAAGGCGGTGAATGGGCAAAAAAATATCATTACTTTTTAGTGATTTCTGCAATGATTCTAGTTGTTATTTTTGCTATTTTGAATAATTTTCATTTCGATCAATATATTTTTTTAGGAGCCTATTTGCCATTACTATCGCATCTAAACAGAGTGAAAAAAAATAGAAACCCAAAATTATTGGATCCAGAGTTGAAGAAATTAGCCTTAAGCACATTTTTTCTATCGGTTTTATTGGCTTTGAGCTTAATCTATTTTATTTCAGACTTATTGGTTAATTACATTTAATAAAAAATCATTTGCCATGAAAATTACATTCTACGGACACGCTTGTATTGGAATTGAAGTAAGCGGTAAACATATTTTAGTAGACCCTTTTATTACTGGAAATCCCAAGGCTTCTCATATTGATATCAATGTGTTAAAAGCAGATTATATACTACTTACGCATGCTCATAATGATCATACTCTTGATGCAGAAGCTATAGCTAAACGAACAGATGCGGTTATTGTAGCAAATTATGAAGTGGCGGTTCATTTTGCAAATAAAGGATTAAAATACCACCCCATGAATCATGGCGGAAGTTGGCAATTTGATTTTGGAAAAGTGAAATTAGTCAATGCAGTGCATAGCAGTTCTTTTGCAGACGGAAGTTATGGTGGTAATCCTGCAGGTTTTGTAATCGAAGGTGAGCATAAAAACATCTATATTTCTGGAGATACCGCTCTTACTATGGATATGAAACTTATTCCAATGAGAACTAAATTAGATTTAGCAATACTATCCATTGGAAATAATTTTACAATGGATGTTGAAGATGCTATTATTGCCGCAGATTTTGTCCAATGTGATAAAGTATTAGGAGTGCATTTTGATACATTCGGATTTATTGTAATTAATCATGATGAAGCCAAAAAGAAGTTCTTTGATGCCGGAAAAGATTTAATGCTTTTAGATATTGGAGAAAGCATTTCGCTTTAATAATGAAAGCTTCTTACTTCAAATACATACTTCATTTTAAACAAGCCTCAGGAACTTCAAGAGGCATTTTAACCGATAAAGAAACTTGGTTTATCATCTTAGAAAAAGAAGGTAAAAAGGGAATAGGAGAGTGTGGAATTCTTCGTGGATTGAGTGCGGATGATAGACCCGATTATGAAGAAAAATTAAAATGGACTTGCGAAAATATCCATCTTGGAGAACAAAAACTTTGGGAAGAATTAATCGAATTTCCTTCAATTCAATTTGGAGTAGAGATGGCTTTTTTGTCTTTGAAAAGTGAAACTCCCTTCGAATTATTTCCTTCCGATTTTGTAAAAAGCATTAAAAGTATTTCCATAAATGGATTGATTTGGATGGGGGATGAAGACTTCATGAAAGCCCAAATTGAAGGCAAAATCGAGCAAGGTTTTAGCTGTATAAAACTTAAGATTGGAGCCATAGACTTTGATAAAGAATTAGATTTATTACGCTTTATTAGAGCAAATTTTGATGAAAAAACAATTGAAATCAGAGTCGATGCCAATGGTGTTTTTGATTCAAATGATGCTTTATTTAAAATAAAACAACTAACTGGTTTTAAATTACATAGTATTGAACAACCAATTAAAAAAAATCAGACTGACACGATGTCAGTTTTGTGTAAAAGCACGACAATTCCTATAGCTTTGGACGAAGAGCTAATTGGAATATTTTCATTGGAAAGTAAAGAAGAATTATTGCAAAAAGTGATGCCCCAATACATCATTTTGAAGCCCAGTTTCATCGGCGGATTTAGAGGAACTTTAGAATGGATTGCATTGGCAAAAAAATACAATATCGGTTGGTGGATTACTTCTGCATTGGAAAGTAATGTAGGTTTAAATGCGATTGCCCAATTTACTTTTTTACAAAATAATTCGATGCCACAAGGTTTAGGAACGGGAAGTTTATATACCAATAATTTTGATTCTCCTTTGACGGTTTATGATGGACAACTTTGGTATGATACAACAAGAAACTGGAACTTTACTATATAAAAAAACCTGCTCCAAGAAGCAGGCTTTTAAGGAATAAAATTTACTTTAAACGGGATGAATATCCAGTTCCCTTATTTCAATTTTATAATCAGGTGGGAGTAATAAATTTTTTAAAAATTGGTTCATTTTTATATTCCGACTCAATTTATAAACTGGAATCGCAATCGATAACAAAGAGGAATTATTCAGATACAATAACTTTTTTACCCGTTTTGGAACAACTAGTTTTTGAGCTTCAATTAGTACTTTGTATCTAAAAATGCCTAAGTGTTTTTTGTATTGTTTGAATAGGTCAAAAGTATATTTGCTGGCTTTTAGGTTTTCTATCAAATGAGATTCTCTCACAGGAAGCCATTCGGTATAAGTTTTTGGTAATTCGGATAATCCCATTCTTTTTCCCACACGATAAAAGACATTATAGACTTCCTCTTTTTCATCCTCCTTCAATTTTCTTTCTAAAAGTTCGTACGAAGCGATAGAATAATGAATTAGCATAAACAACACATCACGATAGGCCCAGTCAGGAATTGTTGCTCCTCGATTGTGTTCTACAGCTGCGTGTATTTGTCTCATCGTATCAATAGCTTTATTAGCTTCCTCTGTTGACGAAAAGACTATTTTCCTAGCGTAACTAACTGTCGAAAACAATCTCCCTAAAGGATCTGAAGGTAATTTTCCTGTATAATAGAGCCAATCTACTGCTTTGTTTAGTGCAAATTCGGCAGAAGCTCCAGCAAAAATGAAAAGAATGGTGTCACTATTTCCCCAGATTTTTCTAACAACAGAACCTTTATTCACAAAGTCTACTATTTCTTTTTTGGTTTCCATAGGGTTATAATTTTATTATTTACTCCAATCAATTTTTCTGGAAAAATACATCACAGCACCTAATATGGCAAACAATCCTATACTTCCAACCAGTAAAGCATAATCTTCCATTTGAATAATAACATAGATAAACGTATATAACACTGAAAGCGAAATACCTATAAACATGGGAAACTTTCTATTTTTTAATATGGAAATGGAATAGAGGGTTATCATCGCCACTACAGAAGCACCAGCGATGCTGTAGGCAAAACTAAAGGTACTGTGTTCAGTTATGGAAATCAATAGGGTGTAGAACATAATCAGCGCCAAACCAATCATTGAATATTGGAAAATATGAATGTTTATTTTGCTAACGGATTGTATCAAAAAGAAGATTAAAAAGGTTAATCCAATTACTAGAAAACCATATTTAGAAGCACGTTCGTTCTGTTGGTATTCGTCTACGGTTTGAATTAATTTTACTCCGAAAAGATAATCATCTAAATCAGGTAGAGCATTAGCATATTGTTGCGAAAAGGTTCTGTTGATATCGAGAATTTTCCAATCGGCGTGAAATCCTTTTTTATTTATAGTTTTTGTAGTGTCGCTTGCAGCAAATGAGCCGTCAAAACTAGGCGATTCCCAATCAGAATCCACACTCACTTGAGTTGTCTTTCCAATAGGAATAAATTCTACACTATTACTTCCGTTATAGGTAATAGTAAAATTAAAATCGATTTTTTCTTTGTTGACTAATGTTTTATAGTCGAAGTTATTGGTGGCTAAAACACTGTATTCGCTTTTGTCATTATTTTGAGGTTCAAATGAAAATTTATCACTATTCAGCTGAATTTTTAATTCGCTTTTGATGCTTTTTAGATTCGTAGTTTTTACTAGTACAGTTGCTTTATCCCATTGAATGTTTTCTTCAGCAATATTCAATTTTGAAAAGTTGGGATTCGAGAAACTTCCTTTAAAATTCATATCAGCCGTGAAAACGACATGGTTGAAAATCCCCCGTTTAAGCGATTCGTTTTTCTTGATGTTTGAAGTGTTTTTCAATTCATTTGGGAAGAAATAGGCATAATTTGATATTGCTTTTCTTTCAATAGTAGTTACCCCAGTTTTAGAATTAGTTACATTATAAGCTTCATAGCTCGTATAGGGAATACGAAGAATTGGTCCATAAAATAGAATGTCTTTTCCCCATAAATTAGTTACTTCATCCACCATTTCCATTTTTCGTACCGAACGTTCTCGGATTAAATCTTGCACGAAGAATAACGGAATTAATAAGACAAGCGTTAAAAATCCTACCATTAGCATTTTGGCTGTAGTAGATTGAAAAAAGGATTTTGGTTCGTTGTTTTGAATTTCTTCATTTTTTGAAATTTCCATAATTTTAATTGTTTTTAGTTAGAATAAATTGTTGTGAAATACAATGTTTGCATAAAAGAAGGCAATAGGAATATTAGCCAGTAAAATCAATATTCTAATGGCTATGGTTTCTCTTTCTTGTTGGTAGATTGAGAATTGATAAATTAAATTGATTAATGCGATTACGTTCAGTACTATTGCTAGTAGTAGATATAAGAATCCAAAAATTAAAATTTGATCCACTTTAGGAAATAGGAGATTGGCGATTAGGAATAAAGTGCCAATTCCAAAAGAGATAATGGCTAAATAGGTTGAAAATTTTCCAGTTGATTTTTTTGTTGTTAAACGAATATGAAATGCCATAAATAAGAAAGATGAGAGTGCCAAGAACCAATGTGAATAAAAGAGTTTCACTATTTTGAATGCTTTTCCAACTATGGTAAAAAAGCGTAAAAGGATGTCTTATGATATCCCAGCTGTTAAAGCGCAATATTCTACCAAGATAAATACCAAATGCCGATAGATAAATACTAACTCCAATCAAGAAACAGCTTTTTTTAAAGCTGTATTTCATTTGTAATAGATGATGTATATCAAACAGTGAAAGTATTCCAGCATAGAATCCTGCAATTGTAAAGGAAGTTAACAGCAAAATATCAAAGAGATATTGATAACTATTAAAGTGATGTAGATGAACAAAATCCGTTATTAAATAAAAGGAGTTTGGCAAGAAAAGCAACCAAGTTATTCCTATGAAATAAAAAGATAAAGTACCAGGAATACTAGTCTTAATTTTACTCGACAAAAAATAGGGGATATAAGCTAAAAACAAATTCCAGAGCAGAAAAAGTAAATAGATTTCACGTGTGAGTTTAACACGTAACAGCATTAAACCCAATGATAGCAAGGCTAATAGTATTAAAATAGAATTTTGTTTTTTATCTAATAAATAAACCGATAAGATTTTGTCCATAACATGTATGTATTTAAAAGTACTTTGAATTTCAAAGTTTAATTATAAAAAAATAGAGTTAACTTTTTGAGATCAATTTTTCTAAGGCTTCAATATGGTCTTTAAAAGCCTTCTTCCCAGCAGGTGTTGCCATGTATTTTGTATTTGGTTTTTTACCAATAAATTGCTTTTCAATCATAATGTATTCCTCGGTTTCCAGTGCTTTGGCATGACTAGCTAAATTTCCGTCTGTGACACCAAGCAATTCTTTGAGCGTATTAAAATCGGCACTCTCGTTCACCATCAAAATCGACATAATGCCCAAACGAATTCGGTGATCAAAGGCTTTGTTGATATTTTGAATGATGTTTTTCAAAATTAATTTCTATCATATTTAAAATACATCATCGCTCCATAAATGATGTGACAAATGCCAAAACCTAATACCCAAAAATACAATCCATATCCTGAAAATTCAACTGCTATAAGTCCAAGAATGATTTCGGTGATGCCTAAATAACGAACATCTTTTAAGGTGTATTTGCTAGCATTTAAACAAGCTAATCCGTAGAATATTAATGTTATCGGAGCAATCAAACCATATACTTCATGACGCAATAGGAGTAAAGCAAAAATTCCACCAGTGAACAAAGGAATACAGAAATTTATGAGCAATCTTTTGGAGGAAGCATTCCAAACTTTTTCTCCCACTTTTTTGGCTTTTTGTTTAGTCATCAGGAAAGCGGTTGTTAATGATAACAACAAAACTACTAAAGCTGTTAAAACAATCAACTTAAATGTCTGCCCTTCAATGATAACAACATCATATTTATTTTGTTCCAAAAGGTAGTTAACTATAAAGGCTCCAATCAATGCATAAATTCCAGCGAGAATTCCGGATAAACCACTTAAGGAAATAAACTGTGTTGATTGTGACATCATTTGTTTAATGTCTTGTATGTCTTTAAGGTATTTTTCGTTTTCCATTTTAAAGTACTTTGAAAAACAAAGTAAATAAAATATTTTTCATTGACCAAATGTTTTTTCATTTATTTTTGATGAAAATATTTCCCATGAAAAAAATCGCACTTTTCACATTATTCCTTACTTCTGTAGTGTATTCCCAAAGCAAAGACCAACAAATGTTTAAGGATATCTATACTTTTTCGTTAACCAATTCCAATTGTTATTCCTGGTTAGATGATTTGTCTAATAAAATTGGTTCTAGATTATCAGGTTCGGTTAGTGCTGAAAAAGGGATTGCTTATGCAAAATCAAAACTAGAAACTTTAGGATTGGATAAAGTATATCTTCAAGAAGTGATGGTACCAAAATGGGTAAGGGGTGAAAAAGAAACGGCTTATATTTTGGATAATAAAACAAAAACTGCTATTCCCATTTGTGCACTTGGAGGTTCTATTGCTACCGCAAAAAATGGATTGACAGCTGAGGTTATAGAAGTTCATAGCTTGAAAGAACTAGAAATCCTTGGAACTGAAAAAATTAAAGGAAAAATAGTTTTCTATAACAGACCCTTTGAACCCGAAAATATTGATGCTTTTAAATCCTATGGGAATTGTGTTGATCAAAGATTCTATGGTGCTAAAGAAGCTGCAAAATATGGGGCAGCGGCTACGATAGTTCGTTCCATGAACTTCAGATTAGATGATTTTCCGCATACGGGTGCGCAAAGTTATGGTGATTTACCAAAAGAAAAATATATCCCAACAGCTGCTATCAGTACAAATGGAGCTGAACTATTGAGCAAAAAATTAAAAGGGAATAGTGGTTTAAAATTCTATATGAAGTTATCTTGTCAAACATTTGAAGATGTTCTTTCTTATAATGTTATTGGAGAGATTACAGGTTCTGAACATCCTGAAAAAATTATGATTGTTGGAGGACACATTGATTCTTGGGATTTAGCAGATGGCTCTCAAGATGATGGAGCTGGTGTGGTACAAAGCATGGAAGTTTTAGAGTTATTTAAAAAATTAAACTATAAACCCAAAAATACGATTAGAGCTGTACTTTTCATAAATGAAGAAAACGGAGGAAAGGGCGGAAAAAAATACGAAGAGTTAGCAAAGCAGAATAAAGAAAATCACATTTTTGCTCTCGAAAGTGATGCCGGAGGATTTTCCCCAAGAGGATTTACTTTTGAATGTGATGCAGCCAATTTTGAAAAAGTAAACAATTGGAAATATTTATTTGACCCTTATTTAATTCAAAGTTTTACTATTGGTGGAACGGGTTCAGATATTGGACATTTAACTTCTGCAAAAATTGTAAAAGCTGGATTGGCGCCGGACTCTCAGCGTTATTTTGATTATCATCACGCTGCGAATGATACATTTGATGCTGTGAATAAAAGAGAATTAGAACTTGGTGCTGCAACTATGGCTTCATTGATGTATTTATTTGACCAATATGGGATTGATTAGTTCAGTCTTAAACAATAAAAAAACGTCCCAATTTTTGGGACGTTTTTTATTTTTGTGCGATGCTTTATATTTTAAATATTCCTCCAAAAGCAATAATTCTTTGTAAAAAATAAAAATGTTGTGAAGCTCTATCTGCTGGATCAAAAGTAGTTCGGATATCTGGCATATCGATATAGCCTCCTTTTAATTCGGCTTGAACAAAAAAGTATTTAAAGAAAGTTAGATTAATCCCCACTTTTGCCGATAAACCAAATCCTGAAACATGGAAATCATCATGACGTTCTTTTTCTAGTAGTTTAGCGTTTGTTTTTGGATATAAAAAACCGCCACCAATACCTTCTGTTATGTTTACTTGAAACTTATCAGTATTTGGTAAATGAAAAAGTTTAGAAACATCATCTACTCTTGAAATTTCTGTGTTTACATAGTTTAATCCATCAGTATGTTCAAAGGTTAGAAATTTTTCATCACTTAAGTCTATAGTATGATTTCCCGACTCTAAATAAGTGCCTTGAAAATTAGGATAAGAAGCGCCAACAACACCACCAATGTTAGCCGTTTGATTTTGAATCATTACATATTTCATGTGATCTAAACCTAAGGAAATATTATAATGGTCATTGATGAAATACCCTATTCTAAAATTGGTTTGTGGTATCGTCATTCTTGAAGGATTTACATAATCTATCTGCCATCCTTTTGGTTTGTCTTCAGCGGCTACATCGTAAAGTGTAAAATCATAATCAGGGCCTTTAAAATGAATGTCAGATTTAGAAAAGCTTTCGCGATTTCCACCCCAATAAATGTACATCTTGCCTTTGTTGTGTGCGGTATATTTTTCAGGATTAACTGCTTTTTCTTGAGCAGAAATGGTTTGTGATAAGACACAAACTGTTAGGAACGAAAATAAAACTATTTTTTTCAAAGCGTATTATATTAAAATTGATTAATTGTTTTTCGGATAGCTACTAGCCTTGTCATTAGACCTTCAAAATAATCCAAATGCAGCATATTGGCACCATCACTTTTAGCATGTGCTGGGTCAAAATGGGTTTCTATGAAAATACCATCAACACCAACAACAATTCCAGCTTTGGCAATGGTTTCAATCATATCGGGTCTTCCTCCGGTTACTCCAGTGGTTTGATTAGGTTGTTGTAATGAATGGGTTACATCTAAAACGGTCGTTGCATAATTTTGCATGGTTGGAATACCACGAAAATCTACAATCATATCTTGATACCCAAACATAGTTCCTCTATCGGTAACCATTACATTTTGATTATTACAATCCAATACTTTTTGAACAGCGTGTTTCATACTTTCTGGACTCATGAACTGTCCTTTTTTCAGATTGACTACTTTACCGGTATTGGCAGCAGCCACCACTAAATCCGTTTGACGAACTAAAAAGGCAGGAATTTGTAATACATCAACATATTGGGCAGCCATGTCGGCATCTTCATTGGTATGTATGTCGGTTACAGTTGGAATATGAAAAGTTTCCGAAACTTTGCGAAGTATTTTTAAAGCTTTTTCATCACCAATTCCAGAAAAACTGTCAATTCTAGAACGATTGGCTTTTTTGAACGATCCTTTAAAAACGTATGGGATTTGTAATTTATCAGTTATAGTAACTAATTTTTCAGCAATTTTCATTGCCATTTCTTCTCCTTCTATGGCGCATGGTCCAGCGAGTACAAAGAAATTCCCACTATCAGTATGTTTGATTTGTGGAATAGAATGAATATTCATAGTGTGTGTTTTTTACGCGTGCAAAGTTACTATTTATTTGATAAATAGTTGCAGTGAATATGTTAAGTTATTTTTTTATCGAAAGCCCTAAAGGAACAAGTAAGTATCCTCTTTCATAGATGTTTAAATAAAGTTTGATAGGTTCTGCTTGTCCTTTCCATCGTACTTCATATACATCGAGAAAACCAGCTCCCATTTCTGATCTTTTTGTAGGGAATGGACAACAGCTTTCTAATTTTATATAGGTAATGGGTTCGCCTTTCGGCCCAGCTAAAGCATTCAAGTAACGTTCAGCATTTAAGTTTTCGCTTTTAGTATTTAAATAAAAAACATTGACAGGATAATCAGGATCATAACCATATTTTTTGTCTTTACTATACTCTGTTAAAACAAAAGTATTGTCTTTTGATAAGGTGGGCATCGGTGCATTATTATCTACATTCTTTAATGTCGATTTTGTACTAACACATGAGGTAAACAAAGAAAGTATGACAATAATAAATGTCAGTTGGATTAGATTTTTACTCACAATGCTACTATTGGTTTTTCTGTATTCGTGAATTTTTGGTTTCATAATAAATTATTTTTTTCATGGAGCTACAATAATCGTGCTAAAAATTATTTTTTATTGCGAATCAATAATGAAACTAGGGCTCCAGTGATGATTCCTTTTGATAAACCAGTGAAAGTACTTTCTATCATATAGGTTTTCAAATTGAAATACACTTTAGCATTTTCCAAAGTCATGTAATGATTTTTTACCTTGTACGCTATGATGTTTTCAAAAAAATGAGGTGTTATACTTTTGTAAATGACATATTGCACAGCAGGATTAAGTAAAGCTATGATAAAGGATATAATTATTCCGCTAACAAATCCTTGTGTCCATGTCATGCTGTTGTTGAAAATATATTTTTTCTTTTCCTGTATTGCTAAATAGAAAAACAATATAGCTGGAAAAACAAAAAGGTTGGTGTACATTCCGTAGTTTGCAATATTTTCATCGTGAAGTCCGATTGTCTTTTCTCCGATAGACCAAGCTAAGGTCAACAAGGTAAAGCGAAGGGCCCATTTTATTTCTATAGAATAGTTTTTCATTTTGGTCTTTTAATTCGAGATCAAAAATACTTCATTTCAGTAATTTAATATTGCTATTTTTGTAAAAAATCAACCTATGGAAATTTTAACACATACATGGCATTGGTCAATTGCTGGTTTTCTTATTGCAGTTGTAATGCTATTACTTAATTATTTCGGAAAAGTATTTGGAATGTCATCCAATTTACGCTCTTTATGTGCCATGACGGGAATCGGACGAAAAGTGCCTTTTTTTGATTGGGATTGGAAATCACAACGGTGGAATTTAGCTGTAGTATTTGGAGCTATGATTGGAGGGTATGTTGCCGTTCATTTTTTAAGTGATGCTTCGAATGTGGATATTAATCCTAAAACAATTCAACAATTAGCAGCAATGGGAATAGATGCTCCAAACGGAAAATTATTACCGGATGCTTTATTCGGAAACCAAATATTTGAATCTCCCAAAATGATTATTATTTTACTAGTAGGTGGATTATTGATAGGTTTCGGCTCCAGGTATGCGGGTGGTTGTACTTCAGGTCATGCTATTGCTGGAATGAGTAATTTACAATTACCGTCTCTAAAAGCTGTGATAGGTTTTTTTGTTGGTGGACTGATTATGTCACATTTTATATTACCCTTATTATTCTAAGTTATGAAATATATAAAGTTTATACTCGTTGGTTTCTTTTTCGGAATTGTATTAACTAAAGCCGAAGCGGTTTCTTGGTATCGAATTTATGAAATGTTCCAATTTCAATCTTTTCATATGTATGGCATTATTATGACTGCTATTGCAACTGGAGTTATTGGAATCCAAATTATAAAACGAAGCAAATTAAAAGATATTGAAGGAAACGTATTGACTATTCCAGACAAAGAAAAAGGGAATGCCAGATATTGGATTGGTGGAATCCTTTTTGGATTAGGTTGGGCCATGGTAGGAGCTTGTCCTGGACCAATATTTATTATGTTAGGAGCTGGATTTCTGAGCGTTGGATTGATATTAATTGGCGCTGTTTTTGGTACGTTTTTATATGGTGTTTTAAAAGATAAACTCCCACATTAAATTAGATAGCATTTCAATCGAAATGCTATTTTTTTTGATTCAATTTTAAAATTCCATATGTAATAGAAAATTGAGCAATTAAATAAGTCAACATTATCCAAAACGAAGCTAATGGTATTGGCGAATGAAATTTATCGATAGCCAAAATACTATCTGATGTTACAAAGAAAAAGGCGCCAAGAAGTACAATATATTTTGAATTGTTTTCCCAATTAAAAGCTCCTTTTAAAGCTATGATTAGCATGATGGAAATAGTCATGGCATAAAAACTCACAGGTACTTTTAAATCGCCTAACGTGGGAATAAGCAAAGAAAGCATACTTTTTAAATAGATTATTATTCCAATAAAACCAATCCAAAATAATGGATTTTTTAAATGGTTTTTTTCTGATTTTTGTCTAAAAAAGAGTCGGATAAACAAAATGTGAGCAATCAAAAAGGCTATCAATCCGAAGATAAAATACAATTCTCCTTTGTCGGCAAATAGTAAAATACAATCTCCAACCCAAGAAAAAAACAGTGCTGATAACAACCATTTTTTGGTTTCAAACGAATCGCTTTTAACTACGGCATAAAATAATAACGGCAATAAAAACGGTTTTAAGTACCAAGTTATAGCGTCATTTCCTGTCAGTAAAAGTATAGAATAGACTATCCCAAAAATCAGAAAACCTTGAAGCAATCGTTGACTAGTTATCATAAGAAAGCGTGTTTTTAGATTTCTTGAATTCGATGAAAACAAAATAAGAACTCATCAATAAAGATAAAGTGAAATAGGTGATAAGTAATCCATTTGAAAAAGGCAATAGGGTTGACATTCCAAACCAATCGCCATAGAAATAGAGGATTCCCATCGAAAAAAGAAATCGCAATCCTTCCCAAAACACAGAGAATTTTCTAGTATCCATCAATTCGGTGTAACTGTAAACCGTCAGAAAAACGAATATCCCATAGACAAAAATATTTGGCAAACCAATGGTTGCAATATTTCCAAAAAGATAGCTAATTAATCCGAGTGTTGTAAACAATTGCACTAAAGACCAATACATCAATAGCTGAGAATGCTGATGTCCATATTTATCAAATCGGTAAACATCCGTTATTTTATCAATTGGATATTTCTCATCTAAACCTTTTGGTCTCCATCCTGTGGGTTTAAACCAAATAGTGAATTTATCTTTCCAGTTTTCGGCATGATAAGCATCTTTAATCAAAAGCCACAAATGTTGAAAATTGATTTTAATCGGATTCCAAGTATGAGCGGGTCTAGTTATACCAAACACTGGTGGAACCGAATCTAATTCTTCCTGAAAAGTGCCAAACCATTTGTCCCAAAAAATAAAGATTTGACCATGATTTTTATCCATATATTCCGGGTTGATAGCATGATGAACTCTGTGATGAGAGGGTGTAACCATAAACTTTTCTATAAAACCCAATTTGCCAATATATCGAGTGTGATACCAAAATTGTAAAAACAAATGTATTGGTAATAAAATGGCGATCACTGTTGAAGAAACTCCCAAAAGTGCGGCAGGAAGTAAAAGAAAAGTAAATAAATTCACAAAACTTGAAATTGGTTGACGCAAGGCGCAAGCTAAATTGAATTCTTCACTACTATGATGAATGGCGTGTTTGTTCCAAAAAAAATTAATTTGGTGTGCCCATCGATGTCCCCAATAGCCATAAAAATCAATAGCAAAAAAAGCTATTATGTAAGTTAGAACAGTAGTCTGAACATGAATAATTGCCAAATGAGTAACCATCCATTCATAAGAAATAATGGCAATACTCAAGCCCAACGCATCTTTTACAGCATTAGTCATTCCTGAACTGATGCTGGAAATACTATCCATCATCGGAGCATGATCAATACCTTTGTAATAGCCGTATATTTTTTCAATTACAATTAGTAAAAGAAAAAAGGGCATAGCAATCAATAAGATTTTCCCGTATTGTTCCATAAATGTTGAATTTGTCTTTCAAATATAACAAATTCCGCTATTATCTTTTCAGTGAGAAGTGAGATTTAAATTCTTTCCAGTTCGATTGCTCAAGGTATTCCACTTTGAACCAATAGTCAGTTGATGGTAGCATATAACCATTGTATGTTCCATCCCAACCAGGCCCATCGGTACTGAGTTGTTTCAAGAGTTTACCATAACGATCGAAAATATATAGTCGGGCATTATGTTGGTTTTCAAGCCCAATAACATTCCAAGTATCATGATACCCATCTCCATTTGGAGTAAAGTAATGAGGATAATTAATCGTTTGAACACCAGAAATTACAATTTCACCACAACTTGTATTCCCTTTTACATCTCGAATCGTAATAGTATGTTCTCCTAATGTTGCATATTCAAAAATATTGCTGCTTTGGAATGGACCATCATCTAAACTGTATTCGTAAACTCCAAATCCTAACACATTTATGGTTATAGTTTGATTATCGTCAAAGGCATTGCTAACAGTATAAGCAGGAGAATCAGCTTGAGGAGGACCTGATTGAATCACAGTGAAAGTATTCGATACATCAGAAACACAGGCTAATGAACTTGTACTGGTAGCTATCACAGTATAATCTCCTGGAGCTGCAGCAGCAATGGTATAAGTTGAATTGGTTGCACTTGGTATAGCAGTCCCTCCCAACGACCAAGCAAAAGTATAATTAGGGTTGGTAATACCACTGTTTAATATCAATCCGCTCAATAATGTATGGGTTCCGTATTCAACACAAATGGTATCGCTTGGTGAAGTAATGTTTGGTTCAGCCAATGGCTCAACAGTATTGTTAAAAGTTACTAATTGATAACATCCAGTTGAAGTATTCTCTACTCTAATCCAAATGGTATGGGTATAAGTTTGGTAATTACTCAAATTAGTGATTGAATTTACACCTTGAATCGCATCATTTTGAGTATCATAAAAAGTAGTCGAAACGCCAACTTGAGTACCAATAACTCCATTGATATACGTGCTTAAATCCAAAGCAAAGAAGCCATCATTGGTTCCATCAGTATCACAAGTAGCAAAATTAGCTGGAGCTGTTGCTGTTGGTTTCGGATTAACAGTTAAAGTAAATTGTCCATTATAATTAACACATCCAGTTATATTATTCACCACTCTTATATAAATAATTTGAGGGTTTGTAGCGTTCAGATATGTCGTCGGGTAAGAAATTGGATTGATTCCTAATTGTGCATTATTTGCTGTTGTGTAATAAGTAACAGTAAAATTGGGATTGTTGTAAAAACTAGAAGTTATTGCTGTTAAATCAAAAGCCGTTTGCCCATCAGTATCATCATCACAATTTTGAACAATACTATTTGGAATAGTTGCTGGTAAAGGATTAACTGTTAGAGGTTGCTCTACTAAAACAAAACATTTATGACCAAGATAATCCACTCGCGTGTTTTCAACTCTAATCCACACATTTTGTCCAACTAAAGCCGCTGTAGGATTTAGAATTTGATTGGTTCCAGCCAAAGCATCATTTTGTGAAGGATAGTAGTGTAATGTTAGGGTTGGATCCCCATTTAGTATATGAGATGCGTTTAAAGTTAAATTAAAGATTTCCATCATATCTCCTGTATTGTTAACATCACACTGAGGTGTCAATGGTCGAATTCCTGTGGTATTTGGAACCGGAATTGGCAATACTCGTATATCTAATGAAATGTAACTTCTGCACCCTTGTGGATTGGTAACCATAACTCCTAATGTTTGAACAGCAGGAGAGACATTGGTATAAGTTGTTGGATTAGGAATTGGAGCACTAGAAGCGGTGACAGGATAACTAGGATAATAAGTTACTGTCATGTTAGGTAGACCTTGAGTAATTTCAAAATTCTTAACAGTCAAATCAAAAACAGTGTGTTGATCATTTGGATTGGCATCAGAATCACAGATACTCAAAGGTGCTGGAGTAATTAACAAAAGAGGAGGATTAACCAATAATTCAAAAGAACCTACGGCAAAACAACCTGACAGATTATTTTCAACTCTAACCCAAATAATTTGATGATTGGATCCAACGTAATGAGTAGATTGTATTATAGGAGCAGTACCTACAATGGCATCAGCCTGAGAAATATAATAAGTCACAGTAAAGTTTGTTGGAGAAGAAGTTTGCGCTCCCAATACAACGGCATCGATTTGTGTTAAATCAAACAACATAGCTCCATTTTGTGGATTGTTATCCTGATCACACTGAATCAACGGAGCAATTGAGATTGGCATTAAAGGTTGAGGTTCAACATGCAATTCTATTGGGATAATACTTCTGCAACCATTAACGTTGTCAATTGCTGATGCATAAATAAATTGAACAAATGGGTTTATATTATTATAAGGACTAACCAAAGGATTATTACCTAATTGAGCATCATTAATAGTTTCATGATATGTAATAGTATAATTAGCACCTTGTAATATAGCAGCAGTTAATGAATTTAGATTAAAGGAACCAAATCCATCCTGATTACCATCACAAATGGTATAAGGTTGACTTTGTGGAATCGGACTTGGAAGTGGTTCAACCCTTATATCCATTGTAGATAATACGAAACATCCAGTAATAGCATTTTCTACTCTAATCCATAGTGTTTGTACAAATGGGATAGCATTTGTATATAATAGTGGTAACGGATTTACATCGGCTAAAGCATCAGCTTGACTGAAATGAAAAGTAACATTCATCCCACTTTGTCCTAGTAAAATAGTATTGATTTTTGAACCTAAATCAAATTGTTCAAAAGATAAGGGTAATGAAACATCACATAGTGTGTAAGCTGGATAATTAGGTTGTGTAGTCAATGGTAAAGGGTCTACAAACAACTGTAAAGTTACGATATCAGAACAACCTGTTGCATTATTTTCTATACGTATCCAGATAGTTTGGGTATTGATAGTTTGATTAATAAAATTAGTGAGATTACCTATTGGATTTGTCTCCGTTTCCGAATTGGTTAAACTTGTATAATAAGAGATACTATTTGTTGATTGATTTATGGAACCAAAAACTTCAGATGAAACTGTTGTCAAGTCAAAGCTAGCAAAACCATCATTATTAGTGTCACAAACATGATAATCTGCAGGCTCTGTGGCTTCTGGAGTTGGGTTGACAATTAAGTCTAACGTTATGATTTGATAACAACTCGAAGATCCAGTTAATTCAACTCGAATGTAAATGGTCTGACTATTTATGTGAATATTATAATAATTTGAAGGATTTGGAATAGTTGTTCCATGAATTTGAGCATCTGTTATCGTCTCATGAAAGCTAACAGAATAAGGATTTCCTCCAGTAATTAATGGTGTCACTTGAGTTAAATCAAAGAAACCAAAACCATCATTGTTCGGGTCACAATAATAAAGAGGTGATAGAGTAGTTGTAAGAATGTTAAGTAAATGTGGTGCATTAATAAACAAAGCAGAAGCTACAGAAGTACAACCTCCGTTGGTAGAAGTTATAGTATAAGCAGTTCCTATAGTAGCTCCGGTTATGTTTCCGCCCGCTCCAGCAGTTGGTCCAGCAGGTGAGAAGGTATAAGTATTGGCAGCATTGTAATTGGTAATAGTTGTAAATCCATCAGCAGTGCACGTTGGTGCTGTCGTTGAAACGGTTGGTATTGCTGGAGTAGTTAGTTTAATAAGATTGGTAAACGAAGCTGAAGCAACAGAAGTACATCCACCGTTGGTAGAAGTTATTGTATAGGCTGTTCCGATAGTAGCTCCAGTTATAGAGCCACCGACTCCAGCAGTTGGTCCAGCAGGAGAGAAGGCATAGGTATTAGCAGCATTGTAATTAGTAATAGTTGTAAAACCATCAGCTATACAATTTGGAGCAGTAGTAGATACTGCTGGCACAGCAGGAGTAACCAACATCACGATATTAGTAAAGGAAGCCGAAGCTGCAGAAGTACATCCTCCGTTGGTAGAAGTTATAGTATAAGCTGTTCCAATAGTTGCCCCAGTTATGGCTCCACCAGCTCCAGCAGTTGGACCAGCAGGCGAGAAGGTATAGGTATTGGCAGCATTGTAATTGGTAATAGTTGTAAATCCATCTGCCGCACACGTTGGAGCAGTAGTAGATAATGCTGGCACAGCAGGAGTAACCAACATCACAACATTAGTAAAGGAAGCAGAAGCTGCAGAAGTACACCCACCATTAGTTGAAGTTATAGTATACGCAGTTCCAATAGTTGCTCCGGTTATGGTTCCCCCAGCTCCGGCAGTTGGTCCAGAAGGTGTAAAGGTATAAGTATTAGCAGCATTGTAATTAGTAATAGTTGTAAAACCATCAGCCGTACATGTTGGTGCTGTGGTGGATACTGTTGGTATAGGTTGAGTAACTAGTTTAATCAAATTAGTAAAGCTAGCGGATGCAGAAGTACAACCTCCATTGGTAGAAGTTATAGTATAAGCAGTTCCTATAGTAGCTCCGGTTATGTTTCCGCCCGCTCCAGCAGTTGGTCCAGCAGGTGAGAAGGTATAAGTATTGGCAGCATTGTAATTGGTAATAGTTGTAAATCCATCAGCAGTGCACGTTGGTGCTGTCGTTGAAACGGTTGGTATTGCTGGAGTAGTTAGTTTAATAAGATTGGTAAACGAAGCTGAAGCAACAGAAGTACATCCACCGTTGGTAGAAGTTATTGTATAGGCTGTTCCGATAGTAGCTCCAGTTATAGAGCCACCGACTCCAGCAGTTGGTCCAGCAGGAGAGAAGGCATAGGTATTAGCAGCATTGTAATTAGTAATAGTTGTAAAACCATCAGCTATACAATTTGGAGCAGTAGTAGATACTGCTGGCACAGCAGGAGTAACCAACATCACAACATTAGTAAAGGAAGCAGAAGCTGCAGAAGTACACCCACCATTGGTAGAAGTTATCGTGTAAGCTGTTCCGATAGTAGCTCCGGTTATGGTTCCCCCCGCTCCAGCAGTTGGTCCGACAGGAGTGAAGATATAAGTATTGGCAGCATTGTAATTAGTAATAGTTGTAAAACCATCTGCCACGCATGTTGGAGCAGTAGTGGATACCGTTGGCACAGCAGGAGTAACCAACATCACAACATTAGTAAAGGAAGCAGAAGCTGCAGAAGTACACCCACCATTGGTTGCAGTTATAGTATATACCATTCCTATAGTAGCTCCGGTTATGGTTCCACCCGCTCCGGCAGTTGGACCAGTAGGAGAGAAAGTATAGGTATTAGCTGCATTGTAATTAGTAATGATTGTAAATCCATCTGCAGCGCACGTTGGTGCAGTAGTGGATACCGTTGGCACAGCAGGAGTAACCAACATCACAACATTAGTAAAGGAAGCGGAGGCTGCAGAAGTACATCCACCATTGGTAGAAGTTATAGTATAAGCAGTTCCTATAGTAGCTCCTGTTATGGTTCCCCCCGCTCCAGCAGTTGGACCAGCAGGAGAGAAGGTATAGGTATTGGCAGCATTGTAATTAGTAATAGTTGTAAAACCATCAGCAGCACAGGTTGGTGCTGTGGTAGATACAGTCGGTATTGCTGGAGTAGTTAGTTTAATAAGATTAGTAAATGAAGCTGAAGCAACAGAAGTACATCCACCGTTGGTAGAAGTTATTGTATAGGCTGTTCCGATAGTAGCTCCAGTTATAGAGCCACCGACTCCAGCAGTTGGTCCAGCAGGAGAAAAGGCATAGGTATTGGCAGCATTATAATTAGTGATGGTTGTAAAACCATCGGCAGTGCAGGTTGGTGCTGTGGTTGATAGAGTAGGTACTACTGGAGTTGTTAGTTTAATAAGATTGGTAAATGAAGCAGAGGCAGCAGAAGTACACCCACCATTGGTTGCAGTTATAGTATATACCATTCCTATAGTAGCTCCTGTTATGGTTCCCCCAGCTCCGGCAGTTGGTCCAGAAGGTGTAAAGGTATAAGTATTAGCAGCATTGTAATTGGTAATAGTTGTAAAACCATCGGCAGTGCAGGTTGGTGCTGTGGTGGATACTGTTGGTATAGGTTGAGTAACTAGTTTAATCAAATTAGTAAAGCTAGTGGATGCAGAAGTACAACCTCCGTTGGTAGAAGTTATAGTATAAGCCGTTCCGATAGCAGCTCCGGTTATGGTTCCCCCCGCTCCAGCAGTTGGTCCAGCAGGAGAAAAGGCATAGGTATTGGCAGCATTATAATTAGTGATGGTTGTAAAACCATCAGCCACGCACGTTGGAGCAGTAGTTGAAACGGTTGGGACGGCAGGAGTAACTAGTTTAATCAGATTCGTAAAGGAAGCAGAAGTTGCAGAAGTACATCCACCATTAGTTGAAGTTATCGTGTATGCTGTTCCGATAGTAGCTCCTGTTATGGTTCCCCCCGCTCCAGCAGTTGGTCCAGCAGGAGAGAAGGTATAGGTATTAGCTGGGTTGTAATTAGTAATGGTTGTAAATCCATCTGCAGCGCAGGTTGGTGCTGTGGTAGATACTGTTGGTATAGGTTGAGTAACTAATTTAATCAAATTAGTAAAGCTAGCGGATGCAGAAGTACAACCTGCGTTGGTAGAAGTTATAGTATAAGCCGTTCCGATAGCAGCTCCGGTTATGGTTCCCCCCGCTCCAGCAGTTGGACCAGTAGGAGAGAAGGTATAGGTATTAGCTGGGTTGTAATTGGTAATAGTTGTAAATCCATCTGCCGCACACGTTGGTGCAGTAGTGGATACCGTTGGCACAGCAGGAGTAACCAACATCACAACATTAGTAAAAGAAGCAGAGGCTGCAGAAGTACACCCACCATTGGTTGAAGTTATCGTGTATGCTGTTCCGATAGTAGCTCCGGTTATGGTTCCCCCCGCTCCAGCAGTTGGACCAGCAGGAGAGAAGGTATAGGTATTGGCAGCATTGTAATTAGTAATAGTTGTAAAACCATCAGCAGCACAGGTTGGTGCTGTGGTAGATACAGTCGGTATTGCTGGAGTAGTTAGTTTAATAAGATTAGTAAATGAAGCTGAAGCAACAGAAGTACATCCACCGATGGTTGAAGTTATCGTGTAAGCAGTTCCAAGTACTGCTCCAGTTATGGTTCCCCCCGCTCCAGCAGTTGGTCCGACAGGAGTGAAGATATAAGTATTGGCAGCATTGTAATTAGTAATAGTTGTAAAACCATCTGCCACGCATGTTGGAGCAGTAGTGGATACCGTTGGCACAGCAGGAGTAACCAACATCACAACATTAGTAAAGGAAGCAGAAGCTGCAGAAGTACACCCACCATTGGTAGAAGTTATAGTATAAGCAGTTCCTATAGTAGCTCCGGTTATGGTTCCCCCCGCTCCGGCACTTGGTCCAGAAGGTGTAAAGGTATAAGTATTAGCAGCATTGTAATTAGTAATAGTTGTAAAACCATCGGCAGTGCAGGTTGGTGCTGTGGTGGATACTGTTGGTATAGGTTGAGTAACTAGTTTAATCAAATTAGTAAAGCTAGTGGATGCAGAAGTACATCCACCGTTGGTAGAAGTTATAGTATATGCCGTTCCTATAGTAGCACCAGTTATGTTTCCACCCGCTCCAGCAGTTGGTCCAGCAGGAGAGAAGGCATAGGTATTAGCTGCATTGTAATTAGTAATAGTTGTAAAACCATCAGCTATACAATTTGGAGCAGTAGTAGATAATGCTGGCACAGCAGGAGTAACCAACATCACAACATTAGTAAAGGAAGCAGAAGCTGCAGAAGTACACCCACCATTGGTAGAAGTTATCGTGTAAGCTGTTCCGATAGTAGCTCCGGTTATGGTTCCCCCCGCTCCAGCAGTTGGTCCGACAGGAGTGAAGATATAAGTATTGGCAGCATTGTAATTAGTAATAGTTGTAAAACCATCTGCCACGCATGTTGGAGCAGTAGTGGATACCTTTGGCACAGCAGGAGTAACCAACATCACAACATTAGTAAAGGAAGCGGAAGCTGCAGAAGTACACCCACCATTGGTAGAAGTTATAGTATAAGCAGTTCCTATAGTAGCTCCTGTTATGGTTCCCCCCGCTCCGGCAGTTGGACCAGTAGGAGAGAAAGTATAGGTATTAGCTGCATTGTAATTAGTAATGATTGTAAATCCATCTGCAGAACAGGTTGGTGCTGTGGTAGATAGAGTAGGTACTATTGGAGTTGTTAGTTTAATCAGATTGGTAAAAGAAGCAGAGGCTGCAGAAGTACACCCACCATTGGTAGAAGTTATCGTATAAGCAGTTCCTATAGTAGCTCCGGTTATGGTTCCCCCCGCTCCGGCACTTGGTCCAGCAGGAGAGAAAGTATAGGTATTAGCAGCATTGTAATTAGTAATAGTTGTAAAACCATCGGCAGTGCAGGTTGGTGCTGTGGTGGATACTGTTGGTATAGGTTGAGTAACTAGTTTAATCAAATTAGTAAAGCTAGTGGATGCAGAAGTACAACCTCCGTTGGTAGAAGTTATAGTATATGCCGTTCCTATAGTAGCACCAGTTATGTTTCCACCCGCTCCAGCAGTTGGTCCAGCAGGAGAGAAAGTATAGGTATTAGCTGCATTGTAATTAGTGATGGTTGTAAAACCATCAGCCACGCACGTTGGAGCAGTAGTTGAAACGGTTGGGACGGCAGGAGTAACTAGTTTAATCAGATTCGTAAAGGAAGCGGAGGCTGCAGAAGTACACCCACCATTGGTAGAAGTTATAGTATAAGCAGTTCCTATAGTAGCTCCTGTTATGGTTCCACCCGCTCCGGCAGTTAGTCCAGAAGGCGAGAAAGTATAGGTATTGGCAGCATTGTAATTGGTAATAGTTGTAAAACCATCAGCTATACAATTTGGAGCAGTAGTTGAAAGGGTTGGGACGGCAGGAGTAACCAACATCACTACATTAGTAAAGGAAGCGGAGGCTGCAGAAGTACATCCACCATTGGTAGAAGTTATAGTATACGCAGTTCCAATAGTAGCTCCGGTTATGGCTCCCCCCGCTCCAGCATTTGGTCCAGCAGGAGAGAAGGTATAGGTATTAGCTGCATTGTAATTAGTAATAGTTGTAAATCCATCAGCAGCGCAGGTTGGTGCTGTGGTTGATAGAGTAGGTACTACTGGAGTTGTTAGTTTAATAAGATTGGTAAATGAAGCTGAAGCAACAGAAGTACATCCACCGTTGGTAGAAGTTATAGTATATGCCGTTCCAATAGTAGCTCCTGTTATGGTTCCACCCGCTCCGGCAGTTGGACCAGCAGGAGAGAAAGTATAGGTATTAGCAGCATTGTAATTAGTAATAGTTGTAAAACCATCAGCTATACAATTTGGAGCAGTAGTAGATACTGTTGGCACAGCAGGAGTAACCAACATCACGATATTAGTAAAGGAAGCCGAAGCTGCAGAAGTACATCCTCCGTTGGTAGAAGTTATAGTATACGCAGTTCCAATAGTTGCTCCGGTTATGGTTCCCCCAGCTCCGGCAGTTGGTCCAGAAGGTGTAAAGGTATAAGTATTAGCAGCATTGTAATTAGTAATAGTTGTAAAACCATCAGCCGTACATGTTGGTGCTGTGGTGGATACTGTTGGTATAGGTTGAGTAACTAGTTTAATCAAATTAGTAAAGCTAGCGGATGCAGAAGTACAACCTCCGTTGGTAGCAGTTATAGTATAAGCTGTTCCAATAGTTGCCCCAGTTATGGCTCCACCAGCTCCAGCAGTTGGACCAGCAGGCGAGAAGGTATAGGTATTGGCAGCATTGTAATTGGTAATAGTTGTAAATCCATCTGCCGCACACGTTGGAGCAGTAGTAGATAATGCTGGCACAGCAGGAGTAACCAACATCACAACATTAGTAAAGGAAGCAGAAGCTGCAGAAGTACACCCACCATTGGTAGAAGTTATCGTGTAAGCTGTTCCGATAGTAGCTCCGGTTATGGTTCCCCCCGCTCCAGCAGTTGGTCCGACAGGAGTGAAGATATAAGTATTGGCAGCATTGTAATTAGTAATAGTTGTAAAACCATCTGCCACGCATGTTGGAGCAGTAGTGGATACCGTTGGCACAGCAGGAGTAACCAACATCACAACATTAGTAAAGGAAGCAGAAGCTGCAGAAGTACACCCACCATTGGTTGCAGTTATAGTATATACCATTCCTATAGTAGCTCCGGTTATGGTTCCACCCGCTCCGGCAGTTGGACCAGTAGGAGAGAAAGTATAGGTATTAGCTGCATTGTAATTAGTAATGATTGTAAATCCATCTGCAGCGCACGTTGGTGCAGTAGTGGATACCGTTGGCACAGCAGGAGTAACCAACATCACAACATTAGTAAAGGAAGCGGAGGCTGCAGAAGTACATCCACCATTGGTAGAAGTTATAGTATAAGCAGTTCCTATAGTAGCTCCTGTTATGGTTCCCCCCGCTCCAGCAGTTGGACCAGCAGGAGAGAAGGTATAGGTATTGGCAGCATTGTAATTAGTAATAGTTGTAAAACCATCAGCAGCACAGGTTGGTGCTGTGGTAGATACAGTCGGTATTGCTGGAGTAGTTAGTTTAATAAGATTAGTAAATGAAGCTGAAGCAACAGAAGTACATCCACCGTTGGTAGAAGTTATTGTATAGGCTGTTCCGATAGTAGCTCCAGTTATAGAGCCACCGACTCCAGCAGTTGGTCCAGCAGGAGAAAAGGCATAGGTATTGGCAGCATTATAATTAGTGATGGTTGTAAAACCATCGGCAGTGCAGGTTGGTGCTGTGGTTGATAGAGTAGGTACTACTGGAGTTGTTAGTTTAATAAGATTGGTAAATGAAGCAGAGGCAGCAGAAGTACACCCACCATTGGTTGCAGTTATAGTATATACCATTCCTATAGTAGCTCCTGTTATGGTTCCCCCAGCTCCGGCAGTTGGTCCAGAAGGTGTAAAGGTATAAGTATTAGCAGCATTGTAATTGGTAATAGTTGTAAAACCATCGGCAGTGCAGGTTGGTGCTGTGGTGGATACTGTTGGTATAGGTTGAGTAACTAGTTTAATCAAATTAGTAAAGCTAGTGGATGCAGAAGTACAACCTCCGTTGGTAGAAGTTATAGTATAAGCCGTTCCGATAGCAGCTCCGGTTATGGTTCCCCCCGCTCCAGCAGTTGGACCAGTAGGAGAGAAGGTATAGGTATTAGCTGGGTTGTAATTGGTAATAGTTGTAAATCCATCTGCCGCACACGTTGGTGCTGTAGTTGATACCGTTGGCACAACAGGAGTAACCAACATCACAACATTAGTAAAAGAAGCAGAGGCTGCAGAAGTACATCCACCATTGGTAGAAGTTATAGTATACGCAGTTCCAATAGTAGCTCCGGTTATGGCTCCCCCCGCTCCAGCATTTGGTCCAGCAGGAGAGAAGGTATAGGTATTAGCTGCATTGTAATTAGTAATAGTTGTAAATCCATCAGCAGCGCAGGTTGGTGCTGTGGTTGATAGAGTAGGTACTACTGGAGTTGTTAGTTTAATAAGATTGGTAAATGAAGCTGAAGCAACAGAAGTACATCCACCGTTGGTAGAAGTTATAGTATATGCCGTTCCAATAGTAGCTCCTGTTATGGTTCCACCCGCTCCGGCAGTTGGACCAGCAGGAGAGAAAGTATAGGTATTAGCTGCATTGTAATTAGTAATGATTGTAAATCCATCTGCAGCACAGGTTGGTGCTGTGGTAGATAGAGTAGGTACTATTGGAGTTGTTAGTTTAATCAGATTGGTAAAAGAAGCAGAGGCTGCAGAAGTACACCCACCATTGGTAGAAGTTATCGTGTAAGCTGTTCCGATAGTAGCTCCGGTTATGGTTCCCCCAGCTCCGGCACTTGGTCCAGCAGGAGAGAAAGTATAGGTATTAGCAGCATTGTAATTAGTAATAGTTGTAAAACCATCGGCAGTGCAGGTTGGTGCTGTGGTGGATACTGTTGGTATAGGTTGAGTAACTAGTTTAATCAAATTAGTAAAGCTAGTGGATGCAGAAGTACAACCTCCGTTGGTAGAAGTTATAGTATAAGCCGTTCCGATAGCAGCTCCGGTTATGGTTCCCCCCGCTCCAGCAGTTGGACCAGTAGGAGAGAAGGTATAGGTATTAGCTGGGTTGTAATTGGTAATAGTTGTAAATCCATCTGCCGCACACGTTGGTGCTGTAGTTGATACCGTTGGCACAGCAGGAGTAACCAACATCACAACATTAGTAAAAGAAGCAGAGGCTGCAGAAGTACATCCACCATTGGTAGAAGTTATAGTATACGCAGTTCCAATAGTAGCTCCGGTTATGGCTCCCCCCGCTCCAGCATTTGGTCCAGCAGGAGAGAAGGTATAGGTATTAGCTGCATTGTAATTAGTAATAGTTGTAAATCCATCAGCAGCGCAGGTTGGTGCTATAGTTAAAATAGTTGGATTTAGAACAGAACTAATAGTTACCGATGTAGTAGCAGTTAAAGCTGCACAACCACCAGCGGCAGCAATGGTGTAGGTAACCGTGTAAGTATTTGGAGTTGAAGTCGAAGGAGTAATGGCACCAGTAGCAGGATTAATGGAAAGTCCCGCAGGAGCAGTATATACTCCACCAGTATAAGTACCAGTTCCTGTTAGAGTAACACTTTGAGCAGTAGCTACCGAATTACAAAACGGAGCTCCAGCATAACTGATAGTAGCTGTTGGAACCGCATTCACAACAACAGCAACAACATCACTTGTTACGGTTCCACATGTTCCTGATGTAATTATAACATAATAATACATTGTATTAGCAACATTAATTGGAGGAGTATAGGTTGATGAAGTGGCAAGCGGTATTAATGTTCCGCCTATAGTGCTATTAATAGTATTACTATACCACTGATACGTAAGTCCTCCACCACTAGCTGTAACACTAAGTGGGGTTGAAGTGCCGTTTGTACAAACTGCTGGGGGAGAAACTGGCTGAGTTATAATCGTTGGGATTACAGAAGCTACTGTAATTGTTGTTGATACGGTTGTTGTACAGCCGCAAGAATTTGTAGCTGTTAAAGTATAGGTTGTTGTGCTTGTTGGGCATGCTTGAGGATTTAAAACATTAGTAGCAGACAATCCGGTTGAAGGCGACCAGCTATAGGTGAACGTATTTTGATTAGTGAAAGTAATACTCCAACCAGAAATGGTACCTGCATCACCTGCTGCATCGTCCCCTACCCATAAAGTCCATGCTCCATTAATTGGAGTTCCATTAAAAACAGAAAAACCTCCAGCTCCATCAGGGGCATAAGTCCCAGAAAACGGAGCAGTATTATTTCCACCTGAACCAATGACATTAGCAGCAGTTGTAGAAAAACAGGTATTTGTATAGTTGTTACCTGCACCGCCATGATCCTGACTTAATGATAGAATTGAACCATTAGGCGCCTGTAAGAAAATGTTTAAATCAGAATCATATGTATGATTAATATTTAAACAAACTGTAAGTGGTTGTCCTGTTGTCCAGGTACTACCGCAAAAACCAGAAATATTATTGATTGATGATGCCCATGAACCAGTATTAAATTGTCCTGTATTTGTACCAGTAATGCCTCCATCAGGGATAGCATTACAAAACGAATTTGTAAATGTAGAAACTCCAGACGGAACGCTAGATGTTACCGTTCCAACAAGATTAACACAGCTTCCAGGACAAATGGAAGTATTGGTTGGCGATACCGTTACAACAGGCGATGGTATTGTAGTAAATGTTTTTGTAAAATTATAAACACAGCCACTTGCGTCTGTAACTGATAATGAAACAGTTTGTCCATTGGTTAATCCAGATACGGTGACAATTCCTCCAGATGTAGCTGTTGTATTACTTAGTGTGCCCGAACCAGTATTAGTAATTGTATAAAGCCCCGGTAAAAATTGAGGATAACCCCCATTAATTTCTATCGACATACTTCCCGAACAACTACCAATCACGTTGAATGTAATTGGATTCATATAGGTAACACTAATGGAAGGGCCTATATCAAAACAAAAATCACCATTATTGTCATGATTAGGTAAATCAACTGCATCTCCTGTAATTGGGACGAATACTAAAGTATTGGTTGGCGAATTTGGAGAGGCATACCCAGCTACAGCATCAAGATTAAGAATAGCAGAACAAGCTCCCCCAGAATTGGTATTCAATCCTCCGGTGCTGGTGCCTGGAAAATTTGCCCCAGTCCAATAATACCCAGTCCAATTGGGATCTAAATCAGGGTCTGGAACTGAAGGTCCTTGACTATTGTATATTGCATACATAAGTCCTGCTATACAAGTTGCACATCCTGGAGTTGGCAGTGTAAAGTCGTTATTGGTAGCAATATTTACACTCCCACCAGGACAAAGTGCTACTTGAATATTTCCGTTTGCCAATGTTGATTTTACCCCACCGTTTGTCAGTGTAACATTGACCGTGCCTGCGTTGGCACCGCAACAGGTTGGTTCATTAAAAGTTGCTGGAGTTATTATAGGTGCGCCTGCTGCAGAATAAACTGCAGTAACTGTACAACTACCCCCATTACCAGAAGAAGCAGGCAAAGACCAATTCAGTGGACTAGTAAAAGGTGCGGTAAAAACAACTGAACCTCCACAAGAATTTGTAATGGTAAGTGTTCCCGTTGTTGGTAAACACCCAGTAGTTAAAGTGCCAGAAAGTACATACTGATTACTGCCATTACAAATACCAGGTGAAACAGTTAATGAATTACAACTAGGGGCAGTATATGTTGTAGGTAATATTGTTGGCGCGCCTGCTGCTGAAAAAAAAGCAGTCACATTACAAGAACCGCCATTACCACAAATATTGGGAATAGAATAAGTAATTGGTGTGTTGAATGGTGCATTAATTACCTGTGATCCACCACATGAATTAGTAATAGTAAGATTTCCAGATATAGGAGGTGCAGGAACATTAATTGAGCCCGTTAGTGTAAAATTTCCTCCTGAACAAGTACTGGGAACTGCTGTAACAATATTACAGTTTGTTGTTCCTGCGCCTGGCATAGAGGCGTTTGTTTGAGAAAAGTTAATTACCCCTGGCAGATCGGAAAAATTAGTTATTAGCACCATATAATATTGCCCTGCTTGTGCATTTGGTATGGATGCGGTTTCTACTGCAGCTGTAGAATAACTACAACTTACAATGTTATTTGCAGCAAGCCCGCTACACATTGCTGCTTGACTAGCAAATGGACCCCAAATTATATAGTCTACATCTATACCCACTCCTGTACTTGTCTGTTGTGAAATGTTGAACGTAATAGGTCCTGTATTGGCAATGTTCATAAAATAGTAAGCCGGATTAGGGCTTGAACCCAAACAACCATAAATTGGATTGTATCCGGAACTTGTACTAAACAAACCTTGTCCAACTGATGCAACATTTGTTGTATTGCAATAATCATAGGATACTCCTGTACAAAAACCATCAGCTGATGCACATGAACTATTATTAGTTGATGTAGTACAAGGAACACCTGCTTTTACACATATAGAAAAAGTTCCATTGTTATCGTTTCCATATTCCCATACTCTGATATATACAGTTGCTCCTGGTGTTAACCCCGTCTGACTAATTGAAGGCATAAGGCCATTGCTGCTCCCATCATCATCACATGCAATAAGATTGTTAAGATTGTTACAATTGGGTCCAGAATATAAAGCCATCCCTCCATCTGTCATTGTGCCGACATTTGTATCAATAATTAGAATTCCACTAGCGGGAACAACAGCGCTAAACCATACATCGCCACCCAAATAATTTGCACATCCAGGAGTAAGTATTCCACTAGATGCAGTAGCAGCAGTATTAGTATATTGTGAATAATTACAGGTAGTCCCAACAGTTAATGGTATAGCATTGCATGGGTCATCATTGCCCGGAGCTGGAGCCGCTGCCTGAGTTATAAGTCCAGAAAACGATAACAATATTATAAGTAAAAATCTATACATAGTTATTAACTTAACCCGAGGGGTGAAATTAGTTTTATAATCAATTTATAGTTGTTTGGCACACTGAACTTGTGCAAGTGCCCTATTTAAAATCATTCCTCTCTACTCCGTTTTTAAATTTCGCAAGTAGGCATCACGATCAATAGGTTTGTCATTTTCAATGTAAAATTCAGTAGGGGATACTTTTTGATTTGAGAGAAGGGGCGCTTGTGAGAAGTTACTATCAGTAATTCCCGTAATTATAAATTTGTCTTTTATTGTAATTTCAAATGTTAAAACTCCTTTAGTGTAAAGATCAGAATAACTGTAAGTCTCTATTACGATATTATCTCCATCTTGAGCTTTTTGATAAGCCGATTGTATACTTAATTTTGGGCTAGTTGGTGAAATACCATCATTATTGTTATTTCCAATAGCAGTTGTATAAGTATCCCCTTTAAGGGAATCATCATTAACATAAAATGTTGTAGCGCTTGTTTTTTGAACAAAAAGCAATACCAATCCAACTATAAAATAATGGAACTCTATCTTTTTTACAAAAAGAGAAAGTAATGGTTTTGGCATGCTTAACAGTTGTTAATGTTATCTTAATCAAATGTAATTAATAGATTGTAAAAAGCAAATAAAAGAGGAATTATATCTATAATTTTTGTGTATAATTCCCAAACTCCCTATTAAAACAAAAAAAATTAACTAATATACTACAAAGTACATAAAACTATACAAATTGTTGTCTAAGCTTTATATGATTTAGCGTCAACTATTGTGTTATTTTAAATTAAACAATTTAGTTGTTGTAAAACCCTATTATACTTCTTTACAAAAGAGTAAATTAGACTAAAAATTTGATAATGTAGAATTTATTCTACACCAATATTCATAATGTACTACGTTGTTTTTTCTTTAAGAATGCTAAATTTGCTGAGTATTTCTCTACTTAAATTATAGCTAGAAGAAATAATCTAATGAATTTATTTCATCAGATAAAATTAAAAGAAAACCCCAAATCTCTTTTAACATTATAGCATTTGTAATTGAAAGTTAGGACACTACACTCAATTAGTTCTATGGTGATTTTTTTATTTTATAATCTAAGTTATTTTTTATTTTGGCCTATATGTTTTGTCTCAATTAAAAAATAACAACAAATTTCATTTATTTGGAAAAATTAAAATTTGAACACAGAAAAGCAGTTCATTACACCTTATTGTCCAGTATTATATTTTTACAAGTTATGGCTATAGTAACTTGGTATAATGAAACCAAGTTGTCTAATGCTTTTGATACTATAGCGGCATCTAATAAAGCGCTGAAATACACTAGCCTTGTAAACAATTCATTGATTAAATCTCAAGGTTATTTCAACAATTATATCAATAATAGAGATGAGGCTTCTTTAAAAAACTATACTATTACTTTAAATGAAATGGGACGTTTGATGGATAGTCTCCATCTCGCTTCTTCAGAAGATAAAGATTTTAAGAAAATCCTAAAAGAGAAAGATAAAACCGAATCCGAAATCTTGAGAATCAAAGTCGCTATTGATTCTATTATTGACAATCAAATAAGTCAAAACCAAGATGGATTTCCAAGACTGTTTAAGTTTGCTCCCTTCGAATCTAAGAAGTTTTTAGACAATGTTAAAACCGATTCCTATATAAAGGTAGACACTGCCTCTCGTAAGGGACTGTTTTCAAGATTAGCAGATGCTTTTGCAGGGAGAATTAATATTCAGAAAGAATACTTGAATACTGTAGTTACCATGCGTTATAAAGACAAAGTATCTACAGGTAATATGGAAGAACAATTGGCCAACACCCTTTTGATTAGCAATAAATATTACGAAAACGAATTCAACACTCTAAAAAAGTCCTTCTCAAATTTAAGGAAAAGTGATTTGAAGTTGATGAAACTCAATAATGAATTATTAGCCTTGAGCGATAAAGTTAAGTCGACTTATAACACTAGTAACTTGTTGCAAGACGATAATCAGAAAAATATTGAAGATCAATACCATACTAATAAAATGGTTAGAAGCTATAGTATTATTTTGTTGATACTATTAATGCTGGTGGTTTCCGTTATCCTGTTTAACTTCACTCGTATTGCTTTTGAATATGAAAAATAGATTAACTACTGCACAAGAAAAAATACGCCAAAACCTAGACTTTAAAAACAGAATTACCGGAATGATTAGCCATGAAATTCGTTCCCCTTTAAGTATTATCGGGTTATATAGCAAAAAAGCTCGAGCGAATGTTAAAGACGAGGAATTGAAAGAAACCTTTAAGTCAATAGAATTTACGACCAACTCCTTATTGTTATTATCTAATCAAATTTTGGAATATTCAAAAGAGGACACACATCAATTGGTGTTGAAATGTAAAAAAGTACATTTGAAAGATGAATTAAATCATATTCTTTCTTCTATGTCTTCATTGGCTGAAGCCAAAGGCAATCAACTGCAAATAGAATCCAATTTAAAATCGGATAGTGTTGTATATACCGATGTGGCTAAGATTCATCAGCTATTCTATAATATAATCGGAAACGCTAATAAGTTTACCGACAAAGGTTGGATTAAAGTAGCTCTAGATTTCAAACCTATTTCTGGTTTTGAAAACAATTTAGCAGTAATCATTTCAGATAATGGAGTTGGAATATCAGAAAACGATTTGAAAAATATATTTGAGTCGTATTATCAAGGAACGGTTTCAGAAAAAGTTACTAATTTAGGCGTAGGTTTAGGATTGAATATCTGTAAAGAGATTGTGGAATTATTCGATGGAGAAATTACAGTAACCAGTGAACAAGGCAAAGGAACCCATGTTACTTTCAATTTAATTCTTACGCAAGTCTAAGCCTAATAAACAAACTAATTGCCAAATCTTCTCTCAATGAAGTTAACAAACAACTATACTTTTTTAATTGCTGATGATCATAGTGTGGTGCGTCAAGGAATTTCATTAGTAATCAAAGAACTCTTTTTAAATGCCAAAATCCATACCGCAGGGACTTTTAAAGAAACCCTTAAAGTAGTTAAAGAAACCAAGTTAGATTTGTTAGTCTTAGACATCAACTTCCCCGATGGCAATAGTATCAATATTATTCCGGAAGTAAAAAGCCTTCAGCCCGACATTAAGATTCTGATTTTTACTGCTTATGATGAATCTATTTATGCGATGCGGTATTTAAATGCTGGAGCTTCTGGTTTTTTAAACAAAGGTTGCTCGGAAGACGAGATTAAAAACGCTGTTAAAAGCATGATTACTTCGGGCAAGTATGTTACACAAACCATTAAAGACCGAATATTAGATTCCTACATCTCCAAAACGCCAATCAATCCGCTTGAAAAACTATCGATACGAGAAGTAGAAGTCGCACGCTTATTAATCAAAGGTTATGGCAATTTAGAAATATCTGACTTACTTCAGATCAAGAAAACGACAGTCAGCACCTTTAAAAACCGTGTTTTTGAAAAATTGGAAATCGACAACTTAGCCGCTTTAATTGAGTTGTTCCAATTGTACTTCGAGGAGAATAAGTAATGTAAGCTATTGTAATCTATTTGGTTATAAAAAATACGATTCCTTTAGTTTCCATTTCACTGCATTGTCAGACGCTTTTTCTATTCCTTTTTTTACCCATTTTTCGCCCTTTTTATTGTAGAAACAATTCTACAAAATGAATTTTAATGTTCTACAAGTTATTGATTTCATTGAATTTATATTTGTGATAGGATAATGTAATTCAAAATAGCATACTATATAATTTGATGGAAAAGACCAATAGCTGTATCGCTCCTGCCAAAGAATTAGATTTGGTTGAAAAGCTAACTACTTGTAGAGAGCTTAATAGTAGGTTATTGAATTTATTTTATACTATGTCTCACAATTTAAATGCCCACACGGGAAATATTAAGTTATTGCTTGATATCATTGATTTTGAGGATGATCCTACTGAAACGAAAGAAGCCTTAGGGCATTTAAGAACAGTTTCTGATAATTTGAATAACACCATTGCCGATTTGTTCAAGATAGTGAGTGTGGAGAGTAATAAGAATATTGCAAAAGAGTCTTTGAATTTGAATCAATATATAGATAAAGTCAGCCAAATTATTTCAGGGTATAAGAATGAAAATCACATCACCTTTATCAATAAGGTACCTACTAATGCCTATGTGAATTTCAATTCGGCTTATTTGGAAAGCGTGCTGTTAAATTTTGCAACAAACGCCATTAAGTATGCACACCAAGATCGATTACCTCAAGTAGAATTTGACTTTTATCTTGAAAACGAATACCAAGTCTTAGCCATAAAAGATAACGGAATTGGAATTGATTTAGAACGCCATGGAAATGCTTTATTCGGATTGTATAAAACGTTTCATAAGCATGAAAATGCCAATGGGTTTGGGTTATACATTTCAAAATACCAAATAGAAGCTATGAATGGTAAAGTTACCGTGGATAGCGAAGTAGGAGTAGGGACAACGTTCAAAATATATTTTAGGGATTAATTGCAAAAAAAGAAAGAAGAACACTAAACAAAGGAAGTTATGGGAAGATTTATAATCACCAAAAGAACTAATGGCGAATTTCAATTCAATTTGAAAGCCAATAACGGAATGGTAATTCTTACTAGTGAAGGCTACACTACAAAAGCGAATTGCGAGAAGGGTATCGAATCGGTAAAACGATTTTCATATGACAGTAGTTTGTTTCGTAAAAACAAATCGGTCAATGGCAAGTATTACTTTACCCTATTAGCCAGTAATGGACAAATTATTGGTACCAGTCAAATGTATGGAAGTGATTTTGCTTGTGATAAAGGTATTGCCTCTATAAAAAGTAATGCCCCTGAAGCTACTGTAGAAGACAAATCTAACAAACGAATTTTTATTACTGAAATGACGAATAACTATGCAATAAAAGAATCGTCACTGTAACTATACTTACTACTGCTAACACCCCAAATGTGTTTTCTAGGTAAGCAGCTTGTATAAATTATTACTATTTTGATTTAGGGGAAATTACATTTATTTATCAAGCATACCAAAGGATATTGAGACTGTCCTCTGCTTACCTAGTTAACTTTTTTTGGCTCAAAACTACCAGAATGTGAACCCCGATTAGAACCTATTAATCGGGGTTTTAAAAAAAAGAAAACCATCAGATATTCTTTGATTTATCTCATAATTAGCAGTGCGTTAACCAAATAAAGATATTCTCAAAAAATAACTGTATTTTTTACTGAAATTCTTTTTGCAAAATCAAAAAGGTTACTATATTTGCAACCGCATTAAGAAATTGATGCCCGACTTATTGGAGAAATGGCAGAGTGGTCGATTGCGGCAGTCTTGAAAACTGTTGACTGTAACAGGTCCGGGGGTTCGAATCCCTCTTTCTCCGCAAAGGAAACCCGAAACGAAAGTTTCGGGTTTTTTTATATCCCCAAAGCACCAAAAGTTCACTTTTGAGGGCTTTAGGGATATAAAAAAAGCAAGGACTTTGAAAAAGTCGTTACGGTTTCCTTTGCAAGGTTCACCTTCGGGGATCAACATAGTTAATCCCTTATATACAAGTTCACTTTTGAGGGCTTTAGGGATATAAAAAAAGCAAGGACTTTGAAAAAGTCGTTACGGTTTCCTTTGCAAGGTTCACCTTCGGGGATCAACATAGTTAATCCCTTATATACAAGTTCCTTTTTGAGGGCTTTAGGGATATAAAAAAAGCAAGGGCTTTGAAAAAGTCGTTACGGTTTCCTTTGCAAGGTTCACCCCAGGGGATCAACAGAATTAATCCCTTTTACTTAATCTTAAGTAGCTATTCACTTCGTTTTTACCCCAACTTTCGCTGATTTGAGGTCAGCTTTCGTTGATTTGAGGGTAACTTTCGTTGATTTGACCCCAACTTTCGTTGATTTGAGGGTAACTTTCGTTGATTTGACCCCAACTTTCGTCGATTTAAGGTCAGCTTTCGTTGATTTGAGGTCAGCTTTCGTTGATTTGACCCCAACTTTCGTTGATTTGAGGTCAGCTTTCGTTGATTTGAGGGTAACTTTCTTTGATTTGACCCCAACTTTCGTTGATTTGAGGTCAGCTTTCGTTGATTTGAGGGTAACTTTCGTTGATTTGACCCCAACTTTCGTTGATTTGAGGGTAACTTTCGTTGATTTGACCCCAACTTTCGTCGATTTAAGGTCAGCTTTCGTTGATTTGAGGTCAGCTTTCGTTGATTTGACCCCAACTTTCGTTGATTTGAGGTCAGCTTTCGTTGATTTGAGGGTAACTTTCTTTGATTTGACCCCAACTTTCGTTGATTTGAGGTCAGCTTTCGTTGATTTGACCCCAACTTTCGTTGATTTGACCCCAACTTTCGTCGATTTGAGGGTAACTTTCGTTGATTTGACCCCAGCTTTCGTCGATTTGAGGGTAACTTTCGTTGATTTGGCCCCAACTTTCGTCGATTTAAGGTCAGCTTTCGTTGATTTGACCCTAACTTTCGTTAATTTTTACTTGAAAATCGTTGATTTGAAGGTAACTTTTGATGATTAGAAGACCGCTAAAGGTGAATTTACACTCTTTTTTATATATTTGAAAGAGTTACTTATACCAAGAAGTTGTATAACTTGAGTACATTTACTAGTTAGCACCAATTACTCAGCGTGAAACTGAAACTGAATCTTATGAAAAATTTATCTTTAATAGTATTTTCATTATTGCTAAATCAAGGCTTAACTGCTCAAATCCATATTGAGACAATAAGTATCTCAAAAGACAAAGACACTATCATTGGTTTTGTAATTAATTCAGATAGCCGAAAAATGATGACAAATTTGGCCCATTTAATTGAAGAGAAAAATTACGATGAAGTTAAAAAACTTTTGCTTTCTAAAAACAAGGCTAAAAAGTTTTTGGCTGCTGTAGAGTGTAACAAATTGCAATCACAAAGAAAAATGACATTGACTTATGACGAAAAAATGGAAATCAAAAAAATATATAGCTTAAATGAAATTGATTATGCATGCTTTGGATGTAGACATACGTCTGAAAAATCAATAAAAATTTATGTATTCAGTAAAGACAAGAAAAAGCTTAGAGGAAAAATTGATATTTGGTTGAATAAAAATTTGGTATAACAACTGGTGCTAACAGCGGTTTGCAGCAATGGCTGGTTCCGATTTTCCTTAAACGGAAAATCGACAGCCGGAAATTTTCATATCTTTACACTTGTCCGTTCAACTTGCCGCCACTGCGTCAAGCCGCGGAACGTTAAAACCCGTGAAGCTGCTGAGCAATATGTAAAAGAAGATCCTTTTATACTAGAAGGTATTGTAAAATCTGTTACCATAAAGGAATGGCATGATTCCCTGCTGCCTGAATAATCTCGCTCTAATTCCGCATCTTAACAATCTTATCTTGATTTAGAATTTTTAAGATACTGCCTCTTTTTTCAATCAAACCTTCATTTTTAAATTCCGTTAAAGTGCGGCTAACGGTTTCAGAAGCGGTGCCGGATAAGGCAGCAAGATCATCTCTTGTGATGCAGACGCTTTCATTACTTTGTTTTTTTACTAAGCGCAAAATAGCTTCGGCAATTCGCTTTCTTACGGATTGGTAGGCCAGTTGCAAAAGATAGGCATCTTTATTCCGAATTTCATTAGATAAGATTTTGAGAAATTTTTCGGCAACATCAGGATACAACCGCAACATCTCATCAAATTGGGCTTTAGGGAAAAAGCACAAATGAGTGTCTTCAAGTGCGGTGGCGGTATCGTCATAAGACATATTCGAAAGGATAATGTTGGTCCCCAAAAAATCATCAGGCTCATAAATACCCGTAATGAGTTCCCTTCCTTCTTCAGTCATTTTGATAGTCTTAATTTTTCCAGAAAGTACTAAGTAAATCCCAGTAGCATTATCTCCTTCATAATGCACCACCTGATTTTTCTTGAACAACCTGCTTTTACGTTCATCAATGATTTTTTTTAATTCGGTCAGGCCTTTATTTTTTGATATAAGATGATCTAACTGTTCTAAGGATTTGCTGTAAAAATCATGTTGCAGTACTTTTTTCTTCAGTCGGATTTCAATAGCATTTAAAAGTTCTAATCGGCCAAAGGGTTTAGTAAGATAATCATCGGCTCCCATTTCCATGCCTTTGCGTATATCAAGTCGGTCTGATTTAGAAGTTGTGAATATAAAGGGAATATTAACGGTTTCTTGATTTTTAGAGAGGAGATACAACACGCCATAACCATCCAGTTCAGGCATCATGATATCACACAGAATGATATCGGGAATAGTTTTTATAGCTTTTTCAACCCCTTCTTTGCCATTTTGAGCTACGATAACTTCGTATCTGGCCAATTCAAGGATTTCTACAATGTTGTCTCTTATTTCGTTGTTGTCTTCTATTAGTAATACTTTGCTCATTTCATCGAAAAGGTTAGTGTAAATTGGGTTCCTTCATTTACAATACTACTATAGGAAATACATCCATTCATCAGCGCAATATATCGGGCAACTATATTCAAACCCAATCCAGTACCAGGAATATTACCCGTATTGTGTGCTCTGAAAAAAGGTTCAAATAAATGGTTTTGATCTTCTTGTGGAATGCCAATCCCTTCATCTTTTACAGTTATAATACAATTGGTATCGTTAATTTCGGTGGTGAACTCTATGCGAGAAGTATCATTAGAGTATTTTATAGCATTGGTAATTAAATTGATGATACTGTTCTTAAGTAAATTAGCATCCAGATGCATTAGTTTTTGAGTTCCATTATGAGTGAAGTGTATTTGCTGCTGACCTTTGGCAAGTAATTGCATTTCTTCTGTAATCTCCTCTCCTAACTTCTTCAAGTCAAAATAAGTGATGTTAGTTTTCACTCGACCTATTTCTAATTGTTCTATGTATAAGAAATCATTGAGGACCGTAGTCAAGTTGGTTACAGCATTAATGATTTTGCCAGCATGTTTGGTAATATTAGCGTTCTCCAGAGGCTCGGCATATTTTTCAATAAGAGAAGCGGATAACTGAGCCGTGCTTAAAGGAGTGCGGAACTCATGAGAAGCCATCGATAAAAATCGGTTTTTAAGTTTACTAAGAGTTTTTTCTTTTTCTAAAGTGGCACTTACTTTCTCTTTTGATTTTTCGAGGGCTTTTATCGTATCATTTAAGGTTTTGGTTCGGAGTTCCACCAATTCTTCCAAATGAGAAGCATAGTTTTTTAGGCGTTCTTCATCGGCTTTTTGTTGGCTAAGGTCATGAATGAATCCGGCATAAATCTTTCGACCGGCATAATGAACTTCGCTCACACCAAGTTTAAAAGGAAATTGGTAACCCTCTTTAGTTCTTCCTTTAAGTTCTCTTGCTTTTTCTATAAAGGGGCTATCAACCGTTGTTTTATATCGGCTAGAGAAGTAATCGCGTGATGGCCAATCGAGAGATGGAATTAGTAAAGCTATATTATTTCCTAAAACTTCTTGTTCAGAATATCCGAAGAGTACACAAGCTGTTGGATTAATACTTTCTACAGTTCCAAAATCATCAGTAGTGATAATACCGTCAATGGCATTATACACTATGGCATTAAGTAGAGCAGCTTTTTCCATAACTATTTTGGGTTAATGAGCGTTAGTGTTATGTAAATTTCGACTGTTTAGGCTTGTGCAGCTTTATATAATTCTTTTAATATATTATAGAATTCATTCATTTTCTTTTTTTTATATGTCAACGGTCTTATTAATTAATGATAGATATCATATAAAGTAATGGTGGTACTCATTTTAATCTGACACGACTTGTTTCAACTTTGCATGGATACAGGATTTACTTGATCAGAATCAATAAAAACAAATGAGAACACTATTTGCTCTAATAGCGCTAACGGCAATCACTACCTCAATCCTTATGAATACGATTGGGAAAAAAGTAAAACGATTGTATGCAGCCAACTCAAACACACACTAACTTTTATAAATCACTAATAACAAAGACATGAAAATACTGATTGTACTAACCTCCCATGATACTTTAGGGACTACCAGTGGGAAAACTGGTTTTTGGATTGAAGAATTTGCAGCACCTTACTATGTTCTTTTAGATGCTGGTGCGACTATTACCATTGCGTCACCAAAAGGAGGGCAGCCTCCAGTTGATCCTAAAAGCGAAGCGAAAGAAGCGCAGACGGCAGATACTGAGAGATTCTACAAAGACAAAACAGCAATTGATCTTGTCGCACATTCCCTAAAATTAAGTGATTTAGATCAAGCCGACTACGATGGGGTATTTTATCCTGGAGGTCATGGTCCGTTATGGGATTTGGCTAATGACAAAGATTCTATTCACTTGATAGAAGGTTTTTATAATCATCAAAAGCCAATTGCTTTCGTATGTCATGCGCCCGCTGCTTTAGTTAATGTAAAAGCCAAAAACGGTCAGCCTTTAGTAAAAGGAAAACACCTAACTAGTTTTTCGAATACGGAAGAGGAGGCCGTGAAGTTAACTAAAGTGGTTCCCTTTTTACTGGAAGATGAGCTTTCCAAACAGGGCGCTCATTATAGCAAAGGAAATGACTGGGAATCCTATGTAAAACAAGATGGATTACTGATTACAGGACAAAATCCAGCTTCTTCCGCTGCGGTAGCAAAATTGCTATTAGAAACACTAAATGACAAAAAAGAGAAATAAAGATATTTATATTGGAGTAGGACTGAGAGTGAATTTTATAAGTAGGCTACGGCTAAAACTTTCAGTTCTGTATTTAGGGTATACATTCTAGGCACTCCAGTTGACATATTCACTTTTGCAATGGCTTCTGGGCTGATGTTTTCCAGATACATCATCAAGGATCGTAAACTGTTACCATGTGCCACAATTAATACATTTTGACCAGCTCTTAATTTGGGTTCTATTTCGGTTTTGTAATAGGGTACGGTTCTTGCAAAAGTGGCGGCTAAACTTTCACCATCGGGTGGACTAACAGCATAACTTCTTCTCCATATTTCAACTTGTGCTTCTCCATATTTCTTTGTCGTTTCTTCTTTGTTAAGCCCCTGTAAACTGCCATACATTCTTTCATTCAAGGCAGCGTTTTTTATGACAGGAATATTTGTTTGTGTTATTACTTCTAGAATAATTCGTAAACTTTCCTGAGCTCTTATAAGCATTGAAGTATAAGCCCTATCAAAAGAGTACTCTTTGAGTTTTTCTCCAGTTTGTTTTGCTTCCTCTTCTCCTAGTGGTGTGAGACCAATATCGACAGTGCCAGTAAAACGGTTTTCTAAGTTATAAACTGATTGTCCGTGACGAACCAAAACTAATAGGGACATAGTACATAAGTTGATGATGGAAACAAAGTTACATCATAATTTGCCATTTGATTGTGAGTCTTATTGATAGTAAAGATGATAAGGCTCACTTTCTACGTTGCTGTCAAATAAGTGTTGTATGTCACTTATTCTGGTGATATCTGTCATTCGCTCTTTTTTATAGATGTCGGAAATTTGTATCAAATAATTAAAAGGCTGTCTCAATAGTTGGGTTGGCTATTCCAAAACATTTAATAAACAAGATTATGAAATCAAGTTCAAAAAAGATTGCTGCCGAAATTACTTCTGCACTTAAAGAAGCCACTTTGGTAAAATCAAGCGGAAAAAAAATAATGAGAAGAATTGATGAAACGGCTAAAAGATTGGCAAAGAAAATCAATAAAAGGATAGACTCAGCAACAGGTAAAACTCAAAAGAACAACCTAAAGAAAGAAGTAAAAAAAGCTGAAAAAGTAGCTAAAAAAGTTGCTGCCGAAAATGCTCTTGAGGAAACTAAATAGAAAATAATCCCATGACTGCAATAAGCACTCAGGTAATTTGGCTTTTTTTATTGGCATTGCCCATTGCTTGTGTTGCTTGGACAGTTACTCAAGAAGAAGTATTTAGGGAACCTAGAGAGTTTTGTGTCAAGCATAGCAAGCAGGGAAAGTCGATAGTAAAACGAAAATTATTTTACCTCTTTACCTGCGAGTATTGTTTTAGCCACTATGTTACCATAGTGGTTCTTATTACAACAGGATACCAATTATTGATACCCGATTGGAGAGGTTATTTGATAGCTGGATTTTCTTTGGTATGGATTGCCAATCTTTATATGAGTTTGTTTGGGTTGCTAAGACAAGGTATCAAAATGGAGAAAACAGAAATTGCGGAGATAGAAAAAGAAATTAATGATAAATAATGCGTTTCTAAAAGCATTATAATTCAACCTTTTAAAATAAAAAAAAAACAATTACTAAATCATTTTACTGGCAGGATGCCATCATATGAGAAATAAAGCATTAGTAATGAAAACGGTTCAAATAGTTCTATTTTAATATGGAAGAAGATCTTAGGCACTTAGAATTTCTTGCCATTAACTCTAAAGAGATTATTGAGAAGCAAGTCGACTCCTATCGGCAACAACATTCTTATGCTGGAACCATTATTGGTTTTACGGTATTGTTTATTCCGTTTTTCTTAAATAGTTTGAATGGTGCTTACCGGATATTTCAATACATCTCGATTGCTTCCATTGCCTTATTCATCAGTTCCATACTTTTGATGTTAAGCATTTTTAGGGGTAAACCTCTAGACCAAGCATTATCTCCAGAAAAATATCAAACCCTAATCAAGAAATCCTATAAAGAAGTCTTACTCTTTGAAATCGAAGCCAACAAAGCTTCTTACATCAAAAACAGCGCAGCCACCATCAAAGGAAATAAAAGGTATTTACAAGGTGTTAGTTTGACAACGATTGCTATTTTAATTGCTATTGTATTGTTGTTAACCAATTCATTTATTGCCATAGAAAAAGTACCAACAAAAGTGCAAGTGGTTGCTCCCACTAAAAAAGCAAGCAAAGTAAATTAATCAATGGACAAAAACAACGCTGTTGCATTAATTGGTGCTGTTGATTTTGATGATCGATAAAGCCTTCTATTCACAACTAAAAACGCTTAACAACCAAGCTTTCAATTCATATCTTTTTTTCAAAGTGTGAATCATATAATTTTAAAAAAGAATTTTAGAATCCTTTCCTAACTGAATATATTGAATTTTGCCAAACAAATAATGCAAATGAAATAGTGCTTTGGTATTTTTTATGTCAATAGCTATTCATACAATTCAAAATGAAAAATTATAAAGAAAGAGTTTTACAAGGAATCGTGTTAATTGTTGTCATTGGCACAACATTCAACTATTTGGATGGCAAATCTCAAGTTAGTAAAAAAATCGTACTGCAAAGAAACGATGTTGCCTACGATAGAAGAAGAAGCGAAGAAGCAGCTCAATTTTTATTGGATGCATCCGAAATTAACTTAGAACAAATTAGTTTAGGGAAATTAGCACAACAAAAAGGAAATAAGAAAGAGACTAAAGTCTTAGGAAAAAGGATGGAAAGGGATTATGCAAATTCCAATAATGTATTGAATTCATTACTTAAAACAAAAAGCATAACACTTCCTACATCGCAAACCGAAATGGGATTGAAAGCTTATCAAAAGCTAAACCATCAGTCAGGAATTAATTTTGATAGAACCTACACGGCTATGATGATAAGTCAACATCAATTTGCTATATCCTTATTTGAAACAGCCTCTTCAGAATGTCTTGATCCAGAAATCAAAGCATGGGCAGGCTCAACACTTCCCACTCTAAAAACCAATCTCGAGCTGGCTTTAAAATGTCAAAAGGAATGCAATGCAATAAATTAGGTATAACAATAGAGGTTAGAGAATTCATCAACTTTTATAGAGGGTTACAAAAAAAAACAATAATTAAAACAAGTAAAAAACAATAAAAATGGAAAATGAAAAAACAGTCGAAGTGTTAAATACACTAATCACAATCAATAACGATAGAATTGAAGGATATGAAACGGCCTCCAAAGAAACAGAAGAACAAGATTTGAAAAACTTGTTTGGGCAATTTATTGCTACTAGTCAAAAATGCAGGCAAGAATTAGTACTAGAAGTGGCTGCACTTGATGGAGAAATTGCAGAAGGTACCTTAACCTCGGGCAAATTCTTCCGAGTTTGGATGGATGTAAAAGCAGCGCTTACAGGAAAAGACAGGAAAGCGATTCTTAATTCCTGCGAATACGGAGAAGATGCTGCACTTGCCACTTATAAAGAAGCCCTTGAAGATTATACAGGACTTTTAAATACCAAACAGCAATCGATGATAAGTCACCAACAATCATTAATAAAAGCAGATCACAATAAAGTAAAAGCAATGCGTGATGCTTTAGTAGAAATTTAGTTGCTATTTACTTTCATTTTAGGATAAACGCTATTGCAATTACGTAAAAGGATTGCAATAGTTGGGTATCACGAGAGGTAGCTTACTTAGAATTAAAATAAAAATTATGTGGAAAGAAGAAAACAATCAATTGCAACGAAGCTTTCAGTTTAACGACTTTATAGAAGCTTTTACTTTTATGACCCGAGTGGCTTTTGCCGCCGAAAAAATGAACCATCATCCCAATTGGAGTAACGAATACAACAAAGTTGATATAGCCCTTTTTACTCATGATGCCAAGGACAAGATTACCGAAAAAGATCATTCACTAGCGAAACTAATAGACACCATTTATGCTAACCAATAGTTTTATAAGAGGTGTTGAAACACCTTCCCCCGAAAATACAATCTTACCTCATATCGCTATTATCTCCTCTAGTGTTAGAAATAACCGAAAGAGTCATTTTGTATCCTTGTATTTTCAAAATTATTTGACAAACAGTTGTTTAGCTACGAATGAAATTCTGGATTTGAAAAAATACGCTTTTCCTGTTTTTGAAGATAAACTAAGTACGATGGTAAATCCTTCCGAACAAGTTATAGAATTTGCCGATAAGATTAAATCAGCCAATGGTATAATCATAGTTACCCCCGAATATAATGGTGGTTATCCCGCTAGCTTGAAAAATGTAATCGATTTGTTATTAGAAGAATGGCATCACAAACCTGTGGGCATAGTAACCGTTTCGGATGGCGCCTTTGGTGGCTCTCAAGTGTTAGTGTCGTTGCAATTTACCCTTTGGAAAATGAAAGCAATTACCATCCCAGCTATCTTTTCTGTACCAAATGTGGATAAACAGTATACTGAAAATGGAGTTGCTATTGAAAAAGAAACTACCGATAAACTGGCTGCTGTTTTTATATCAGAATTGCTATCCGTTGTCAAATCCTATTCTAAAAATGGTTAGAAAACCCATACATTGTGCTTTAATAACGGATATAAATCTTATTTGACTTGTTGGTGTAAGTTTTAAATAATTTGGACCGCATAATTAACACTCAAACAGTTGTAAATCATTGATTTTTAGCGTAACTTTAAGGATGTTTCTTCTAATTTACATTACTAAAAAAATATTACAATGGAATTTATAGATTATTATAAAATTCTCGAAGTCCCCAAAACCGCTACAGAAGCCGATATTAAAAAAGCGTATCGCAAATTGGCTCGTAAATTCCATCCAGATGTTAGTCCGAATGACAAGAATGCTGAAAAGAAATTTAAGGAAATCAATGAAGCCAATGAAGTATTAAGTCATCCCGAAAACCGTAAAAAATACGATAAGTACGGTAAAGACTGGCAACATGCGGAGGAGTTTGAAAAAGCTGGATATAATCCCAACCAACAACAAAGTACAGGAAGACAACAACAATCGGCAGATTTCTCAGATGATTTTTCCGATTACTTTCAGTCCATGTTTGGTAATGCAGGAGGAGGAAGAGGTAGGGAAGTCAGATACCGAGGACAAGACCTTACTGCCGAATTACGTCTAACTTTAAAAGACGTTTATCAAACCCAAAAACAAACTTTAACAGTCAATCATAAAAGTATTAGAATTACTATTCCTGCTGGAGTGGAAAACGGACAAATTATAAAGATTCCAGGTCACGGTGCTCCAGGTGCCAATGGCGGACCTAATGGCGACTTATATATAACTTTCTCAATTGTCGATACTCCTCCTTTTAAAAGAGATGGTAATAATCTGTATACCAATGTTGATTTAGACCTATACACAGCTGTATTAGGAGGTGATATGGTGGTCAATACTTTTGATGGTAAAGTAAAATTGAAAGTCCCACCCGAAACCCAAACGGGTACTAAAGTAAAATTAAAAGGAAAAGGATTCCCCCTTTATAAAACGGAAGGTCAGTACGGAGATTTATACATCACGTATACAATTAAAACTCCTACTAATCTGACCGAAAAGGAGAAAGAATTATTTGTTGAACTTTCAAAATTAAGAAACGATGAATAGTGACGATTTAATAGTAATTGACTTGTTTTGTTTGCACCACGGAATAGAGGTAGATTTTATTTTTGAGCTACAAAGTCAGGGTATGATTGACATTGTAGAACGAGAAGAAAAGAAATATTTCTCGGTGGCTCAATTGGTTTCTATTGAAAAAATAATCCGATTGCATTACGACCTCAATATTAATCTAGAAGGGATTGATGTGATTATGAATTTACTCCATCAAATGGAAGAGTACCAAAGACAACTGCAAATCGCCAAGAACAAGTTAGCTTTTTTTGAAGAGGAGTAACTGATTTTTTTGACTACGAAATGCCCTTATATCAAATCATCTGTTTTTTTCTATAATGTAACTTTTATCATATTTTACGCAAACCATTAGTTGTAATTTTGCTTTAAAACAGATTAATTATAATTTAAAATTACAAGTAAAATGTTCAAAATACTCAATAAAATGTTTTCTACTAAAGGAGATATTAATTTAGCTCAAATAGTAAATGATGGCGCTTTTTTGGTAGACGTGCGTTCGGCTGACGAATTTGCTCAAGGTCATTTAAAAGGGTCAGTCAACATTCCCTTAAATCAAATCCCTAACTTTTTATCAAAATTTAAAGGCAAAAAAAATATTGTGGTATTTTGTAAAAGTGGAGGCAGAAGTAATCAAGCCAAATATATTTTAGAACACAATGGATTTACAAATGTGTATAATGGCGGTACTTGGGAGAATGTGGAATCTCTTTTAAACAAGTAAAAATATAAATCATGAAAAAAAATATGGGGACAGTCGACAGACTAATCCGTGTGTTAATCGCGGTTGTAATAGCAATTTTGTATTTAACTAATGTTATAAGCGGTGTTCTGGCTTTAGTGTTAGTAGGATTGGCTATCATCTTTGTTATGACTAGTTTGCTTAGTTTTTGTCCATTATATGCTCTATTACGTATTAACACTTGTTATAAAAAATAAAGATGACTAATTCCTTTCAAGAGATTATCAATTCAGACAAACCAGTTTTACTCGACTTTTTTGCTACTTGGTGTGGTCCTTGCCAAATGTTAGCTCCCGTACTCAAGAACGTAAAAGATAGTTTAGGCGATCGCATTACTATCATAAAAATTGATGTCGATAAGAATCAAGAACTAGCCTCAAAATACCAAATTCGTGGCGTTCCTACGATGATGTTATTCCAAAACGGCAAATCATTATGGAGGCAATCCGGAGTTTTAACCAAAGAACAGCTAACTGAGATTATTTTGCAAAAAACCAATTAATAAGTTGTAAATTCACTTTATGAAACAACTAAAATCTACTCTAATCATTATTTCATTGTTACTAATCCAATCCACATTCGCATGTGAATGTGATTCTAAAGGCGATTTTTTGAAAGTGGCCAACAAAACACCATTTGTGGCATTAGTAAAAGTGACTAAATATTTAACCTTCAAAGACATTTATAAAGAGAAAATGCCCATGTCAATGGAAGTTGAAGTTAAAGCAATATACAAGGGAAAAGAAACTCGAAAAAAAATTACCGTTTGGGGCGACAACGGAATATTATGCAGACCCTATCTTTCAAAATTCAAAATAGGCAACTATTACGTGATTGCTTTTTATAATGGTGAGGGAGGCTCAAGAGGATTCGGAAGTAGTGAGAAAACAACAGATTATTGTATTTCAGTTTGTGGCGAATATTGGTTGGATGCCAACAAAAAAAACAAAACGGCAGTAAGTTCCACTACTGAATACCAAACGCATTTTAATCTGAAAGAGTTAAAGTCTAAGCTTGCTATACATTAAAAACAAAAGCCAATCATTTCTATAACAATTGGCTTTTTATACAAACACTAAGTGGTATTTTAATTCCCCATTCGGATAAGCTTATTTCTTTCCGTGATAATTATCTTCTTACCCGTAAGTTCTATCAATCCCAATTTGTTGAATTCAGACAAAAGTCGGATACACGATTCAGTAGCGGTGCCTATCATTCCGGCAATTTCTTCTCGAGAAAGTTGCAATTTAAGAGAGCCATCTTCTTGTTTTCCAAAATTATCTTCTAAATAAATTAAAGTCAGTGCCAATCTTTCTTTTACTGATTTTTGCGCCATATTGACCATAATATCATCCGCGTCTTTTAAGTCTCCACAGATGGTCTTCATCACATTCATCGAAAATTTATTGTTGCTATCAAAGAAACCAAGGATTTCATTTTTAGGGATGAAACACACTTGCATGTCTTCAAGGGCTACCGCAGTTAAGTTGGCTGGCTCATCGCTAATCATAGAACGTTGCCCTAATAATTCTCCTTTTTTTACCAATTTTACGATTTGGTCTTTTCCATTCGGACTCAATTTCGACATTTTACAAACGCCATCTTTCACACAAAAAACCCCGTGAATGGTTTCGCCCTCTTCAAAAATGGTTTCGCCTTTACGAACTATTTTAGAAGTTTTACAATCGGCAATTTTAAGTAATTCGTCTTTGTTTAAAGCTTTTAGAGAACTTAATTCCCTAACGATACACTGTTCACACTTACTCATAAATTAGGATATTATAGGTACGCAAATTTACATCTTTTATATGATAAAAATCATATTTTAGTTAACAACTGTTCATCAATTTTGTATCAGGTAAAATGAGCAAAGTTATGGACACATCAAAATGTTTCCATTGTGGTTTAGATATTGTAAAAGAAGAGGAAATCTTGTTTGATGACAAGGAGTTTTGTTGCAACGGATGTAAAACCGTGTACGAAATTTTCAGCATCAATGATTTAACCTGCTATTACGATTTTGAGAAATCACCTGGAGCAACCCCACAAGAGATTAAAGGCAAATATGATTTTTTAGACAATGAAACGATTATTACAAAACTTCTCGAATTTCAGGAAGAAAACACCGCTATTGTTTCACTTAATATTCCTCACATTCATTGTAGTTCGTGTATTTGGATTTTGGAAAATCTACAGCGTCTTCAAGCGGGAATAACAGCATCGCAAGTCAACTTCCCCGAAAAAAGAGTTCGAATCACTTTCAATCCAGAAATCGTTTCGTTAAAAGCCATCGTCAATTTATTGAGCTCCATTGGCTACGAACCTTATATTAGTTTAGAAAATTACGAAACCGGCAAGATTAAAACCGATAGAAGTCTGACCTATAAACTAGGCGTAGCATTCTTCTGTTTTGGGAATATCATGTTGCTTTCCTTTCCCGAGTATTTTGAAGTGAATGAATTTTGGCTCGACCAATACCGAGGCTTTTTCCGTTGGCTGATTTTTGCATTATCACTACCTAGTTTCTTGTATTCAGCTAGTGGGTATTATGTGGCAGCTTATAAAAGTATCAAAACCAAAATGCTCAACATCGAAATTCCTATTGCTTTAGGAATCGTAGTCATGTTTGTGCGAAGTACGGTTGACATCCTAATGAACTATGGTTCTGGTTTCTTCGATAGCTTAACGGGCTTAATTTTCTTTATGTTATTAGGCAAAATGTTCCAAATCAAAACTTATAGCTTCTTGAGTTTTGAAAGAGATTTTAAATCCTATTTCCCTATTGCGATTACCAAAATTAGGGATGACTTTTCAGAAGAAAGTGTTCCGATTTATGATATCAAAAAAGGGGATAGACTGCTTATCAGAAACCAAGAATTACTTCCGGTAGATGGGATTTTAATTTCAGATAAAGCCGAGATTGATTATAGTTTTGTTACTGGGGAAGCCATTCCGATAACCAAGAAATCAGGAGATAAAGTTTATGCAGGAGGAAAGCAAGTAGGGAAAGTCATTGAAATGGAAGTACTGCATTCGGTTTCCCAAAGTTACCTAACCCAATTGTGGAGCAACGATGTTTTCCAAAAAAATGTAGAACAAAAACACAAAACCATTACCGACAAAATCAGCCGTTATTTTACGCCTATCCTTTTATTAATTGCCTTTGCTGGTTTTGGGTATTGGGTTTTTAAAGATATCAATACAGCTTTCAATGTATTCACTGCGGTTTTAATTGTGGCTTGTCCTTGTGCACTAGCTTTAACGGCGCCCTTTACTTTTGGGAATGTGTTGCGGATTTTAGGGAAAAAGAAATTCTACCTCAAAAACGCCATTGTTATCGAGCAATTAGCCAAAGTAAACACCATCGTTTTTGATAAAACAGGTACGATTACTACCAACAAGAAATCGAATATCTCTTATGAAGGTAAAGCACTTTCCGAAGAGTATGAGATGCTGCTAAAAAACACCCTTAGAGCTTCAAACCATCCTTTGAGCCGAATGTTATACAACCACTTGCCCGAATCAGGAAGAGTAAAAGTCACCCATTTTGAAGAACTTACAGGGAAAGGAATAAAAGCACAAGTAGGCGATTTTCATGTTACCATTGGCTCAGCGGCATTTTTAGGAGTCAAAGACGAAAATAGCATTCAGCAAACCACGGTACATATTAAGGTAGACGATACTTACTATGGTAAATACATTTTTAATAATGAATATCGTGAGGGACTTTCCACCCTTTTCAAAACCTTGAGTGCTACCTATGAAATCAAAGTTTTATCAGGAGACAACGAAGGGGAGCAGGCCATATTAGAACAACTGTTGCCTAAAGGAACCGAATTAATATTCAACCAAAAACCGGAACAGAAATTAGAGTTTATCAAAACCCTTCAAGAGCAAGGTAAAAATGTGATGATGGTAGGCGATGGATTAAATGATGCTGGAGCTTTAGCACAAAGTAATGTTGGGATTTCCATCTCTGAAAATGTCAATGTGTTTTCACCTGCTTGCGACGCTATTTTGGATGCAGGGGAGTTTCAAAAACTAGGCTACTTTTTGCAACTCTCTAAAAAAGCGATTACCACCATTAAGATGAGTTTTACACTCTCCTTATTATATAATGTAGTCGGATTGTCGTTTGCTGTAACTGGAAATTTACTGCCTTTAGTTGCGGCCATCATTATGCCATTGAGTACCATTACTATAGTCAGTTTTGTAACCTTGATGAGTAATTATTATGCTAAAAAAACTAAAATATAACCCCAAAGCCGAAACCTTTTGGAGTATGACAAATGTCATATTTTTTAAGAATTTCCTACAGTAGCTTTGTTAACACAAATTTAAGGTATGAGTGTCATTTATTTATTAATCTCCATCAGTATTCTAGTAGCCATCTGCTTTTTTATTGCCTTCATCAAGGCGGTTAGAAGTGGCCAATATGATGATGACTACACGCCGTCTGTCAGAATGCTCTTTGACGACGAACTCAAAATAGAAAAACCAAAATCAGTACAAACCAAAATAGAAAAACAAATTTAATTATGGAAATGCAACAATTTTATTACGACAACAAAATTGTAAAAAAGTTCCTTTACGCTACCATACTCTTTGGTGTCGTGGGAATGTTAGTAGGGCTAATTCTAGCTCTTATGTTTCTTTTTCCAAACATGACCGAAGGAATTTCCTGGTTGAGCTTTGGTAGATTGAGACCTTTACATACCAATGCTGTAATCTTCGCTTTCGTAGGAAACTCTATGTTTGCGGGGGTTTATTATTCTTTACAGCGATTACTAAAAGCCAGAATGTTTAGTGACTTCTTAAGTAACGTACATTTCTGGGGATGGCAATTAATCATTGTCGCTGCAGCGATTTCACTGCCTTTAGGAATCACTACTTCTAAAGAGTATGCCGAATTAGAATGGCCTATAGATATTGCTATAGCTTTAATTTGGGTAGTCTTTGGAATCAACATGATTGGAACAATTCTGAAACGTAGAGAACGTCATCTATATGTTGCCATTTGGTTCTACATTGCGACTTTTGTTACGGTAGCTGTTTTACACATTTTCAACAGTTTAGAATTACCAGTTACGGCTTTAAAAAGTTACTCTGTTTACGCTGGAGTTCAAGATGCTTTAGTACAATGGTGGTACGGACATAATGCCGTGGCATTCTTCCTTACAACACCATTCCTAGGATTGATGTACTACTTCGTCCCAAAAGCAGCTAACCGTCCGGTATATTCTTACCGATTGTCAATTGTACACTTTTGGTCTTTAATCTTTATTTATATCTGGGCTGGACCTCACCACTTGTTGTATTCTGCTTTACCCAACTGGGCACAAAACTTAGGAGTTGTGTTCTCTATCATGTTGATTGCTCCATCTTGGGGAGGTATGATTAATGGATTACTTACTTTAAGAGGAGTTTGGGACAAAGTAAGAGAAGAACCTATTTTGAAATTCTTCGTGGTAGCCGTTACCGGTTATGGTATGGCCACTTTTGAAGGACCAATGTTGTCTCTTAAAAATGTAAACGCTATTGCACACTATACCGACTGGATTATTGCACACGTTCACGTGGGAGCTTTAGCTTGGAACGGATTTATGGCATTTGGTATGATTTATTGGTTGATCCCAAGAATGACGAAAGGACCTTTGTTCTCTAAAAAATTAGCCAACTTCCATTTCTGGATTGGTACTTTAGGGATTATCTTGTATACCCTTCCAATGTATGTAGCTGGATTTACGCAAGCTTCTATGTGGAAACAATTCAACCCAGATGGAACGTTAACTTATGGTAACTTCCTGGAAACCGTTAAAGAAATCATGCCAATGTATGCCATGAGAGCGGTGGGTGGTACTTTATATTTAGTGGGAATGTTAGTATTGGTTTACAATATTATCAGAACCGTACGTGCTAACGCAGCGGTAGAAGATGAATTAGCAGAAGCTCCTGAATTACAAAGAATCAGCAGTGCTAGAATGAAAGGCGAGAAATACCACTCCTGGTTAGAAAGAAGACCAATACAATTAACCATTTTTGCGGTTATTGCGATTCTTATCGGTGGAATTATCCAAATCGTTCCAACCATCATGGTAAAATCAAATATCCCAACTATTGCTAGTGTGAAACCTTATTCTCCACTAGAACTAGAAGGTCGTGACTTGTACATCCGTGAAGGTTGTGTGGGTTGTCACTCTCAATCAGTTCGTCCATTTAGAAGTGAAGTGGAACGTTATGGACCACAATCTAAAGCTGGTGAATTTGTTTACGATCACCCATTCCTTTGGGGGTCTAAACGTACGGGTCCAGACTTGTTAAGAGTAGGTGGAAAATACAATGATAGCTGGCATTTTAACCACATGTGGAGTCCACAAAGTATTTCTGCGGGTTCTATTATGCCAAGTTACCAATGGCTATTCGATAACAAACCTTTGAATATATCGTTGACTGAGAAAAAAATGAAAGTGATGGCTACTCTTGGTGTTCCTTATACGGATGCCGATATTGCTAACGCTCAAAAGAACTTAAGAGCGCAAGCCCTTACAATTGAAGAGAACTTGAAACAAGATCCTGATTTTGTAAAAAGTTATGAGGACAGCAAGCATAAAGCAGCTGCTAAAGGAGAAGCTTTTGTTCCTATGAACGAAAGAGAGATAGTAGCTTTGATAGCTTATCTTCAAAGATTAGGTACCGATATTAAAGTAAAAGAAACCGCTAAAAACTAACGCCATGTTCGAACAAATCAAACATAATATGGAAACCATCGCGGGAGTTGCGATTTATCCAATAGTGTCTTTATTAATCTTCTTTTTCTTCTTCGTAGGATTAGGTCTTTGGGTGTACTCCTATAAGAAAGAAAAAATCAAAGAGTTAAGTCAACTTCCATTAAACGATTAAAACCAAACTATAATTTTAAATAGTAAAAAATGAAAAAATTAATCCCAGTATACGTTCGAATTCCCCTTATATTCTTTACAGTTTTCGGGGCGATGGAGTATTTCATAGACTCAGGCGACCGTCCTGCTTTTATCAAGTACCCAATGATTATGGTGTTCCTAGCCGTGTTTCTATTCCTTTTGATAGCTATAGAAATCACCATGAGTGCCGTAAACAATGTGACTTATCATATGCTTACAGAAGAACAGAAAAAAGTAGTTGATAATGTCAATACCCTTAACATTAAAGATGCGGAGTGGTATAAAAAACTAATGCAAATGTTAACTCGTACTACTCCAATGGAGAGCGAAACCGATATTTTGCTAAATCACGACTACGATGGTATTAAAGAACTAGATAACAAATTACCGCCATGGTGGGTGTATTTGTTCTTAGGTTGTATCGGTTTTGCGGCTGTTTATTTGGTTCGATTTGAAATCATGGGAGGTGACAATCAAGAAATGGAGCTTAAAAAAGAAATGGCTCAAGCTAAGATTGATGTTGCCAATTACATGAAAACGGCTCCTGATTTGATGGACGAAAAAACAGTAACCTTACTTACAGACAAAGGGTCATTAGCAGAAGGGAAAACCATATTCATGACCAACTGTGTGGCTTGTCACCGTGCGGATGCTGGAGGACAAATTGGACCTAACTTAACCGACGATCATTGGATTTTAGGTGGTGGAATCAAAAATGTATTCCATACTATTACTAATGGAGGACGTGACGGAAAAGGAATGGTGTCATGGAAAACCAATGGTATGAAACCAAAAGACATCCAAAAAGTAGCCAGTTATGTGTTGTCCTTACAAGGCAGTAATCCTCCAAATCCAAAAGCTCCAGACGGAGAAGTATGGGTAGACGAGGCTGCAAAAGCCACAGTTAAAGCGGATAGTACACAAGTAAAAAAATAAAACAATGTCAAATTTACCGGACGAAGCCTTTAGAGATACCATTGGAACGATTGATGAAGCAGGGCATAGGAAGTTTATTTTTCCTAAAAAACCTTCAGGTAAATTCTATGAATACCGAAAATGGGTGAGCTATTTTCTGCTCCTCGTTTTAATTGCCAATCCGTTCTTAAAAATAAATGGGAATCAGTTCATGATGTTCAACGTCTTGGAAAGACGATTCAATATTTTCGGATTCCCATTTTGGCCTCAAGATTTCTATCTCTTCGTGCTCTTTATGATTGTAGGCGTAGTCTTCGTCATCTTCTTTACCGTCATCTTTGGAAGGATATTTTGTGGATGGATTTGTCCGCAAACCATCTTTCTGGAAATGGTGTTTCGAAGAATTGAATACTGGATTGAAGGGGATAGAGGGGCTCAAATTCGCTTAAGCAAACAAGAATGGAATGCGGAGAAAATTAGAAAGAAAGGCCTTAAATGGTTTATCTTTCTCATCATTTCGTTTTTCATTGCCAATGTATTCTTAGCGTATCTAATCAGCAGTGATGAGTTGTTCCAAATGATTGAAGACGGACCAGCGACTCACATAAGCACTTTGATAGCGTTACTGATTTTTACAGGCGTGTTTTACTTCGTGTTTGTTTGGTTCCGAGAGCAAGTTTGTATTATCGCTTGTCCTTACGGCAGATTACAAGGCGTTTTATTAGACAACAAGTCCATTAATGTAGCCTACGATTTTGTTCGTGGAGAAAAAGAAGTCGGTAGAGCCAAATTCAACAAACAAGAAGACCGAGCCGCTTCTGGAAAAGGGGATTGTATCGATTGTAAACAATGTGTGCACGTTTGCCCAACCGGAATCGACATCAGAAACGGAACGCAACTAGAATGTGTGAATTGCACCGCTTGTATTGATGAATGTGACACTATCATGGAAGGTGTCAATTTGCCAAAAGGATTGATTCGCTATGCTTCGGAAGATGAAATTGAAAAGAAAGCGAAGTTCAAGTTCACCACAAGAATGAAAGGATACTCAGCAGTACTGTTGATCTTGATGGGAATTTTAATTGGATTACTGTTCTTACGTTCTGAAGTAGAAACCACCATTCTGAGATTACCAGGACAACTGTTTCAGCACAAAGGAGATAACATTAGTAATATTTATACGTTCAAAATTATTAATAAAACGACTAAAGATTTTAATGACATTCATTTCAAACTGATGAACATCAAAGGAAAACTGAATGTAGTAGGCAAGCAAGATTTAAAAGTGCCGAAACAAAGCATGAGCAAAGGAACTTTGTTTATCGAAATCAATCAGTACTTGTTAGATCATGACAGAACTAAAATTAAAATTGGAGTCTATAACGGAAATAAAAAAATCGAAACCACTTCTACTAGCTTTCTTAGTCCGAGAAGTTTTGATTAACCATAAAAAAATAACGATATGAAAATTAATTGGGGAAAGGGAATCGTAATAGCTTTTGCACTATTCATGAGCTTCATTTTATACTTTGTTTTCAAAGTACAATCCGATTCAAAATATGACAATGATTTAGTGGTTGAGGAATATTACAAACACGATGTTCATTTTGGTGACGAAATGGCTCGTATTCAAAACGCCCATGATTTGGTTGAGAAACCAACATTTGTTAATGATGCCAAAGGAATTACAGTAGTATTTCCAAAAAATAGCCAACCCAAAGGAATAGTGTCCTTTTACCGACCGTCCAACAAAAAATTAGATTTTGAGGTTCCGATTTCACTGTCTAATTCATCTTTGCTCATACCTAAAACAAACTTGGTTGGCGGTCGTTGGGACATTAATATGGAATGGCAAAATGACGGTAAAAAGTACCTCACCAAAGAAGTAGTTTATATTAATTAAAACATCATGCTTTACACGGCTTTACTATTCGGACTTATATCCAGTCTGCACTGCATTGGTATGTGTGGACCCATAGCCATGATGTTGCCGTTAGATCGCAATAACCTAACCAAAAAAACGTTTCAAATTATAGTGTATCATTTAGGTAGAATTACGGCTTACGCTAGTTTGGGATTGGTTTTTGGCTTACTAGGTAAAGGGTTATATCTCGCCGGAATTCAACAGCAAATGTCTATTGTCATAGGAATTATGATGATTACCATTGTGTTGATTCCCGAAAAGATTTTTGCCCGATATAATTTTTCAAAACCTGTTTTTCGTTTGATATCCAAAGTGAAATCGAGCTTAGGAAAACAGTTCAAGAAAAAATCAACAAGTTCTATTTACACTATTGGTTTGCTTAATGGATTTTTACCTTGTGGTTTAGTCTATGCTGCTTTGTTTGGAGCCATTGCTATGCAAAACGAATGGTATGGTATGACTTACATGATTTTATACGGATTAGGAACGGTTCCTTTGATGAGCGCTATAGTTTATATGGCGCATTGGCTTGGCAATCCTATTCGTAGCAAAATGCAAAAACTAATTCCCATAGTGGCAGTGGGAATCGGGATGCTCTTTATTCTAAGAGGGTTGGGAATCGGAATTCCTTATGTGTCACCTAGTACGATGAGCTTGTTTATCCAAGCACATCCTAATTGTCATTAAAACCTAAAATAATTATACTCATGGAAAAACACAATTTACTACAAGAATTCCCTGAACTTCAGGATAAAATCCACGAATTAAAAGTATCCGATACGCATTTCAGAAAACTATTTGATGATTACCACGAATTGGAGCATCAGATTCACCGAATCAATATCGGAACTGAAATTGCTAACGAACAATTTACGCACGAATTAAAAGCGAAGTTGTTGTTCCTAAAAGATGAAATATACGCCTATTTGAATAGATAATTTGATTATCAATTAGTAGAAAACCACGTTGAGAAACGTGGTTTTTTTTTATGAGAAATGCAGTTGAAAAAGAAAAGATTTAAACGGTCATAGAGAACAACTTAGTTTGTGGTAACTGACGTTTTAATCGTAAATCAAAGGCCATGCAAATATTACGAACAAAGGGTTTTCCGGCTTCGGTAACGGTTATAGTATCTTTAGATATTTCTAGTAAACCATCAACAACCATCTCCTGTAACTCTATGAGTACCTCCGGAATATCATCAAAGTAATCACTTTCATTTTTCCAAGAAGTAGTAAACTGACACATTAAATTCAAGATGTGTTTCCGAATGATTAAATCTTCCTTAGTCAAAAGATGTCCCTTAAAAACAGGCAATTTATCCCATTCTAATAACTGATGATATTCATCCAGATTTTTTACATTTTGTGCAAAACTAAACCAACTATCACTGATAGAAGAAACTCCTAAACCAATCATTAATTTTGTTTTAGAGTCGGTATAACCCATAAAGTTTCTATGTAGTTTTCCATCGCGAAAAGCTTGATATAGACTATCCGTTTCCAAAGCAAAATGATCCATACCAATCTCGTGATAGCCATTGTTTAAGAGCATTTTTTTGCCTTCTTCGTAGAGTCTTCGTTTCTCATCATCTTTGGGTACATCTTCATCTTTAAACCCTCTTTGTCCGTTTCCTTTTATCCAAGGCACATGGGCATAACTGTAAAAAGCCAGTCTGTCGGGGTGTAAAGATTTTGTTTTCTCAATCGTATCCGCTACATCTTCCAGCGTTTGAAAAGGTAAACCAAAAATAATATCATGTCCTATAGAAGTATAACCAATGTCTCTGGCCCAAAGCGTAACTCGAGCCACATTGTGAAAGGCTTGCACTCGGTTAATAGCGCGCTGTACTTTCTCTGAGTAATCTTGAACACCAAAACTCACTCTTCGGAAGCCCAAATGATATAAGGTTTGCAAATGCGCATAGGTAGTATTGTTAGGATGTCCTTCAAAACTCATGTCGCATTGCGGATGTTTGGTGCCCAAAGAAAAAATACCATTAATAAGGTCTTCCAAATTTTTAGAAGAGAAAAAAGTAGGGGTACCTCCACCCAAGTGAATTTCTTTAATCAAAGGTCTTTTGCCCAATAAATTATAATACAATGACCATTCTTTTAAAACGTCTTGAATATAAGGTTCTTCTACTTGATGGTTTTTAGTAATACGCTTATGACAGCCGCAAAAAGTACACATGCTTTCACAAAATGGCAAATGAATGTACAAGCTAATCCCTTCTTGATAAGATTCTTTAAAAGAAATTTTTAGCATAGACTCCCAATCGTCAGACGTAAAGGTTTCATCCCAGTAAGGAACAGTAGGATAGCTAGTGTATCTCGGACCAGGGACATTATATTTTTGGACAAGCGAACAGTTCATGACTTTCATTTTAAGCAATTTTTTTAGGGAGTATCTAATGCGCTCACCTACAATACAAACCAAAATTATATTTTTTAACTTGTACCAAAAATGATATATATCATGTAAGGGAAATTTTAGAACTTTAAAGAGTATGACTGATTCTGAATCCAAATAGAAAAAATAGGGAAGTAAAACTTTTAAAATCATGTGATTGTAAAATATTTTAAATCCAAAAGGATTTCCTTTATTTTTGCTCCATAAAACACAACTACTATGAAAAAAATAACTTTTTTATTGCTGCTGCTAGGCTTTTCTATTACAGCATCAGCGCAGACTCCTATTCACAATTTTGAAGAATTGATGACTGCTTTTAAAGCGGGTAAATCAGTTAAAGCTTTAATTTACTATGGGAAATGCAAACTATTTTCTGACGGTGTGGAAGAACCGGAATCGCCTAATGCCATTGGCGGTATGAAATTGGATACATACGAATACTTTGATTCCAGTGTGTTCAAAAACAAAGTACCTTCTTTTGTAACGAGTTCCCAAACCGTATTAATCAATCAGTCCTTTTATGGTTACGTATATAACTATGTAAAAATAAAAGTGCGAATTGACAATTCAGTTGAAATTACGGCCCGTTACCTAAAACCCCGAAAGTTCTCCTCTAAGTTCAAAATTGTGATGGATGAAACTTTCAAAGGCACTATCAATGATGGCACTAACGATGGAGCCGTTTCGTTGTTTGTGGAATAAAGTAGATAAAGAAATAACTCCAAGAAACAAAAAGAGCAACATAAAATGTTGCTCTTTTTTATTCCAAAAACGTTTTACATTAGAACGTTGTTACTGTAGGAGGAGAAGTTAAGTAATCGGTGTATTGACCGTGACCTAAAGCATTCCAACTGCCACCATAGTATTGTGTACCACTTGAAGTGTATAAGAAGTCACCAGAATAATCATGGTTGATATTAGCCACATAATGTAAATTATTAGATTGTCCCATATCAAAATTCATAACAAAATGGTAGTCATTAGTAGCGTTTTTAGTCCAGTCAAAAGTAATGTTATAGTCAGAACCTGATGGATCACCCACTACAGCTGTATTGATGCTATAAGCCCAATGTCCTGCCGAACTATCTGTATTTTCCCAACCTGTAATCGTGCAGTAAGTCGTACCGCTTTGGGTCATGGTATAATTAAATTCATATTCTGTACCTACTAAAGCATAAGTATAAACAACAGTATAGTTGCCATAGGTCCAAGTATAAGTGGAACCAGCTGAATCCGTTTTACCAGATGGGGGTGTCATGTAGGAACCACCAAGACTCATATAGGCATCCATTTGACTAATTTGTGTCCAAGCTTCTGGAGAAGTGGTTTGTAAATTAGACGGAACTTTAGTGGCTAGATTCAGTTTGGTTACCGATGGTTTGAAAGCGGGTGAACTACTACCAGAGTCTTTACTACAACTCGTGATGGCAACAGCAATAATCAATAAAGCTAAAATTTTTTTCATTTGTTTTGTTTTAAGGTTATTCTTCAAAAATAAAAAAATAATCAACATATTCAGAATTTTTTTATATTATAATGACTACTTAAATAGAGATAACCCTTTAGACAACAATACATAACCAAAACGTAATCATACTTTATTCTTCCAAAACGCATAACCCCAAAATTATATAATGCCTTCCCAAAGTTATATAATGCCCCAGTTGTAGCCTGCCTATATCTTTGTACCAGTAATAACAATAAATGAAATCATCATGAAAACAACAGTAAAAATGTGCCAATGTGCCGCCGAATCAACGACCAATACTTGTACTAATCCCAATTGTACTTGCGTCGATTGTCAATGTGGTGCTAATTGTACTTGTGGTACCTGCAAGTAAACAGTAACCCATCAGACTAAAGCAAGCCGCTCTTCATCAGAGTGGCTTCTTTTATAATAGCATATAGAAATCTCTAGCAACCTACAACCCACAACTTTCAACACAATTCTGTAACTTTACACTATGAATTCCACTTTACTAGTAGTCAAAAACATGGTTTGCCAACGTTGCGTCATGGCCGTAGAAGCTATTTTGCAAACAGAGGGTATACCGTTTCACAAAGTCATCTTTGGCGAAATTCATTTGAAAGAGGCTATAAAGGAGGAGCAAAAAGCGCGTTTAAAATCAAGCCTGAGTCAAGTAGGTTTTGAACTCATCGACAATCACACCAGCGGACTGATAGAAAAAATAAAACAAGTTGTCATCAAAAGAGCCCGTAACGAAATGGAAGGGGATGCGGCCAAAACCAAACTCTCCATCTATTTATCCGAAGTCATGCACCATGAATACACTTACCTAAGTAGTTTATTTTCCGCTATTGAAGGGAGAACCATTGAAAATTATTTTATAGAACAACGAATAGAAAAAGCCAAAGAGTTACTTATCTATGACCAACTCACTTTATCTCAAATCGCCTTTCAATTAGAATACAGTAGTGTGGCGCACCTCTCCACCCAATTCAAAAAAATAACAGGACTAACACCCACCTACTTCAAAGAAGTGGGCACCCTAAAAAGAAAAGCCCTAGATAAAATATAATCCACAACTGCAATGTCTTATCAATTCCGACTCGCCACACTATCCGAAGTCCCTGCCATATGGGGCATCCTGCAACAAGCCATTCAAAGACGCAAAGCCGATGGTAGCAACCAATGGCAAGACGGGTATCCCAATCCTGAAGTGGTAACACAAGATATCGAAAAAGGAGTAGGATATTTAATCACCTTCAACACTACTATCATCGCTTATACGGCTATCCTAATCAATGACGAACCTGAATACGATACCATAGAAGGGCAGTGGCTAACTCACCATGATTTTGTGGTATACCATCGAGTAGCTGTCTCCGATGCTTTCTTAGGGCAAGGAGTAGCCAAAAGAATGCTGGCTTATATAGAAGATTACGCCCGTCAAAATCAAATTTATAGCCTGAAAGTCGACACCAATTTCGACAATGCTCCCATGCTAACCCTATTGCAAAACAATGGCTATGTTTATTGCGGAGAAGTCTATTTCAGAGGCAGCCCTAGAAAAGCCTTTGAAAAGGTATTGAGTAAATAATATCCAACCAATACCAACTCACCACCAAGGAATTATGCAATCTTTTTGTAGAATACTATAAAAGCATTGGCCGACTAAAAAACTACCTTCGATATAACGTTTAATACTTTATGTCATGAAAAAATTATGGATAACACTGCTCTTTTTGGTTGGAACCACAATAGCCTTTGCACAAACAGAAAAACAAGACGACCATCAGGAAAATGATCAGGACAAAATAGATCAACAACCCCAGTCTCCTGATCAAGTACTGCAAGAACGTCGAGCAAAAGTAGAAGCTCAAGCGGCACAATATGAAAAAGAATCTAAGCAAAGAGATGCCGAACAAGCTAAAGAGAAAGCAGCCCAACTAGCCAAAGAAAAAGCTAAAAAACCAGCAGTTGTAAAAAGACCCTTAAAGAAAAAATAACCCCTTTCTTTACCTCAATTCACCATTCAGCATTTATTCTGCTACGCTCCATACAGTCGAGCAAAGCTCTCGTTTCACCATTCACCATTCACAATCACCATGGCAACATCACTTTGGGTCCTAGACCCCACACATTCCGAAATAGGCTTTAAAATAAAACACCTAATGATTACCAATGTATCGGGTAAGTTCAACAGCGTCGAAGCAACTATAGAAAATGAAGACGATACCTTTGAAACTTCCAAGATTCGTTTTTCGGCCGAGACCCTTTCGATAGACACTAACAATGAAGAGCGGGATGGACACCTCAAAGGGGGCGATTTCTTTGACGTAGCAGAATATCCAACACTGACTTTTGTGGCTACTAACATCATCCAACTCAAAGAAGGAGGATACACCATAACAGGAGATTTAACCATAAAAGGGCACACGAAAAGCATCACCTTAGCGGCAGAGTACAGTCCGCCCATCCTTGATCCTTGGATGCAACTAAAAGCAGGGCTATCGGTAACCGGAAAAATTAACAGAAAAGATTTTGGATTAGAGTGGAATACAACTCTAGAGGCAGGAGGAATGCTAGTAGGCGAGGAAGTATCGCTAATAGCAGAAATGCAATTCATAAAGCAACAAGTAATTCCAGAGTAGAAATTCCCAATGACAACGACCTCTTTTAGACTTTTTTAGGAAGTGGTAATACTAAAGCATGTCACTGAGATTTTTATGTCTTTCCCGCGCAGGCGGGAATCCATAGCTATTAAAAACAAAGCTCTTAAAATTACCCTCTAGACAGGGGTTAGGGGAGTGTCTAGAATAACACCCACAACAACGCCCCAAGGGGAACCCCCACCAAAACCACCAAACTCACCAAACACCCCCGAGACGTTTTGTTATACACTTTATTATACATAAACCGTTTCGGATTAGTAACCCATCCCATCCCTCGTGGAGCTTTCAAACCCAGGTTATGCCTAACAAACCGTGCCGGAGAAGTGCGCGCCGCTATTCTTTTAGTAATTGAAGGAATTCGGAAACCAAATTTCATAGTGTCTTTTTTTAATAAAAGTAAACAAAAAAAGTTTTCCTTCTTTTTAAATTTGATGGTAAGAGTAGCGTTTCAAATCTAGTGAAAGAGGAATTGTTACTCTATCGGAAGATTTTTTTCAGTTTGGCTAGAAACTATGACGCAATGCAAAACGTTTTAGTTATAGTTTTGTTGGATTTATTGAAAACTTTATTCATGGTTTCAGATTGTAAATACCATCTATCGCAGCTATCTTTAGAAAAATTGACGTTTATATTAATAAAAATCTGCGTGATCATCAAACTCTCCTATTGAAAAAGAAATACCTAAGCTAAAAGTCATATGAAATCCCATTGTACCGTTTGTTCCTGCAGTTAATACTGGCTCTCCACTGTAATAAAAATGTTGTCTCATGGCAACGATATTAGTCCAATCCAATAAAAGAGAAATGTCATCGTTTAGCCTAAATCTCGGAGATAATCCAAAAGTTACATTGATTTGTCGTTCCCAACCGGGGATGTACCCGATTTGAATTTCCTTATTATGGGTGTTATTATAAGTAATACCACCACCCAAATGAGAATATAATGCAATACTCTGATTAGAAATGCTATTCAAATCAAAAAAATCGCCTACATTGTAATAGGCTTCTAAATTTAATCTATAATGATCACTGCCTTTATCTCCAGCATTAAAGGTATCAAAACTAAAATCACTTTTTGCACCCCACTTTTGATTAAACATATAGCGACCCCCCATATTAATATGAGAAAAGGAAGCAAATTGACCACTTCCATCTGAAGATTGATTCATCATTGGAATATTATACCCAAAACTAGTTTCAATTGAAACTTTGTCGTAAACAAATTTTTGAGAAAATATATTTATTGAAAATAATAATAATAGTAATAATAATTTATTCATGATTAAAGGAATCTAAACTAAAAAAGGGTTGACAAAATTCGAGTCTAAAAACATAATCATTTCAAAATCAGCATTTGTGTAAAAATTGGTTTGTAAATATATATTTAAAATGAAATTATTCCAAACTAGTCATTAGTATAAATCCATTTTCATCACAATTAAATACAAGGAATAAATTACGGATTTAGCTAAGTATTTTGACCAATTATGGTATACGGAAAGATATATAACATAAAAAAAGGATTGGAGGAATAGTTTTATGTTAATAAATGTATTGTCTTTTTTAGAGTAATACATTCATTTTTTAATTAAAAAGGAGTGGCACCGATGCAATCTATAACGAGGTGGTACCAAAGAAGCACAAAAGTTCTATTTTAAATCCATACGTAAATTTATTCCGTCGCACTCCATACAGTCGAGCTAAGCTCCTGTCTCGCAATTTGCATTCCGCACTTCCAACTTCGTAATTTTTCTAAACCCAACACCCATAAAAAAAGCCAGTCTATTAGACTGGCTTTCCTTGGTATCGGTAAAATATATCTTAGATAACGTTTACATTAACAGCGTGTGGTCCTTTTTGACCTTCTTCTACAGTGTAAGACACTTTGTCGTTCTCACGTACTTGACCATTTAAGCCAGTAACATGAACAAATACATCTTGACCACCTGCATTTGGCGTAATAAATCCGAAGCCTTTAGCTTCATTGAAAAATTTAATTGTTCCTTCAATCATAAAAATAAATATATAGTATTAAAGCGCAAAGATAGTTTGTTTTTAATAAAAACGCATCTTTTTCTTATTTTATTTAAAAATATTTTAAAATATTAGCTTTTTGATTAAAATTTTTTCAAAAAGGATAGTGATTAAGGACTAGTAACTAGTAACTAGTAATTAGCGATTAGTAATTTTTTAACCTACAATCCACAACTTATAACTCACAACTCCCTACAACCACACTCCTTATTTTCATTCAGATACGCAATAGTGGCTTTGCCCATTTTCTCCAACACTGGAATATGGATATCGGATAACTTTTTTACATAGATACAGGATTTCCCCATTTTAAACTTTCCCAAGTCCTCCAATAAAGGTTTTGATGCTTCGGTGGGAGAGTAGACATAGAGCGAAAAGGCCGCTTTACGAGGGGAGAAGGCTAGCAAAGGCATATCGCCCTCGTGTCCGCTAGCATAGTGATAATGATAGCTACCAAACCCAATAATGCTAGGCCCCCACATTTTCGGCTCAAATCCTGTCCAATCCCGCATCAGCGCAATGAGTTGATAACTATCCGCTTTCTTTTGTTCCTCACCGACATAAGAATCGATAAAAGCTAACACATCCACCTCCGTTGCAATAGTCTTATTTTTTGCCATAATATGGTATTAGTATATGCTCTAATTTAATAGCCAAATTAGTAATTAGTGATTCATTTCGCTCTATAAAGTAAAGCTACGCTCTCGTGTAGCACTTCTTGCTTCTTACTTCTTGCTTCTTTCTTCTTACCTTCAACTCAACACCTCCAACAACACAGTAGTATACTTAGTAATATTAATCAACCTCAAGTTCAAATCAATCTTCGTGTTTTGACAGTCTTTTTTCAAGTAGGAGATCATCAGATACAATGCCTCAATCAAGGTTTCTAAATCAAAATCTACGATTCTTTTAATCTTATGCTTTTCGGCAAGTTCCGCTGTTACTTTTTTTCTAGAAATGGTAGTATAGGGCATTTCATATTTTACCGCAGCAGTGAGTTCGCCCACCTCTAGCATTGCAATGATTTGTAACCTACGCTCCCGGTCTATGATAGCCGACTTCCCAATGTCCGCCAGTAGTTTTTGATTCAGTTTCAACTCGGCTTTTAAAGCCCGCTTCAAAGCTGAAGCTTTAGTAGCCAGCACAGCACTGTCTTTAGCTACATCGTAGATTTCTTTAATGACACTCATTCTATTATAATTTATATACTATCAAATCGTAAGCTAAATTAGAAATTAGAAATTAGTAATTAGTATTTATTTATCCACAACTCAAGAAAACTATGGTTTAAGTGGTGTTACTAAATATGATTCATAATGATTTTCTATAACAAAGGTGTAGTTGAATGGTAAAAAAAATAGATGATCTCCTTAGTAGTTGCCATTCATAGATTTTATTGGCTAAATAACGATAAACTTTCTCAGTTTACAGGGGCGGAGTTAATTTTGAAAAATAAAATTCGACCAATAGAATGTAAATGTTACCATGAAAAAGATATATGTTATTTTAGTACTAGTACTGTTTTTGCCAGTATGTTTTTATTCCCAAACAACGGTGACTCTAACTTCACCAGGAACATCCTCTTTTACAGTTCCGGCCGGAGTTACCTCACTAACAGTAGAGTGCTGGGGAGCTGGTGGTTCTGGAGGTGGAACTGCCGGAAATGCTACTGCCTCTGGCGGTGGTGGTGGAGGCGGAGGCTATTCTAAAAATACTGTTGCGGTAGTATCGGGTTCAAGTATAAACTATACTATTGGAGCAGGAGGAACTGGTACAACAGCAAATGGAGCAAATGGAGGAGCAACTACTTTCTCTACTGTTGCTGCCAATGGAGGATTTGGTGGAATGCAAGGAAATTCAAACTCAGGAGTGGGTGGTGCCGGCGGAACCGGAACAACCTTTAATGGTGGAAAAGGGGCTAATGGAATACTATCTAACAGTGGCGGTGGCGGTGCAGGTAGTGCCGGTAGTGCCTCAAATGGTAATTCTGCCACTAATGGCACTGGTGCCAATGCAGTAACAAATGGTGCCGCAGGAGGTAATGGAGGGGTTGGTTATATCTTTAATTTCTTAGGGTTACTTATAAATGTTGGAAACGATGGCTTGACAGGGGCAAATCCAGGCGGCGGTGGCGGCGGTGGCGATAATGGTGATTTTGGGTTTTTTGGATTCTATTATTTAGGTGGAGATGGTGGAGATGGTCAAATTAAAATTACTTACAATTGCGCTGCTTTCAGCTTAACCAGCACTGTAGCAGCCTCTGTGAATGTATGTGCCGGAAATTCTTCTATCATAACGCTTAACGCAACGGCTATTGGTTTACCGATTGGTTTGTACGCTGTTGATTACGAAATTCAGGGAGTGCCACAAACAGCAGCAGTAATGAACGTTACTACAGCAGGAACCGGAACGTTTATAGCAAACGGATTTACAACTGTTGGTACTAGAACGGTTAAAATTACTCGCATCACTTCGCAAAGTTGTTACTCTGATATTATTACCAATAACCTTACTACAGTTACGGTGAATTCTTCACTAAGTGCTCCAACTGCTTTGGCTGGATCTGGCGCTACTTGTACTCAAATTACGGCTAACTGGAGTGCTATATCAGGGGCTTCTTATTATGAATTGGATGTGGCTACCGATAGTGGTTTTACTAGTTTTGTTCCCGGATACAATGCGTTAAATGTTGGTAACGTAGTAACAAGCAATATTACCGGTTTAACAGCAGGGGTAACTTACTATTATAGAGTAAGGGTTTTTAACGGAACTTGTATTAGTACAAATTCTGGAACCATAACGTATGCTACAACTTTAGCTCCTGGTGCACCCACTTTAAATGCAGTAACAAATAATACCTGTTCTCAATTTACTATCAATTGGACTGCTGGAACGGGAACAACCAATAGCTATACAATTGAATGGTCAACGGCAGCGTCAAATTTTGCTACTATTTTAGGAACGGCTACTGGTATTACAGCATTGACCTATACTATAACAGGATTAACCAATGGAGTACAGTATAAATATAGAATTCGGGCGGTTAATGGTTGTGGTTCCAGTGCCAATGTTACGAGTGGTAGTATTACTACTTCTGGAGCGGCACCAGGTATTCCTACGTTAAATGCTGTAACAAATAATACTTGTACCCAATTTACGATTAATTGGGCAGCAGGAACAGGAACAACCAATAGCTATACTATTGAATGGTCTACTGCAGCATCCAATTTTGCTACTATTTTAGGAACGGCTTCTGGAGTTGCGGCATTAACCTATACCATAACAGGATTAACTAATGGCGTACAGTATAAATACAGAATTCGGGCGGTTAATGGTTGTGGTTCTAGTGCCAATGTTACGAGTGGTACTATTACTACTTCTGGAGCGGCACCAGGTATCCCTACATTAAATGCTGTAACCGGAATTACCTGTACCCAATTTACGGTCAATTGGGCTGCTGGAACAGGTACAACCAATAGCTATACCATTGAATGGTCGACTGCGGCATCCAATTTTGCTACTATTTTAGGAACGGCTTCTGGAGTTACGGCATTGACCTATACTATAACAGGAGTAACTAGTGCAACACAATATAAATACAGAATTAGAGCAGTTAATGGTTGTGGTACCAGTGCAAACGTGACGAGTGGCAATGTAACGACCGCATCTTCTCCAACCACACCAACCATATCTACGGTAGATAGCATTCCTTTCTGTCAGACAGATGGGGCTACCTTAACTTCTAGTGCCGGTACCACTTATTTGTGGTCAACTGGTGAAACCACACCAAGTATTTTTGTGACTACTGCCGGAAGTTATACCGTGCAGATCACCAATGCCAGTGGCTGTCAAAGTAATAGTTCATCGGCTACCGTGGTAACAGTACAAGGATTGCCAACGGCTGCAGCAGGTGGTAGTCAAGCCATATGTTCTACTAGTACTGCTACGGTAAGTGGGGCTACCGCAACTAACGGAACGATACTATGGACGCATAATGGTACAGGAACGCTATCAAATGCAACAACGCTTACTCCAACTTATACTCCAGCAATTGGTGATATTGGTACTACGGTAAAGTTAACAATGACCGTTACGAGTAATAATACGTGTGCTCCACAAATAGCAACAGCAACCTATACGGTAGGCGTAACTGCTATGCCAGTGCAGCCAACCTTAGGAACTGTAACACAACCAACATGTGCTGTAGCAACAGGTAGTTTTTCCATAGCAAATTATGATGCTTCCTATACCTATGCCGTAACGCCAGCAACAGGCGTAACAATCGCTGGTTCAGTAATCACCGCTCCAGCTGGAACTTATACAGTAAAAGCTACATCAGGTACTTGTACCTCAGTAGCCTCTGCGAGTGCAACGGTAAATACACAACCAGCTACTCCGGTTCAACCCACCTTAGGAGCTGTAACACAACCAACATGCTCAGTAGCAACGGGTAGTTTTTCAATAACAAATTATAACGCCTCTTATACCTATGCAGTATCGCCATCAACAGGAGTAAGTATTTCTGGGGCAACGATAACGGCACCGGCTGGAACTTATACTGTAACGGCTACATTAGGTACTTGTACATCAGTAGCCTCTGCCAGCACAACAGTGAATGCACAATCAGCTACTCCAGTGCAGCCAACCTTAGGTGCTGTAACACAACCAACATGTGCTGTAGCAACGGGTAGCTTTTCCATAACAAATTACAATGCTTCCTATACCTATGCGGTAACGCCAGCAACAGGGGTAACAATCTCAGGTTCATTGATCACCGCTCCTGCAGGAACTTATACAGTAAAAGCTACAGTAGGTACTTGTACCTCAGTAGCCTCTGCGAGTGCAACGGTAAATACACAACCAGCTACTCCGGTTCAACCCACCTTAGGAGCTGTAACACAACCAACATGTTCAGTAGCAACAGGTAGTTTTTCAATAACAAATTATAACGCCTCTTATACCTATGCAGTATCGCCATCAACAGGAGTAAGTATTTCTGGGGCAACGATAACAGCACCGGCTGGAACTTATACAGTAACGGCTACATTAGGTACTTGTACATCAGTAGCCTCTGCCAGCACAACAGTGAATGCACAGCCAGCTACTCCAGTGCAGCCAACCTTAGGTGCTGTAACACAACCAACATGTGCTGTAGCAACGGGTAGCTTTTCCATAACAAATTACAATGCTTCCTATACCTATGCGGTAACGCCAGCAACAGGGGTAACAATCGCTGGTTCAGTAATCACCGCTCCTGCAGGAACTTATACAGTAAAAGCTACAGTAGGTACTTGTACCTCATTAGCCTCTGCGAGTGCAACGGTGAATGGACAACCCACTAATACATGGAACGGATCATGGTCAACAGGATTAGCTCCAACAAGTACTGAAAAAATTGTTTTTGCTGCTAATTATAACTCCTCTTCAGATTTGATAGGTTGTTCTTGTCAAGTTAATTCGGGGGTTACTGTAAATATCAATTCAGGACATACCTTAACGGTTTTAAACTCTGTAACAGTTAACTCTGGAGGAACTTTAAGATTTAATGATAAGGCTAGTTTAGTTCAAACAAACGATGCGGCGGTTAACAGTGGAACGATAACTTACGAAAGAGAAACAACACCTCTAAAACAATATGATTATACCTATTGGTCTTCACCGGTAGCATCAGCTCCATTAAGCCAATTAGCCACCAATTCATTATTTTATAATTTTAGCCCAACGATTAATAATTGGGTTTACCAGACTGGAGCAACAACCATGGCACAAGGTGTTGGTTATATAGGGAGAGCACCAAGCGGCTTAACCTATAGCCCGACACAAATTGTAGAAACAAGTTTTACAGGTGTTCCTAATAATGGAGTGATTACTACTCCCATTGTTAAAAGCACAGGCACTTATAATTTGATAGGTAACCCTTATCCATCCGCTATTGATGCTGATTTATTTATAACAGCGAACACAGCAGTTACTAACGGAACGTTGTATTTATGGACGCACAATACTGCTATTACCAACAATGTCTATACGGCCAATGATTATGCCAAATATAACTATACCGGAGGAGTAGGGACACTTCCGGCTCCAAGCGGAGGATCAAGACCAATGGGAAAAATAGCTGCAGGACAAGGTTTCTTTATCGAAGCTAAAACAAGTTTGGCCAACGGAACCTACTCGGCTACTTTTAATAATGCGATGCGTTTGGCAGGGAATAATACCCAGTTTTTCAAAAATGGTACAGCATCCACTACGACGAACTCTATTTCAGAAGGATTAGAAAGACATCGCGTTTGGCTTTCCTTAAGAAGTGCATTAGGAGCCTATAACCAAATGTTAGTAGGTTATGTGGAAGGGGCCACCAATGATTATGATTCGTTATTTGATGGTAAAACGTTCGCTGTTGGGAACTCGGTTTCTATGTATACCATGAACGGAGCAGATAATTTAGCCATACAAGGAAAGAGTCTACCGTTTTCAGCAACAGATAGTATCCCTATTGGGTACACTACTACAATAAACGGAGAATTGAGTATTCATTTAGATGATTTTGATGGGGTATTCACTAGTCAAAATATCTATTTGTTAGATAAAACAACCAATACAGTAAACAATTTAAAAACCGGACCTTATACTTTTGTAACGACTAGTGGTACTTTTAACAATCGTTTTGAATTGCAATTTACTGCGCAAGCATTGGGTATAACAACGCCAACAATAACCGATAAGGATATTAAAATCATATCCGAAAATCAGGGGCTTGAAGTAATTTCGCCAGCACTAGCCATTACCAAAGTAGAAGTATTTGATATTTTAGGCAAAGTAGTGTTGACTAAGAATAACCTAAACACTAATGTATTTCAAACCAATTCATTAAACGTGGCACCACAAATTCTTTTGGTAAAAGTAACGTTAGACGACCACTATGTTTTCACAAAGAAAACACTAATAGACTAGTATAAAGGAGTAATCTAAGTAAAAACCATCTTTATCATTTGATTTAGGTGGTTTTTTTATTCCTTAAAATTTATAATTTATTCCGCTGCGTTCCATACAGTCAAACCATCCCCTCGTATCGCTTTTTTCCTCTTTCCTCATTCTTCTTGCTTCTTTCTTCTTGCTTCTTTCTTCTTTCTTCTCTCTTCACATCCAATCTACAATACTTCCTTTCAAACGTAAATATGGTAAAACCAAGTCTTCCTTTACGGTTTTTTTAATTGCCAAAAAGGAAACAGCGCGTCTTTCCCATCTAAATCTTCAAAGTCATCGTAAAAGGCTAAATTCCTTTGGTTTTTAGTTTTCACCTCTCTTTGATAGTTCTTATCGGTCAGAATAGCAGAGATGGACAACACTTCCAATGTTTTTCTAGAATGTATATAACGTTCTAGCGCTTTCCAGGTGTACTCGCTTTCGTCTCCTTGGCCAACGCCTTTCAAATGAGGGCATTGGTCATTAACGTAATACACTTTATCACCCCCAAGAGCCAGCGTGCTGTTCCTTACCGATTGGCGGAACTTTCGCAAGTCTTGTTCATCGTAAAGATAGTTGTTCCCTTGCATGATATCCGTAAAAGACCACCATCTGCTATAGTAAAACAAATCACTACTAATCACCTCTTTATAAATACTTAAACTACTGTTGCTGTCAAGGGCTATGATAGCCGTTAGTTCAAAATTAGGGTCAAAAATACTTTCTTTTTCAGCCTTGATAGTAGCGTCATCTAACACTCTTTCCCAATACCAATATGCCTCTTTTTCAAAAAGGGTATCTCCAAATTTAGCATACAACGCTTTTTGCTGATACTGCTCATCAATAAGTCGGAAGTGCCAGCAGGAACCTTCTTTTTTAATCTTGCCCAGGAGTATGAAATCTTCCTCTAGTGCTTCTTCCAACAAGTCACTATACTCCGCCATAGCATGATAGCCATATTCTATATTGATATCCAACCGCTCAGCCAAATCCATAGCCAAGCCCTCCAGACTAGAAAGGTCCAAAGTATGCCGACTCAGTAACGATAGATCACATCCCATAAATATATTTCTTTAACCTACAACAGGAATTAGTAATTAGTAATTAATTCAGCTCCATACAGTCGAACAAAATTCTCGTGTCACAATTCAACATTCAACATTCAACATAATTCACAACCCACAACCCAATTCGTAATTAATTCAGCTCCATACAGTCGAACAAAGTTCTCGTGTCACAATTCAACATTCAACATTCAATATAATTCACAACCCAATTCGTAATTAATTCAGCTCCATACAGTCGATCAAAATTCTCGTGTCACAATTCAACATTCAACATTCAACATAATTCATAACCTACAACCCAATTCGTAATTAATTCAGCTCCATACAGTCAAGCAAAGCTTCACGTCTCGCTCTTTCCTCTTGCTTCTTTCTTCTTTCCTCTTTCCTCACAACTCCATACTCCCCTTACTAACCCCATAACTACTTTTAACAATCAAAGTCACCTCCTTATCACTAGGAAACTCGACACAGTAGTTCGTTTCTATATACAAATTGGCTTGGTCTACTTTATACAAATTCGACCCTTTCCGACTTAGCATCACTTTATAAGTCCTTATTTCAGGTTTCGTAGGCACTAAAATAAGGTCCACCGCTTCTAAGTCGCCCGAGGGAGTTAGTACTTTAGTATCCCGGTCCTCTGGTTCCACCGCTTTATAAAAGTTGACAATATCACAAGTAGTAGTGCTACCTTTTTTGGAAGTAGTAAACGCAGTACAGAAGAGTAAAACAACTAGGGGAAATAGGAGGGGATGTTTTTTCATGATGGATTTTTTAAGATATAATACCAGTGGGAGTCTCCAAAAGTAGCATTAAATAAGTCGTGTTTTCCCTCTACTATTCACTTTATACAAATAATCAATATGATCTTGAAGCGTTATCAGTTCAAAAAGACCTCGGGTGTCTTCGGGTAATGGACAAATTTCAAAGGACTTGATGTGTTTTTTATATGCTATTTCCCCTAGGACATCCACTAGCAACGTATACATGTCTTCGCCTGCCTCCTCATACTCTTCGGGGCTGATGAAGTCAGGAACATGGAGTTTAATTCTAAGTTGTTTGGTAGCGATATTGTAATCGGCTATGGAGAGGTAGATTTCGCTGATTTTGATTTCATAGTCATCAAAAGGATATGGATCATCTTCTCCTTTAAGATAGGGGGTTCTGTCTTCAATGGGTTTGATAAAAGCCTCAGGAACAAAATACTCCAAAGGGGGCGCCTGTGCTACTATAGCATTTATTTTAGGAAACAGTTTAGGATAGCCCCCTCCTGAGATAATGAAGGTGCCTTTTCCTGTTTCTGGAGAAATCATAATTTTAAACCCTATTCGTACGGAAATGGTTTTAAACCTGTTGTACATTTCTTCTATTACGTCAGTATTAATTCCGAGGAGTATCGCATTTTTAACCCCCTCCTCATTGTCTTGAAACCACTTCCAGAATTTTACGATTTGTCTCATTGGTATGCCTTAGGTTTGACGTTACCCCTTTATTCTTAAAAGAGTATCTATTTCAAATCTAACAAAAATCTCACAAATAAACAATCGCTACAAATGAGATTTTTAATGTACTAAACGGTTACCAAATTTTAGCTATCTCAAAATGCATCCCATCCTTGCGCGTAAAATGACCACCCCAATAAAAACCATGCTTATGGGCTATCGCGACTAACAAGCGAACACTCCCTTTTTGACCTACTAGTGCAGGAACACTCCCTAGTGTATTCCAAGGATAATTAATGTCAAACGCCGTTCCAAAGGCATGATTACTCAAAACGGTCCTACTGCCGCGTACAAACCTTGGGTTAAAGGCACCATTCCAAGTCAGTATTAGAGAGAGCAGTCTCGCTTTTTCCCAATCCTTCCAAAGTTGCTGTAACTGTCGCGCCCCCTTTTTGTGAAAATACACCGTAGCATTCCCTTTCAAAGGAATAAGTTGGGGGATTTCCACTTTAACAATATTGTCCCTAAGCCAATCATTCGTAATGTCAAAATGTTCTGGATTGTTAGGCAAGGGACTAGCTTTAACCCCTATTTTCCCAAAAAGCGCTTCCCGTTGCGCATTAGATACTAAAGGAGGAAAACTAGGTTTCGGTGGAAAATCAACTCCTGTAGTATCGTTACGCTTCTCAGCAACAACCTCAAAGCCTTCTAATACCGCCACGCCAACTGTTAAATTCCCCACCACACCATCCGCCACCAAACCCTGCTTTTTTTGAAACAGCCGTGTAGCATATTCCGTAGTGGTATCAAAAATACCATTGGCACTACCAAGATAAAATCCCTGTCCGATAAGGAAATATTGCCATTTTTTTACAGCAGCCCCACGGCTGCCTAATTCTAATAGTTTCATAATACTATTTATTAAAAGTTATAATTGTTCTGATTCTTAAAAGGAAACCACCCCGTCATACACTGCGTTATGCCACTGTTAAAACCGAATGTCCACTGGACATTTATTCCGTTATCACTCCATACAGTTCGACCTATGGTCTCGGGTCTCCTCTTAATATCAAATTTCAAAAGGAGGGGAACTCTATTGCTGTTTTTATGACTTAAGTGCAAAAAAATGAAGGGCGTAAAGCTCCCCTCCTTTGGAAGGAGGGGTGGCATAACGTAGTGTATGACGGGGTGGTTAGGCTCTTAGCAGGATAGTTGTAAAAAAACAAACCCGACAGATCACAACAACCTGTCAGGTTTAATCTTCCCAACACCCTTAGCTTACGGTTACCGCTCCCATATACACACTGGTCGCATAGTGTTTCTCATCGGCACTGGCGAAAGTAATCCAACTTTGCACTTCCAGTCCTGCGAAATAAGTAGGTAAGGTTAGGGTTGCCGAAGCCGCTGAACGCGTTCCTGCGGTTAACAAGTAAAAATACAAGTTAGACGCTGGCGCATACACCACAACCACCAATTGGTCAGTAGCTTTGGCTTCCCCTTGCCCCGAGTTGTCCTCCCAGTTGTACTTTACCCCATTGCTACCCGAGGCAATTACCGTAGGGTTTTGAATCCCTAGTAAATCCCCTTTGGCGATTTGCACTTTGTCGTATTCCATGACAAAGCTGGGGTCTACATAGGTTACCGCCTCCCTCATGTGGTATGACAAGGCTTGGTTGATTCGCGTTTTGTCGCCGGCATTGCTGCCAAAGTACTTCCCTAGGATAGGGTTGATAGGCGTTAAAAACTCGTTTACGATTAAGAACTTAGCCCGTTGCAAGAGTTGTAGCTCTGAGGCTTTTCTACTTCCTTTTTTGGGTAAAGATCTCATGATGTCTTTCCCGCGCCAATTAGCGCCTACTACGGTGCCCACTTTCCCCGAAAATGGACCCAAAATTCCTTTGTTGTACGTTCCCATACTTTTAAAATTTAAATTAAACATTTGTTTCCGATGTGGCCTTCTACCAACACCGTGACCCGAAATTACAACAGGGCTTTCAGTAACAAACTACGATGTCCGAAAGTGTCCGAAACTGTCCTGTAATGTCCATTTGTTCTATCTTTTTAGGGGTTTTGTTCGATACATGTTCGATATTCGTTCGATAGCGTTTGGGCAAAATGGTACATTTACCGAACGAAGACCGAAGGAAACTCGAACAAAGGAAGAGAGTTACTTTTTTTGTAAGTGTGCTTGATAAGTTAGGGCTAAAAAACACTAAGGATAAGGATTGTGTATGTGTGGGATTTTTGTTAAGTTTGGGATGATAAATTATTCTTTATGGAAAAATACAGACAAGTAATAGATGAACTAATAAAGTTTAGAGATGATAGAGATTGGAAGCAGTTTCATGATTCTAAGAATTTAGCATTGGCAATTTCTCTTGAAGCAGCTGAATTAAATGAACTTTTCTTGTGGAAAAAAGGAGATGATGTAGAAAATGTAAAGAAAGATCGTTTGAAAGAAGAACTAGCTGATATATTATCTTTTTCTTTTCTTTTGGCAGAAAAACATAACTTGGATGTATTTGATATTGTCTTAGAAAAGATAAAAAGTAATAATGAAAAGTACCCAGTAGATAAAGCAAAAGGAACTGCCAGGAAATATAACGAATTATGAGTCAAGGCGAATTGTTCACAATTAACAAATATGATTTTGATTCAAATTTAGTTAATGAATTTAATACAGTCCATTATGTAAAAGATTTATGGCCTGTTGTATATATTTTGAGTGATGGTAATATAAATGAAGCCTATGTTGGAGAAACAACAGATGCCTATGCCAGAATGAGTAGCCACTTAAAAAATAATAAAAAAAATAAACTATCTGCAGTTCATTTAATATCCAGTGAAAAATTTAATAAATCGGCAACCTTAGATATTGAATCTAATTTGATTAAATATATTTCTGGTGATGGTCAATATAAGTTAATCAATGGAAATATAGGATTAGCTAATCATAATTACTATCAAAAAAAAGAATATTGGGATATTTTTAAATCCATTTGGGATAGCTTAAGAACAGTTGGAATAGCCAAACATCCTATTGATTATATTGACAATTCTGATTTATTCAAATATTCTCCATACAAAACCTTGACCTCTGAACAAAAAAGTAGTTTACTGGTTATAATGAAAAATCTACTGAATAATACTTATAAAAATATTATTATTGAAGGTGGAGCTGGGACTGGCAAAACAATACTAGCCATATTTCTTTTTAAATTACTCAATACTACCAATGATGATTTTAATTTCGATGAATTTGGAGATGATGAGTTCGAATTCATGGAAATTGTTTTTGAGTTAAAAAAGAAATATCCAAACCCTAAAATGGCACTGGTTGTTCCAATGTCATCCTTTAGAAGTACATTAAAGAAAGTATTTAAAAATATTAAGGGACTTAGTGCCAATATGGTTATTGGACCTGCCGAAATTGTTAATGATACATTTGATATTGTTATTGTTGATGAATCACATCGTTTAAGACGCCGAGTTAATTTAGGAGCTTATTTTAGAGCATTTGATGTTGTCTGTGAAAAGTTGAATTTAAATAAACACACTTGCAATGAATTAGATTGGATTATGAAACAATCTGAAAGTGCTATCTACTTTTATGATGAAAACCAATCTATAAAACCTTCCGATGTTAAAAAAGAAGATTTTGACAAACTTAAAGTGAATAGTTTGACCAAAACAGAATATTTAAAATCTCAATTTAGGTCTAGAGGTGGAAATGATTATGTAAATTATATTGATAATCTTTTAAAATGTAATCTGACTAATTCAAATATTATTTTTAATTCAAAGGAATATGAACTTATTCTTTTTGATTCTATTGAGGACATTGTTAATGAAATAAAATCTAGAGATATAGAAAATGGTTTATCTAGATTAGTAGCTGGGTATTCATGGCCTTGGATGACCAATAAAAAAGACTCCAAGCAAGATTTTGATATTGAAATTGAAAAGACAAGGCTAAAATGGAACAGCACCAACATTGATTGGGTTAATTCTGTTAACTCTAGAGAAGAAGTAGGTTGCATTCATACAACACAAGGATATGATTTAAATTATACAGGGATAATTTTTGGGAATGAAATTACTTATGACAAAGCAACTAATGAAATTAAAATTCTAAAAGAAAATTATTATGATGTAAATGGTAAACAATCTATTGTTGACCCGGAAGAGTTAAAAGATTTTATTTTAAACATATACAAAACGATAATGCTTCGGGGTATTCGAGGAACCTATATATACGTTTGTGATAAAGATTTAAGAGATTATTTTTCTCAATTTATACCAAAATTTAAAACTAAAAAAGGAACTCTTGTTTTAGAGAAAAATGATATTATACCCTATGTAAATAGCATTCCAATCTATGATTTGAAAGTTGCTGCTGGGAATTTTAGTGAATTACAAACCGTAACTGATTGTGAATGGATTGCTTTACCAAAAAATTATAAACCCTCAAATGATTTATTCGCCTGTAAAGTTATTGGTGAATCAATGAATAAGATTATACCTAATGGTTCAATATGTATGTTCAGAAAATATACTGGAGGCTCAAGGGATGGAAAAATAGTTTTGGTAGAACACACAAGTATTCAAGATCCTGATTTTGGTTCGGGATACAGTGTAAAAGAATATAGAAGCAAAAAAGAAGTTACTCAAGACTTATGGAGTCATCAATCTATAACTTTAAAACCTATATCCTATGATTCATCTTTTGAAGATATTATAATTGAAAGTGATGAATTGAGTAGTTTGAAAGTGATTGGGGTTTTTGAATGTGTTTGTTAAAGAGATAGTGGCTTAATTAAAAAGGAAATAAAATATGACTGAAATTCAAATACTTTAATTAGAAAAATATTATAAAATTAAACTAATAAAAGTTGATAATAATTTATTTTCTAAATATCAAACAAAGAATGCTTATGTGCTAGATGATGATGATAATATTATTAGTTTAGACTTATCTTCTAATAACATTAAGAATATTGATTTAATTTCTAAAATAGAAACCCTTAAAAATTTAGATTTAAGTGAAAATTTTATTGATTATTTAAGTCCAATAAACAACCCGCTCCGCGAAGTCTCATGACTTTGTGGTAATCTTGAGAAACAAAATTGTTAATTGGATTATTTCATCTTTTCGCTTTGCTCGGGTGAGTTTGAGAGTTGCTTCACTTGTGTCTTAAAAACATTTTGTGATTGAAAGATTTAGTATTAAATATATCTATACTGTCGATAATCCAAAACAAATTGTTTCTCAGAGTTTAGCATTACAAATAAAAAATTAAAACTTTTAAAACAATTAAATTATGCATACAAAAATCTTATTAATTATCGCCTTGTCAACGCTATTTACCATAGGGACTTTTGCGCAAAGTGAAGATGGATATTGGGACCAAGAACGAAAAACCGAAAAAGAAATACCATTAGCAGATCACAAAAGAAAGTGGTTAAGAGCTGAAATTCCGACTGGTACAACTCAACTTGTTTACAGGGTTTCTTTCCTTGACGAGAATGGACAACTAAGAAGTTCGCTTTCATCAACTATTGGTAGCTTACCTTCTGTTACTGCTCAAGGATCTTCTGCTATACTCAGTCTACTTAATGTTATAGGAGGTAGTAACAAAGGACAGTATTTCATTTTTACTTCAAAAGAAGATGCTGATTATTATTGTACAAATAATATTGTACAAAATGCATGTTATGCAAACTCCAATAATATACCTAGTGATAAAAATGTCCTTTATTTAAACAAAAGCGCATGCTTATCAGAATCAACTCAATACCTATGGTTTGCTTTTTATAATGCTAATTACATGGATGACCAAAAAGTTGTTTTGGAAGTATTACCTTGGATTGACAAAAAAGCCAGTCTCGGTTGGTCTCAGAAAATAAAGAATTTTTTATATGACTATTTAGTCAAATCTATTAAGCAATCAAACGAAAATATTCCAAGCGAAACCATAGAGAAAAATGTAAATTGTATTTTGACTAATTTAACCAGTGATTATACTTTTAATCAGTTTCAGTTATTAGCTGAATATGAAAAGAAAAACTATTTTGATAAATTAGAAAGCATTTGTAATAAATAAATAAAACATTAGTGCCCCGCTCCCGCGCGAATCCTTTCGCGTGGTATATTTAAAATAAATTCCTACTTTTACTTTATTTGATAAAATTATATGAGTAGGAATTATAAGTTTCATAATCCTGAAGGATTGTATTTTATAAGCTTTGCTGTAGTTGGTTGGTTAGATGTATTTACCCGTAATGAATATAAAGATTTATTTATAGAGAGTCTTACCCATTGTCAACAAAACAAAGGATTAGAAATCCACGCATGGTGCATTATGAGTAGCCATGTACATTTAGTTTTTAGAAGTATAGAGGGGCAAAATCCCGAATTATTGATTGGGGATTTAAAAAGGTTTACAAGTAGGTCGATTGTTAAATGTATTCAGGAAAACCAAAAGGAAAGCAGAAAAGAGTTTTTGTTAGACTATTTTAAAAAAGAAGCGGCAAAAAATTCAAATACTACAAATTTTCAATTTTGGCGACATGATAATAAACCAATTGAGTTGTGGAGTAATGAAGTAATTCAACAAAAAATTGATTATATTCACAATAATCCTGTAGAGGAAGGAATTGTGTTTAGACCTGAAGATTACAAATATAGTAGTGCTCCGGATTATGCAGGTGAAAAAGGATTGTTAGATGGTATTTGTGTTTTTCAGTATTTTAAATTATAGTTCATAGAGCCACGCGAAGGGATTCGCGCGGTAGCGGGGATTGTTGCGGAGGAGAGTGTAGAATATAAAAAGAGTTAGGGATGAGATTAAGAGATAATTTTCCAAATACTAGAGAAGAAGCTAAAGTTTTTGATGTTGAAATCAGAGATGAGCTTGCAGTTTTTAAAATATTTGAAACTAAAAAAACAATGGAAGCAACTGTTGCAGAAGTCAATTCTTTTCTAGAAAAAAATGGATATGATCAAATAAATATTTCTGAATTTATTGAGAATGAATTTAGATATGAATCGGAAGATGAAATTGTATCTTTAAGTCCTCATGGCTTTATTGAGGCTTTAGTTTTATTTATAGAGAGGGAAAATAAATAAAAAAATAAACTCGTATACAACCTTGATTAGTTGTTGCCGATATTGATAATTGGGCAAGTTAAAGGTGAATTTAAATTAAATATTTATATCATGTTTGGAAATCCATTTATAGCTGAAATTATTGCACGTATATTTCAAACGGCAGACACTGAAGTTAGACGGGAATTAATTGACCCATATAATCCATTGGAGACAAATGAAAGAGATAGAGTTTCTGTACTTTGTAGATTAATTAGACAAGAAGTCAACAAATATCCATTTATAAGATCATTTTCTATTCAAGCTCATGCTAGGGATACTACAAGACGGGATGCATTATTTGTTTTCAGATTTAATGAGGAAGTAAAAATTGGTTTAGTTGAAGCAAAACTTTTAAGGATAAGCGGTGCAAATTTGAATAGTTTTTGGGATTGGCCGATTGGGGGTCCATCTCATTTTACTCGACAGGTTATAGATCAGCAATTATGGTTAAATCAAGCTGCTGTATGGGATATGTTTATTCCAAATTGCAATATTGGCGAACATTCCCCGCCTTTTGACAGAGAAGGGTCATCAAATATTTGGGCTGATGAATTAATAAATAATCCTAAAATAACTCGCCCAAATGAATTATGGAATTATCAAGATGTATTGGATGCAAAACACCAATATTTATCTCTTTATGATATTGTTAAAGAAATTATTAAATGTAATAAAGGGTTTAAGCATAATATAACTGGAAAAAACGAAATAGAAATTGAATCATCCAATCCTAATATTAAGATGCCAATACCCATTCCAAGATCTCAGCGACTAAACGGCGAAATTATTGAATCATTTTTCTCAAATAATAAATCTATCGACTCATTGAATTATTACCGGTTTGATGATTTATACACTGCTACAAAAGACTTTCTCCAAAAAAAAGAACTAAATATTCCAAATTATTTAAGAGATAGAAACCTTTTAGACAAATCATTTGAAGAATTTTTGTCGATTGTAAATGAAGCAGCTTTAAATAATAATTAAGTAAAATAAATGACAAGAATCAGCTCAACAACTTTATTCAATTTTACTGACAGTTTAGATTATCTTATCAATAATTTAAGAGATGGATTTTATTGCAGTAACACATATGAAAAGCTACCATTACGAAATAATGGTTATAGGGTTCCAATGGCTTGTTTTTGTGACATTCCATTAAGTTTGATTAAAGAACATTTTGATTGGTATGGAAGATACGGAATTGGCATCAAAAGAACTTACGCGAGAGAACTTGGTGTAAAACCTGTTTGGTATGTAACAAGTGAAAGTAATTTAGTAAGGTCATTAATTAAAAACAAAGACCTTAATGAATACGAAAGAAAGCATTTGATTCCATATTTAAAACAGTTTTTAGGTAATCAGGAATATAAAGATGGTAAAGAAAAAAGAAAGAAATTTTACGATGAAAGAGAGTGGCGTTATGTTCCAGATAATTCATTAGTTGAGCCATTCTTCGGCACATCTAGAAAATCAGTTCCAGAAAGAAACAATGAACAACACAGAATGAAATTAGAATTGAGTGCCATTGAATATATCATCATAGAAAATGAAAAAGAATTTGATAAAATAATGCCAATACTAAAAGAAATAAGTAATGAAAAAGTGAGCTATGAATTATTGCTTTCAAAAATTATGACTTCAAAACAAATAGAAAGAGATTTTTAGCCAAAACAAGACAAAAGTTTTTTAATCGTTTTTGTAAAACAATTGAAATTAATTAGATTTTTTATTATGCAAGATATAAAAATCATAAAAATGGCTATGTCTATCAAGCATTTCATATAGTGACTAACTCGCTTATAAAAGAAAATAAAAGAATAAAACAAAATAGTTATGCTAAACTACAAAGACTACGAAAAGAAAGTATACGATTGGTTAATGGCCAAGCATCAAAAAGATAATTCTTTTACTTTTTCAGTGCGCCGAAACGGTGTTGGGGATGCTAAGAAGGATTATTTTATTGGTACTGAAAAATCCAAATACTTTTCAACCACTTTTTGGACCTTGCCAGGTTCTTATCCTGGCTCTTCGGGTGACAATATTGGTTTGATATTTCATTATACCAAAACGGGGTATAATTATTTTATTGAGTTTAACCAAACTAAATCGCCTCATAATGCCCAGAACCAATCTATTTTATCGCTTCTTGAAAGTATGAAGCCAGCTCTAGAGGAAAAAATAGGACTACAGAGTGTAACCTCTACTGATAATAAAATGTATACTCTAAAAACAAAAATGCATAAGAGTAGCTATGAAACAATAGAGGAAATGTTAGAATTTGTAGATAAAGACATTGCCATAGTACTACCTATTGTTAATGATTATATACAAAGGGAAAAAGCTAAAAATAAAGATTTTGTTGCTAATAGAATAACTGTTCCTGTTTTTGAATCTATGATTGATAAAATGGAAAAAAGGTTTGTAAAATATAATGATGATGAACAAAAAGAAGATTTTTTAACTTTCTTAAAAAAGTTTGACGATAAAGATGTAACTACTTATTTTGATTTTTTTAAATACATAATTACAACACTCAATCTTAAAAAAGGAGATGAACGATTGCAATTTAGTTACAGAGGGAAACGATTACATTTCACAATTGGACAGCGAATAGCTTGGATATTAAATTCATCTGAAAAAAAAGGGAAATTTTATGTGTTATCAAACGATAAATTAAATGAATCAAGTTCACAATATAAAGGAGCAGCACCATTGCCTTGGGGCTCTTATTTTAATGAATTAATTCTTTCAGAACAAGAAAGACAATCAATAGTTGATGGGTTTATATCTGAACTAAATAGAACTAAAAAATCGGGTTACAGAACCCACAATGATGAAGATTTTGAAAATTACACTTTTGATTATGCTGTCGGAACTACTTCTACTGAAATCAAAACTGAAAACGCTAAACCAAATGGTTTTCCACTCAACCAAATTTTATACGGACCTCCGGGGACAGGGAAGACTTTTCATACCATCAATAAATCATTAGCTATCATTGAAAAAAAACCTGAAGAAGATTTAAAAAATGAGGATAGAAAGGAAATAAAAAAACGCTTTGACCAATATGTTAAAGATGGGAGAATTGTGTTTACCACTTTTCACCAAAGCATGAGTTATGAAGATTTTATTGAAGGGATAAAGCCCAAAGTGGATGAGAATGAAGAAGGCGAAAAACAAGTGATTTATGATGTTGAAAAAGGAATATTTAAGCAATTGGTAGAAAATGCTAAAAAACCCAATAAAGCAATAACAAAAACTCAAGAAGTATATACGTTTGATGATGGTTGGGATGATTTAGTTACTGAAGTTAATAAACAAATAGAAGCAAAAACCCCTTTGTTTTTATCTATTCAAACTCCTAAACTGGGATTGCAAGTAGTAGATATTTCGGGTGGGGGGAATTTAAAGTTAAAACCTATTTATTCTGAACAAGCAAAAGAATATACTGTATCTTATTCAAGAGCCAAAAAATTACAAGAAGCCTTCCCAGACTTAAGTGTGATAAAAAACATTGATAAAGAGTTTAGAGCTGAAATAGGAGGTTCAAACTCGACTGCTTATTGGTCGGTTTTAAATTACGTAAATCAAAGAATAAAGGGCAATAAAAAAAGTGATATTCAAGAAACTATTTTACCTGCTTTACCTTATGTCCTTGTTATTGATGAAATTAATAGAGGTAATGTTTCCCAAATCTTTGGAGAATTAATAACCTTAATTGAAGAAGATAAAAGAATAGGAAAAGATGAAGCGTTAGAAGTTACTTTGCCTTATAGTAATGAAAAGTTTGGCGTTCCACAAAACGTGTATATCATAGGCACTATGAATACAGCAGACCGCAGTGTGGAAGCTCTGGATACTGCATTAAGAAGAAGGTTTACTTTTAAAGAATTAATGCCTGACAGTAAGGTAGTAGCGGAAAAAGGTTTTACAGATTTTAAAAGAATAGAAATCATGGAAAAAATCAATAACCGTATAGAGCTATTATTAGACAGGAACCATACTTTAGGGCATGCTTATTTTATAAAAGATAACTTCAAAAACTCATTTGAAAATGAAATTATTCCGTTACTACAGGAATACTTTTATAATGATTACGGGAAAATAGGTTTGGTTTTAGGTAAAGGATTTGTACAAGACAAAAACATAACAAAATCTAGTGATAAAAACATTTTTGCTGATTTTGAAACTAAAAATGAAATAGACATTGCTAAGGCCTATGAGTTAATTCCATTTAAAGAGGTTGATTTTGAAGAGGCGCTACAAACCTTATTAGCCTAAGCATGCTAAAAGACAATACCATACAAGTTTTTGAACATAGCTTTCTCCCCATAGAAGGTAAGTTTGAGCAACGCCATTTTGTGGCCTTATCTAAACTTAATGCTTTACATCAATATCAATACTTTGATTTAAAACATAATGGCATTTTATTCAAGCAATTTGTTGGTGTGATTCAAGTGGATGGTCTAACCATTGAGATATTGCCCAAGATTGATAAATATGAAACTGAGAATGAGTTAGCTAAACAAAAATGGCAGCGGGCTTTAATAGAAATGCTACGAGTTACTCGTAAACTGAAAGTGCAGCAGGTAGGCGAAGCCAATGTTAGAAAACAACAGATTCACTTATTAGACATTTACTTTGAATGGTTTTTAAATGAGGTACAACTACTAATCCATCACGGGCTAATCAAACAATATTATAAGGAAACTAGTAATGTTAAAGCCTTGAAAGGCAAACTCGAATTTGCTGGACATATTAGCAAGAACTTGGTGCATAAAGAACGTTTCTATACTAAGCATCAAGTGTATGATAAAGACCATTTAGTGCATCAAGTATTAAATATAGCGTTAACTATAGTAGAGAAATGCACTAAAGGGAATTACTTGTACAGCAAATGTAAAACGGTACAATTAGATTTTCCAGAGGTAAAATCAATTCATGTAAACGAAACAACTTTTACCAAACTTCCTAACAATAGGAAGACAGCTCCTTATGAAACAGCTTTAGCCATAGCTAGATTAATTATTTTGAATTATGCCCCTAACATTTCAAGTGGTAATGAAAAAATGTTGGCGTTATTGTTTGATATGAATTCATTGTGGGAGGAATATGTATTGGTTCGTTTGAAACAATCGGCAAAAGATGATGTTAGAGTTTATGGGCAGGATTCAAAACCATTTTGGAAGAATATCACTATTCGCCCAGACATTGTAATTGAAAAAGGAGAAGGTGACGACAAAGAAACCTTTATTATAGATACCAAATGGAAGAATATTGATTATTCAGAACCCTCAACACAAGATTTAAGACAGATGTATGTTTATAATGAGTATTGGGATAGTAAAAAAGCGATGTTACTCTATCCTTCAAACGAAACAAAAGAAATAAAAGAAGGTGATTTTGTACCTTTTGAAAATAACAAGCATGCTTGTTCCTTAGGAAAGGTTTCTATTTTTAATAAAGCTACTGAAACGTTGAATGAAAACATTGGTAAAGAAATCTTGGGATGGTTTTCTGCGGTAGAATATAAAAACAGTTAGTTTTAATAGGGCCCCGCCCCGCTCCCGCGCGAATCCTTTCGCGTGGTAAGTAAATCTAAAAAAAAGCAATTATTGTTGTATTTATGAATCCTAGAAAAGGATTGTCTGGTAGGGGTGGGAACTTGAAATAATCTGTGCTAATTTGTGTAATTTGTGGCTAAAAAACTAAAAACGGTAAACCTATAACTATACCGTACCTACGGCACTGTAAAAACCTATTCTTATTATATTTCTACCAAATATGCCGCCCCTAACTGGGCTTTTTTGATTGGATTAGAGTCTCAGTTTGCGGTCTCAGTTTACACTTACTAACCCACAACTCATCAATCCCTTTTCTGATAGTCTTTAATATGCATAGGGTGGTAGCGGTTCGCCATACGCTCGTGCAGGATGCCTAGGATGGCTTGTTTAGAGTACATGATTTTACCGCCTATTTTAGCATAGGGTACTTGTTGGGTTTTGCGCCAGCGGTAGAGGGTTTTGTCGCACACTTTAAAGAGTTGTTTTAAATCGGCATTGTCATAGTAGTTCGCTTCTAGCTCTACTAATTTTCTGCGGTGTACTAAAGCCACTAGGCTAAAGATTACTTCTTTCCAACTCTTTTTACTTTTAGTCCCTATAGGAGTAGGGGCATTGCTTTGGGTTTCATTAGGTGTAGGCATAATCAAAACGTATTAAGAGACAATACCCACAAGAAGAGTGCTTTAGTAAGTCGTTACAGGGTGTTTGTCGAAAAAGGTAGTTTTTGCCGTTTTTTGCCGAAACCGTCACTTTTTGCCGAAAGTGAAAACTTAATTTTCCCTTAAGATTTTAAAATCATAGGAAAAGTAACAGGTATTGGTATTATATTTGATACTAGTAAATCTGTTTCACATGGTTACTAGTGTGCTGTGTGAGTGTCGTTTACCAAAAAGGAGAACGCCACATTATGCCCTAACAGTTGCTGTACCCCAGCGAACTGATGTTTTAAGAATCAACCTAAGCTATTTTTTTTATTGCAACAAACACTACCATGAACAGAATCTGCATTTACAACAAAGATGTACAACAAATTACAGGCAAAAGCGAAAGACACTGTCGCGATGTCATCAAAAAAATCAGAGCCTTCAAAGCCAAACCCAAACACCAACCCATCACCATCGATGAACTTTGTGACTATCTTGGACTAGAAGTTGAGAAAGTGATGCAGTTGTTGAGATAATGGACAGGGTAGTAGTTACTAGTAATTATTTTGGCGTCCGCATCAAATAGAACTTTTTTACCTAAATTTGCTTTATGGGTATCGTTGACCAAAATATAGAAGATGTAAAAAGACTTTGTACAAGATACAATGTGGAAAAGATGTATCTATTTGGTTCAGTACTGAATACTACCTTCAATAAAGAAAGTGATATTGACCTTCTCGTAAAATTTAAAGCTATTGAATTATCAAAGTATTTCGATAACTACATGGAGTTCAAAGAAAATTTAGAAAAATTATTTGGTCGTGAAGTTGATTTAGTGGAAGAACAAACTTTAAAAAACCCAATCTTAATCCACTCAATCAACAAATCAAAAGCGCTTATTTATGGATGAAAGGATTCTTAAATGGCTTTACGATATTAAAATGTCTATTGACGAAATCGACAGTTTTTTCATTGAAGAAGAAAAAGATTTCTTTAAGTACAAAAGCAACTTAATGCTTAAAAGAGCTGTCGAAAGAAATTTTGAGATTATTGGAGAGGCAGTGAACAGAATAATGACTCGTGATATTTCGTTTACTGAAAAAATTAGTAATGCCAAAGCAATTATCGGGTTGAGAAACCAAGTCATCCATGCTTATGACAATGTTTCGGACGAAAATATTTGGTCAATCCTAACAAACCATCTTCCCAAACTAAAAAGCGAAGTTCATGCGTTAATCAAAGAAAACGATAAAACTACTTAGAGCCCTTGCTGGAAGAGTAACCGCTGCAATTTACAACAGACAGCTGACTACAGCAGCAACCACCACGTCATACACTACTATGCCACTGTTAAAACCGAATGTCCACTGGACATTTATTACGCTATACCTCCATACAATTCGCAAGCTTGGGTCTCCTCTTACTATCAAATTTGAAAAGGAGGGGAGCTGCGTGTAGTTTATTTATAGATAATCCCTAAAAAATGATCTGAGTAAAAGCTCCCCTCCTTTTTAAGGAGGGGTGGCATAACGAAGTGTATGACGGGGTGGTTACTTTTATAGCAGGGGTATAATTACCATAGCTAGGCGTGCCCCCCTGTTACACCAAAGTAGTTCAAAAAAAGAAACCTGACTGGTTTTAGAAACCAGTCAGGTTTAAAACTAAAAACTCCCACCATCTATAAACAGCAGTAGTCAATCACTAATTACTAATCACATCTCCGCTTCGCAAAGTCTTCATCCTTTGAGCTATAAATTTAAGCTTTTTTAAATAGTAAAAAATTACGCAAAGTAGGGAGACATTTACGCAGCTTTTCTAGGGACCTCTTTGCGGAGCGGGGTGAAATGAATTTTAGGGATTATTAGTAATTAATTTTCCGACCGTTTCACTGCTGATTGCGATACTATTTACCGACCAAATTCACATTACTGTAGTTGAAACAACTTGAACTGAATTTTTGGATATTTTAGCATGAACATATATTTTATAAAACATATATTTGGCAAGATAATTATCACATTAAGTGATTATAATACTCAAATGATAAAGTAATTTTCAATCTAATGAAAGATTTTTTTTATTGCATAATAACCTTGTTTTGTACTGTTTTTATAGGAAATGCTCAAGCAGTTTCCACTTTTGCAGGTTCAGGAGTTGCAGGGGCCACTAACGGAACAGGAACAGTAGCTCAATTTAACAATCCATCAGCCATTTGTGTAGATAATACTCATAATGTGTATGTAGCTGATTCCAATAACAACGTAATTCGAAAAATATCGGCAACAGGAGTTGTCACAACACTTGCTGGTTCAGGAGTTGCGGGCTTTGCAGATGGAACAGGAACAGCAGCTCAATTTAACAATCCGTCTGGTATTTGTACTGATGGATATTATATATATGTAGCCGATACCAATAATAACAGAATTCGAATAATCACAGCAGCAGGAGTCGTAACTACATTGGCAGGCTCAACACAAGGTTATGTTGATGGAACGGGAATAGGAGCTAAGTTTAATGCACCGATGGGAATATGTTTGACTACTGGCGGAATAGTATATGTTGCAGATACTAGCAATAACAAAATTCGAAGAATTACAGCAACGGGAGTAGTTACTACATTTGTTGGTTCTACACAAGGGTATGCTGATGGCACCGGAACGGTAGCTCAATTTAATGGTCCTAGGGGAGTTACAGCTGAGGGCTCAGATATTTATGTAACGGACACGAATAATAATAGAATACGAAAAATTACGTTAACGGGTGTAGTAACTACCTATGCGGGATCAACTCAAGGATATAGTGATGGCTCTGGAACTACTGCTAAATTTGATAACCCTACCAGCATTTCAATGGATGCCAATGGTCAGCTTTATGTAACTGACCAAAACAATAATAGAATTAGGAAGATTTATACTTACAATCCTAATTTGGGCTCAGTTGCAACCTATTCTGGTTCAAACCAGGGTTATTTAGATGGGAATGTTTCAACCGCTTTATTTAATGCACCAAAAGGAATTTTTATAGATTCAAACATATTATATTTAGCTGATTCAGGCAATAATATAATTCGAAAAACAACTATTTGTGATATATACCCAAGATTTCAATATTACGGCGTGAATAACTCTTTTTGCGCAACAGCGGGAAACATAGATGTGATGGAAATTTCAGGAACTTATACAAATATTACTTTTTCAGGTTCTACAGGACTTTCACTAAACACTATAACAGGGTCTATATCTCCAAGTTCTTCTGTTCCGGGGAACTACGGTGTGACTTGTACTGCAACACCAGATGGTTGCCCCAATGTACAATATCAAGTAGATGTAAATATTGTAACTCCACCAACAGCAAGTATCAGTTATACTAGTAGTACCTATTATACTAATGTAACTACACCACAACCAGTTACTTTAACAGGGTCAGGCAATTATTTGGGAGGTTCTTTTTCCTCACAACCTAGTGGACTAGAAATGAATATTTCCACAGGAGAAATATATCCAAGCAGTTCTATGCCGGGTACTTATACAGTTTCATATTTTGTCTATAACGGATGCCAAACTAATGTTACGACTCAAGTAGTAATCCTAAATTATAGTAATTTAAGCATTACTTCATCAACTACTACTGCCGGATTATTTGATACCATTACTGTAGATGTGCAACTTTCAGAAGCTACTGATGTGTACAGTTTGTATATGAAACTTAAAGGTAATCCCGCCGTAAGTCAATATTTGGATTATTCAGGGTATACTGCCGGTACATTACTGGGAACAGGAAGTAGTGTTATTTCAACGGCACCAGTAGCAACCAGTGGGGTGTATGATTTCGGAATTACCAAAGTGGGTTCGGTGCCCGGGTATACGGGTGGTGGGTTATTTTATTCTTTTCGGTTTGTTACTAAAAACATTCCAATTCCTCAAGGGACTAGTTTTTGTTTTTACTTAGACAATGTAAGTGCCTACAATTCTACTGGAAACACTGTTAATTTGATATATAATGAACCTCCATATTGTTATGCTTTTAACAATCAAGTTAATGTTTGGCCAGGAGATTTAAATAAATCTAATTCAGTTACCACGGCCGATTTATTGCCAATAGGGTATTTTTATAATGCAACTGGACCAGCAAGAACAAATACTAACATTCAATGGTCTGCCCATCCTGCTACTTTGTGGGGATATAATCATAGTTCACAAAATAGTGATGGCTATAAAGTATTTGCCGATTCTAACGGAGATGGGGTCATTAACAATGCAGACCAAGCTGCCATAGGATTAAATATGAATCAGATACACTCCAAAATGAGTACTTCTGCGGTTTCGGCAGCGCCACCTCATTTTACGCCACAACAACTTACCACTGCTTCAGGCACGTTAACTGTAACTCCAAATAACACGGTTATCAACGGAGCTGCTTTGCCTCAAACAGTAACTTTTACGGTTAGTGTAAATAATACAGGAGGGCTCAATGCGCTTTACGGTACATCTGTAAACCTACTTTTTGACGAAACTATTTTTGATTTAAATACGGCAACGGTAGATTATACGGGTTCTATATTTGGAACTGTAGGAGCTGATTGTTTGGCGTTGAATTTTAATTCTACTAACATGATTAGCGTTGGACTTACCAGATATGCTAATGCTGCTATAGTAGGGCAAGGGTTATTATTTAAAGTAACATTACAAACCAAATCTTCTCTTGGTTCATCATTGACTCAAACCTCGGTTTCCGGTTATGTAGATGCCGCCAATAATCAGGTTGGGGAAACTTTAGTAATACAAGATGCTCCTGTAACGAATTTAGTCATCACTAATAATTTAGGAACTAATCCAATAAAACAAGATGATTTTGTTCTTTATCCTAATCCTACAAACGATATGGTACATCTTGTTACGGGAACAAAGGCATCACAATTGAATAATCTTAAATTAAAGGTAATTACTATTTTAGGTCAAACAGTGGAGGAAATGAACATCCAAAACCCCACTACCGACCTTTCTACTAAAAACTGGGGTGCAACGGGTATTTATTTTGTTCAAATAACAAACTCAAACAATACTATAATAATGACTAAAAAAGTGATTGTTAACAGAAAATAGAAAATTATGAAAAAAATTATTCTTATTGCTAGCATCCTTTTTAGCGCAATAATTTCAAATGCTCAAGTAGTATCTACTTTTGCGGGTTCCGGAGTTGCAGGCTCTACCAACGGAACAGGAACAGCAGCTCAATTTAACAATCCCACTGCAGTTTGCGTTGATCCTTCAGGTAATATTTATGTAGCGGAATGGAATGGTAATGTAATTCGTAAAATTACTGCAGCTGGAATAGTTACTACCTTTGCAGGTTCTGGTTCTGCTGCATATAGCGATGGTTCTGGTACCGCTGCGTCATTTAATGGTCCAACTGGAGTTTGTTCAGATGCTTCTGGCAATATCTATGTTGCCGATAGGGGAAATAATAGAATCCGAAAAATTACCCCAGCCGGAGTGGTTTCCACATTGGCAGGCTCTATCTCTGGTTCAGTAGATGGATTAGGTACTACTGCTCAATTTAATTTTCCACATGGAGTTTGTATTGATGCTACTGGAAATGTATTTGTGACAGATAACGGTAATCACAGAATAAGGAAAATTTCTCCGGCAGGACTAGTTACAACTTTAGCAGGGTCTATAGCTGGATATTCTGACGGTATTGGTACTGCTGCAAAATTTTATTCCCCATTGGGAATCTGTGTTGATGCTTCCGGAAATGTCTTTGTTGTGGACAATGGAAGTAATAAAATTAGAAAAATCACTCCCTCTGGTACCGTGTCTACCATTGCAGGCTATGCTGGGGGTTATGTTGATGGTGCTGGTGCAATAGCCCAATTTAATTATCCAACTGGAATTTGTATTGACGCAACTGGAAGTTTATATGTTACAGATAATAGCAATAACAAAGTTAGAAAAATAACTCCCGCAGGAGTAGTTTCAACAGTTGTCGGTTCAAGCGCAGGTTATATTGATGGCGCAGGCACAATTGCGCAATTTAAATCTCCAAATGGTATATGCATTACTAATTCTGGTATTCTTTATATAGCGGATAGTGGAAATAATAGAATTAGAAAAATAACACTATGCTCTGCTTCAAATATTTCAATTGTTAACATTATTCCATCGACGACAGCTGCAGTTTGTACTGGACAAAGTGTTACTTTATCAGCAAGTGCAGGGACAAATTTTTTATGGAATGGAGGACAAAATACGAACTCAATAACTATAAATCCAACTCAAAGCACACAGTATTCCGTTACAGTAACTAATTCGGTAGGTTGCACATCAACTGCCTCGTTAAGTGTATCAGTAATTCCAAACCAAAATGTCATCATTTCGGGGCCAAATGCACTATGTAATGGACAAAATGTAACATTAACAGCTTCTGGCGTAAGTTCATATTCTTGGAACAACGGCAGTAACTCAAGCTCAATAACAGTAAACCCAATTAATACAACAACATATACTGTAACAGGAACTGATTCTTGCGGATTCATTTCAACAAGTTCTAGAACAGTAAATGTAATAAATACAACACCCACAATAGCAATTCAACAACCTACGTGTAATAATCTATTAGGAGGACTTCAGGTCACATCACCGCTTTCTTCTATTTCTAGTATTCCTAATACCCCATCTGATTTATATATTTCTGAAGTAACAGACGCCGCTGCTAGTGCCTTAACTTATATTGAAATATTTAATGGAACTGGGGCAAGTGTAAACTTAAGCAGTTATAAATTAAAAGCCTATTATAACGGTAATTCCACTCCTGCTTGGAATTACCCATTGTCAGGAAACTTAGCGAATAATTCTGTTTTTGTAGTTGCTATTGGAAGTTCTATGAACATAGGTGGTATTGTTCCAAATCTATTTTTGAGTGGTACTGGAGGAGTAAACACCAACGATAATATTAGATTAACAACAAGTAGTGATGTTGAAGTTGATTTATGGGGGGAAACGAGTGGATTTGATTTTACCCCTAGTGGTCAACCAGGATATGTATATAAAAGACTCCCAACGGCAACAGTACCAAGTGTAACTTGGAACCCTGCTGATTGGACAGCTATTGATCCTGAGGATTACAGTGATGTTGGCACTTTCGGACCATTTATGTTATATGAATATAGTGTAGATAATGGCTCATGGCAATCCTCAACACAGTTTAATAATTTAGCCCCAGGAACTCATACCATATCAGTAAGAGAAACAACTTATTTGGGATGTAGCGGAGCTACTACGACTAGCTTTTTTACAATTGATAATCCAATACCACAAGTTTCTATTATTGGTTCAAACTTCGTGTGCTCTGGTTCAAATACAACATTAACAGCTTCTGGAGGCAGTTCTTATTTATGGAGTAATGGTAGCACTTCAGATACAATCACTGTTAATCCATCAGTAACAACAACATATTCTGTTACTGCAACAAGTTCTTATGGGTGTACAGCAATAGCATCTAAAACTATTACTGTAACTTCTTTACCTACTGGTACTATAACGTATTCTGGTAATCCGTTTTGTAAATCATTAACATCGGTTCAAGTCACGGCAGTAGGTAATGTAGCTTATGCTGGTGGCACCTATAGTTCTACAGCTGGATTATCAATAGATTCAGTTACAGGATCAATTAATCCTAGTTTGTCGACTGCCGGGGCTTATACTATAACATATACGATTCAACCAAGTGGAGGATGTCCAGCCATTTCTACGTCAACATCAATAGTTATTCTAACTACTCCTACGGCCAGCATTTCTGCTGATGGTATTATTGCAACTAATGCTACTATCACTAGTGGTAGTGCGATTCCTTTACAGCTCTATGGGACTTTTAATACGGTACCAAATATTCAATGGACACCAGCTACAGCTATAAGTTCAGCTACTGTTGCCAACCCTGTCGTGTATCCAAGTGCTACAACTACCTATACTGCTAGTTTTGTAAATAGTAATGGTTGTACACAAACTACTTCGTTTATTGTAAATGTCACACCACAACCTAACATTGGTAATTTGAGTCTTACATCTTCTAATACAACTATTGGCTTGTTTGACACCATAACGGTGGATGTTCAATTAACAGGCGCAACAAATCTGTATAGTTTGTATATGAAACTCAAAGGAAATGCGGCAGTGAATCAATATTTAGATTATCAAGGATTTACAGCCAGTACTTTATTGGGTTCTGGCGGCAATGTAATTTCTACACCACCTACAGCAACCAACGGCGTTTTAGATTTTGGTATTACTAAAGTAGGTCCGTCATCTGGTTATTCAGGAAGTGGTTTGTACTATACCTTGCGTTTTGTAACTAAGAATATTACTATTCCTGACGGAACCGTTTTTTGTTTCTACATAGATGATGTAAGTGCCTATAATTCATCAGGAACATCTTGTGGGCTGAATAATCAAGGCCAAAACTGTTATACATTTTCCAATCAAATAGCCGTATGGCCAGGAGATTTAAATAATTCCCACACAGTATCAACAGCCGATTTATTACCTATTGGGTATTTTTATAATGCAATAGGAACGGCAAGACCAAACGCAACTATTCAATGGAATGCCCAACCTGCGACACTTTGGGGATATAATCATAGCACTCCTAATGGTGATGCTTTCAAGGTATTTGCAGACTCAAATGGAGACGGAGTAATTAACAATGCAGACCAAGCTGCCATAGGTTATAATATGAATCAATTTCATTCTAAAATGTCATCTACAAATCCTGTTTTCTCCTCACTAACACAAAATACGACTGCTGCAGGGAATATAATAGTAACACCAAGTAGTACAACTATAAATGCAGCTATTTTACCTCAAACAGTTACATTTAATGTGAGTATAAATAATACTGGAGGATTAAATAATTTATTTGGTATATCTACTAATTTAATTTTTGATGAATCTGTTTTTAATTTAAGTACTGCTGTAATTGATTATACTGGTTCTATTTTTGGAAATACTGGTTCAGATTGTTTGGTTTTGAATTATGCATCCGCTTCAATGCTAAGTATTGGGATGACTAGATATGCTAATGCCGCTATAAACGGGCAAGGGTTATTATTTAAAGTAACATTACAAACCAAATCATCTTTGCCAGCTTTAACGCAAACTCAAGTAAATGCTATGGTTGAAGCAGCCAATAATCAAACTGGCGATGCATTAACAATTCAGGATGCTAACACAACAAACTTGACAATTATAAATAATTTAGGAGCTAGTGATATAGAAGCAGTAGGATGTAAACTGTATCCAAATCCTGTTAAAGATAAATTAAATATAGAATCCGCCACTACTATTAAGCTAACAACTATATATAATACTTTGGGACAATTGATAAATTCAATTCCACAAAACGCTAATCAAATAACAATTGATTTATCCAACTTACCCGCTAATAATTATTTTATTAAGATAGAGTCAGATGATAAAAAAGAAGTGTTTAAATTTATAAAAGAATAAATTAAAATAAGTTCTAAAAAGCGTTATTCATTTATTTGGTTAACGCTTTTTTTATTTTTGTAACCTTCCATTACAAAACACCTTCCGCCAACTTTCCTAAGCAAACTAAAATTAAATCACATACTTTATGACGTGAAAAAATTACAACACCTATTTTATAGTAAACCGTAATTACAGTTTTATTTTTAACATACTTCGCAATAATATAATTGGTTACCGGTCGCAAAGCTTTTCAGGAAATATGCTAATCGCATTCATAATGTTTAAAATATCCGAGTATGTTTTTATTAATTTAAGGGAAAAAGAAAAGATGAGTATCAATAATAGTTTGCCTTCTCATCTGTACTAAATCCCCAGTCTTTTTTAAAAAAATACAAAGTGACTTTTCATTATAAACAAATTTCATATCTGAAGAGTAATCTGTAACTAAATAGCTATCACCATCTAACTTATAAAATGGAATTACCATTTTACCTTTAACTTTAATTCCTTTATTTTCAATTACACCAGCTAATAATGTTTCTTTAAGTACTTTTTCGTCTTTTTCTTCTGAGGACACTTTAGTGTAGGTCACCATCATTTTCAACCATTCTTCACCATCAATTAAGTACCAATTCACTTTGCTAAAATCCATGCCCTGATCACTTATCCAACCATAGCTAGTAAAACAAAATAAAACATATTTTTTACCATCAAGTTTTGGATTCATTACAGGTGTAAATTCTTGAATTTTAAAAGATATCACAGTTGTTGTGGACATATCTTTTGCCTTCTTACCATTAAAATCAAATGTCTCTAAATTAAATGTGGTAAATTCTGGATGATTAGCTAAAACCCACTGAGTAGCTCTAAGCTCTGCTCTTTCTTTCATGTCTTCTGAAGACAATATTGCTGCTGTTATTAGTCCTGCAGTAGCTACTGTAGCTGCTATTGCTGTAGCAGTATTATTCTGAGCTCTTGCTTGTTTTGGGAATAGTAAAGTAATGACAATAAGTATTAAAAGTATTTTTTTCATTTGTATAAGGTTTTGGTTTTTATCAATTATATTATATTAATACTCGATTTCCATTTTTATTAGGTTTGAATAGTTTTTCGGCTAAAAATAGCAATACGAATTAGAGTAGGGATGCGGAAAACCGTAAATGCGGTTTTATTTTTTTACATACTTCCCAATAATATAATTGGTTACGGGTCGCAAAGCTTTTCCAGTTATAGGATGTAATCCTGGGCCATCAAAAAACTCAGGCAAGCGACCAACTTTACAATACCAAATTATTGCCTTACCGCCTTCAAAAAAAGTAGTGGTGTCACAAACCATTAATTTATGCAAAGCTACTGCATTTTCATCATAAGGAATAATAGGGGAAGAGGCAAACAAACCATTGTTCTCACTTTGACAATCTACTAATACGTAATGGTCACTTTGCCATTGCATACACTCTTTTGTGGGTAGGACCAAATCTTTTGCAGTATATCCGATAGAGAATAAAGCGGTAAAACCTAGTAGCCCTATAATTAATTTCTTTTTAGTACTTAAATTTTTCTCAGGTAGTACTGGTGGTGTTTTTACTGTTTTGGGTTCTTCTTTTTCTAAAAAGTTAACACCTATTGTATCTATTTCATCTTTGCAACTTTTTACAAATTTTAAATAAGGTCTTGGCGTGAAATCAACTAAAATAGCGGCTAAATTTATTACCTCTACATCATTACTATCAGAACTTCCTTTTAAAAAATTCTCTATAGTTCTGAAACGATCTGTTTCATCTTTTAACTTATTGCTGTTTTCAGGTTTGAATTCAAATCCTATGAAAATTTTAAAACTATTGAGGTCATCTGAGCTTGGATTTTCTTTCAATCTTTCCACACAAAGCTTTCTCAAATTAGCCCTACTAGGTTGCCATAAAAAGCTTGAATAGTTGCCATTCTTTTCTTCTTCATAACGAAGTTTTACCGCTTTTTTGTAGGCTTCAAAGTCATTTTGTTTCATAGTTGGTTAGGATTTTTAAGGAAATCTTCGGAATCATCGGAAATACCGGAATTCCTTGTAAACACTCATACAAAAACCCCATTCCTTTGCTTCAGAATTAGTTCTTGTTCTACATCGCGATAGAACAAATGTACAAAACTACTTCTTAAAAAGTGTCGCTATACAGGACGGAATTTTTATTCGGGAAGTATAAGAAAACGGTTCTGTAGCAGCACACTTACTTCCCAAAAAAAGAGTACCGAGTACTCAAAAAACCGCATAGATTTTTCGCTATGCAACGGCTTCGGGCAGCACCCGAACAGCCACAACTATGTCCAATTTTTAATTCTTAAAATCATGAAAAAAATACTTTTTTTATCATTTTTTATCCTGTCATCTTCCATAATGACATCTTGTACAACCGATTCGGTTTCCGATACTGCACCTGCTGCAACAACCATCCAAGCAGATGATACAGGAGGACAAGGGATACCACCACCTCCAAAACCACCTGGGACAGGATTAGGAGGATAAGTGTATAAAAGTTAGATTCAAATTTTGTGTCTAACATTTATTTAATAACTTCGGGGAATGTTACGTAAAAAAGTATATTCCCCGATTTTATTTTTTATCCTTTGCTGTCTAGGTTCTTGTACCAATCCTGTAAAAGAAGATGGGGAAAAGTATTTGACCTTAATCGATAAAGCGGATGGGTTCTTTGATAAAAAAGTGCAACTGGATAGCGCATTTTACTATTACAACCGCGCCAAGGAAATTTGTTATAGTAAAGAGGGGGAAGATTATACCTATGCCCTCTTACAAATTGCAACCATTCAGCAACATGTGGGCGATTTCTACGGAAGTGAAGAAACGTTAACCGAAGCATTGGCTAATTATAAAGGTTCCGTGTACAAACCCTACCTTTATAATATGATGGCGGTGGCTTTTGATAAACAGAAAAAATGGGATGATGCGCTGTTATACTATCAAAAAGCCTCAAAAAGTTTTAAAGATACTATAGCAAGAACGCTTGCTAGAAACAATATCGGTTTGATTTACCAAGAGAAAAATCAGCATGAAAAGGCCATAGTAATACTAAAACCATTATTAAATAAGCATAACCGAAAACAGGATGATGCCTTAATCCTCAATAACCTTGGGTATTCACAATATAAGTTAAACCGTCCCGAAGCCTATGCTAATCTTTTAAAATCATATCAAGTAACAGACAGTCTAAAGGATGTCATGGGAAGCATTCAAACCAACACTCACTTGGCGGAGTTTTTTAGGGATAAGGATAAAAAAAAGTCAAGCCAGTTTGCGCTTAATGCGCTCAACGCCGCAAAGCAAGTAAATAACCCTGACGATAAACTCGAATCCCTGAAATACTTAATACAAAGTAGTGAGCCGCAAGCCGCAAAAAAATATATAACCGACTTTTTAAAAATAAATGATAGTCTGACTACAAGCCGAAATTCAGCTAAAAATCAGTTTGCCAAAATCAGATTTGATTCCAAAAAAGCAATCGAAAATGAAAAGAAATACAAGAGCAAAATGCAGTTTGCCTTTTTTACAGTAGCAATAATTGTTTTCTTGGCCATGCTAGTATTCTGGTATATTCGAAAAAGGAATAGGAAGAAGTTAGAAGCCTCGGTATATGAAACCGAGCATAGAATCGCTAAAAAAATTCATGATGAATTAGCCAATGATGTATTTCAAGCCATGAATTATGCGGAAAACCAAGATCTTAAAAATCCTTTAAATAGAGAGGTTTTAGTTGAAAATTTAGATGCTATTTATGCAAAGGCAAGAGATATATCACAATCCAATAGTGAAATTAAAACAGATGCATCTTACAGTAAAGAGTTGTTAGAATTAATAAATAGTTTTAACTCTAATGAAGTCAATATTATTGTAAAAAATGCCTCCGTTATTGATTGGAACAAAGTGAATAAAGAAACCAAGTATGCCGTATATCGTGTGCTGCAAGAACTATTGGTCAACATGAAAAAACACAGTGAAGCTAACTTGGTGGCACTTAGTTTTGAAAATACTTCCAAATCCTTAGAAATAAAATATTCAGACAACGGAAAAGGCATTGACCCTACTACATTCTCTAAAAAAGGACTTCAAAATGCGGAAAACCGTATTAAAGCCTTGAAAGGAACTTTTAATTTTGACAGTAAAACCAGCAAAGGTTTTAGAGTTACTATCCAAATACCCAAATAGATGAGCCTATTTAAAAAAGTTTTAGTTGCCGAAGATATTGACAGTATTTTTCTTTCTGTAATAAAGGCAGTAAGCGATTTTGGCATAACCCAAGTCGATCATGTTAAATATTGTGATGATGCGCTACTAAAAATTAAAAAATCAATTGCAGAGAAAGAGCCTTATGATTTATTCATTTCTGACCTTTCCTTTGAACCGGACTATCGCGAGGTTAAAATCAAAACAGGTGAAGAAGCCATTGCGCAAATTAGAGGATTATTACCCCAATTAAAAATCATTGTGTATTCCGTTGAAGATAAAAGCTTCAAAATAAAATCATTATTCGACAACTGTAAAATCAATGCTTATGTTCACAAAGGAAGGAATAGTATCGACCAACTTAAAAAAGCTATTTCAGTAATAGAAGAGAACGACCAAATATATCTCTCACCCAATTTACAGTATATAGTTAAAGACAAAACGACACTTGAAATAGATGATTACGATATTAAGATAATACAAGAATTGTCCATAGGAGTGACTCAAGATGAACTCGAAGTCAGATTCAAAGAACTGGGTATAACCCCCAACAGCAAAAGTACTATCGAAAAAAGATTAGGTAAACTCAAAGACCACTTCAGAGCTAACAATACCGTGCATCTTATTGCAATTGCCAAAGACTTAGGAATAGCTTAACCTACAGTCTTGTCATTCTGACAAAGGAAGAATCTCATACACCTCTTTATATTTCTTACGGTTTTCCGTAAGGAATACTTCTTTCATCACTTTAAGTTTACAAAATAGTAATACTGCATTTTGATTGCAGACCTAATGTTTAAAATTGTACTGTTTTGGATATAAGAGTCATCATAAAAATTCACGAGCTAATTAAAGCCAAGCGAGCAGGTAATTCAGAAGATCTTTCGGAGAGATTAGGGATTTCTGTGCGCACGGTTTATAATTATATCACTTTTATGAAAACAGAACTCAATGCTCCTATAACTTACGATTCCCAAAATAAAAAATACCGTTACGAAAGGGAATGTGAATTGAATTTCAAGGGGTAGTTTTTTTATGTCTTTACGGTTTTCCGTATAGAATTGATTTTTATTGAGTTTAAGTTTGATTACTAATTCTAATAATCAAATAAAATGAAAAAAATTACGCTATTCGTACTATTGTGCTTTTTAACATCATGTAAAACAGTAAGCACCTACTACTATCAGGTGTATAAAACTACATCCGAAACAGTTAAACCATCAGGGAACATTATTGTTTTTGAGGATAACAATTGTAAAATAAGTTATAATCTTTGGGCAAACAATGGAAATCCTGGTTTCACATTTTACAACAAAACTAACGAGGTTATCTACCTTCAATTGGATGAAAGTTTTTATGTAATCAATGGTAATGCATATGATTATTATCAAAACAGAATCTATAGCAACTCAAGTAATACAGCAACAAATACTTCAAAAACTACAGGGTTTTCGCAATTGGGTTGGCTAGCATTATCGTCCTACACATCTAATACAATAGCTACAAATAGTACAAGCGGAGTTCAGATTGTAGAAGCTAAAGTTGTGGCTATCCCTCCTAAATCCTCCAAGAAGGTTTCGGAATTTAACATTAATCAAACCGTTATTAGAGATTGCGATTTATTGCGATTCCCTACTGCAAAACAAACCAGCTATAAAGCTTTCTCCGAAGATTCTTCTCCTATAAAGTTTTACAATAGCATCACCTATAAACTCGGAGATAAAACGAACAAGGTAAAAAATGATTTCTACGTTTCAGAAATAACAAATATTGCCGAAAAGAATGCTTTCAGAGAGGAAAAGAATGCTTTTTGTAATCAAAAAGGAGGAGGAATCACCAATGTTTTTATAAACAGTGCTCCCGATAAATTTTACCTCACTTACTCTAAATCACAAGCTGATACTTGGAAATACTAATTACTAATTATCCACAAGAAAAAGAATGAACTTATACTACGTTAATATCAATCCACAAAAAAATGGTGACCACGAAGTACATACAAGTGTATGTGAGTACTTGCCAAATTTTATAAACAGACAATATTTAGGCCTTTTTAAAAACTGCAAAGCAGCGGTAGAAAAAGCAAAAAAGACCTACCCACAATCCAACGGATGTAAAACCTGTTCGTCAGAATGTCACACCAGTTAAATACAGTATAGCAGAAGTGTTTGCTCCGGGATGGTTTGTGGTATTCTATCTCGGTCGCAAACACTAAAGTATATAATTAATTGTTAATAAAAACTAAGAAACTGCATTCTGGTTGCAGAGTGGAATTGTAAAATTGTTATGTTTTAAAAAAATAATTATTAAAAGAGAGTGAAGTTCAGAAATCACTAAAAAAAACGAGGAGTAACCGAAAAGCCAAAAGAGTAGGACAAAACAAAAACTAAAATAACATGTCAAAAAAAATTTACCAAACAGCATTTTTTCTTGGATTGATTTTAATAATGAACCAAAACTGTCTTGCTCAGAAAACACCAGATGAATTAAAGGCGGAAAGAGAAGTTTTAAAAGCGGAAATGAAATCAAAAGAAGCAGAAGAGCGAAAAGCTAAATTTGAAAAATTAACCGAACCAAAAGTTTCTGGGATTTCAAGCATTGATCAGCTGGCAGTAAATTCTACTAAGATGCTAGTTTCAACTAAAGAAATTAATACTCTTGTTCCTGAAATGTATAAAAGAACAGTTGGTGAATCAGTAGATGGAGTTACAGACGTAACGGTTAAAAAGCCAACAATGGATGAACTTACTAAATTGGCATCTAATATTGCTAGCCAGATTGAAATTGTTACCGCTTCATCTGCATTAGTAGCCTCTGCATCATCTGATATCAAGAGCGCTGGATTGATGCAGGCTCCTAAAGCTACAAAATCTTTAAACTTTTCTAAAGAAGTCATGGCGTTGGTTTTACCGGAATTGAAGTTAAACCTAAAAGTGATCAGTAACCTAATTGCAACTCTGAAATCCTCCGGAAACTATTAAGCAGTATGAGAAATTTAAACTCTCTTTTATTGCTTCTGCTTACGAATGTGTTTTTAGTGCATTCGCAATCACCTGCAAAACCAATTTTAGGAGTCGCAGCATTTACTTCAGAAGTTAATTCTAAGTATTCTGGTGCTGTTGCTGAAAAGGTAGTCCAAGTAGTTACTAATTCAAAACGCTTTACGGTAGTTGACAGAACCAGTTATGATAAACTCAAACAGGAACTAGAATTCCAAAAGTCAGAGGCTTTTCTGGATAGTAAAAACACCGTTAAGCAGGATGTGGCTCTAGCAGCTGAAAACATGATTGTCGGCAATATTCTAAAAATGAGTATTTACGCGATTAAAAACAGTGATGGAAGTGTTAATGGCTACAAATCAAGTATCTCTTTTACGTTGAAAGTAAATGAGGTAGAATCTGGAAAAACTACTGAAGCCGAGAGCTTTCAGACCGATGTAAGTCCTTTAATGTTATCCCCTGAAAGTGCCGTAAACGAAGCATTAAAATCAGTTGAGCCCAAATTAATAGCCTATTTTATAAAAACATTCCCACTAACAACTAAGATTTGTAAAATCCTAACCATAAAAAAGGAAACGGCCTTGACTATTTTAATTTCTGGAGGAAAGGAATTTGGTTTTAAGGAAGGCGATAAACTAACCGTTGAAAAAAATGAAATGATTGACGGCAAACCATATCCATCTCAGATAGGCGAATTAAAAATAAGCAAAATTGCAGGGGATGATTTTTCAGAATGTACTGTTTCTGATGGAGGGAAGGAAATTCTTTCCAGATTTAACGCTGCAGAAAAATTAACTTGTAAACTAATACTAAAATAGTAAATGAAAACCCTATTTAATAAAACAAGTCTTTTACTTATTTTATTGTTCCTTATAACCATTAGTAGCTGCAGTAATAAAATAGTACCAACTTCCGAAGCAAATTATGTTTCTGGTAAAGAAGGATATATTACGATAAGGGCAATCGGTTACGGAAAGAACGAACAGGAAGCAATTGGAAATGCTGAAAAGCAAGCCATTAACGTTATACTTTTTAGAGGCCTTCCTGAATCGGAACAAAAAACAGCCTTAATTGGAACTGATGAATCAGCTGAAATAGGAAAAAACAAAGTCTATTTCGAAAAGTTTTATAATCAGAAAAGATACAAAACATTCATAATGTCAAGTATTCCAGTCAGTGCTTTTGCAAAACAAAATGGAGGTTCAAAAAGCATAGCCGTCGATGTAAAAATTAACTTGGTTGCCTTACGAAAGGACTTGGAACAAAACAATGTAATCCGCAAGTTTGGATTTTAAAATACACCTTATGATATATAAAGCCATAAAATATAATGCTGTACTGCTGATGCTATGCATTTCAAATAATATATTCAGCCAAATTGCGTCGACCAACAGTGGCGGTCAGGTAGTAACAGTGCAACCCAAAATAATGGTAATCCCCTATACAAAAGAGGGTGAAGATTTGCGTACTGTTTTAGAAAACGACCCAAACAAACGAATTGCAATAACCAAAATAAAAGAAGGTTTTGACAGTAGAGGTTTTACAACAGTAGATTTTATAGCAAAATTAAAAGCCGCTAAAGACAACAATATTTTTACTTCGGATAATCAAACAGACATTAAGGCTCAGATTATTCAGATGTCTGGTGCTGATGTTTATGTACAGGCAGAAGTAATAGTTGACAACGCAAGTTCTGGTAATGCTGTAAAACTAATTTTAACTGGTTATGAAGCATCAACAGGAAATTCATTATCGAATAAAGTTGGAGAGAGTGGTAGGTTTTACACTGAAGATTATAACAAGCTGGCTTCAAAAGCAGTTGAAAGTTGTATTGAGGATTTCCTAAATGTAATGCAGACCAAATTTACAGATATTGTAAATAATGGGAAATCGGTTATCGTTGATATCAGTTTTGATGCTGGTTCGCAGTATAAAATGTCATCAGAGATAGGCTCAGATGGGTTACCTCTTTCCGATCAGATTGAAGTATGGATGGAAAAAAATGCGTTTAAAAACAATTATCACATCCAAGGGACAACCGATACGAGAATGATCTTAGACGATGTCAAAATTCCATTGAAGGACCAAACTACAGGTAATAATTACAATCCAAACAAATTTGCGCTCGAAATTTTTAAATTTTTCAAAGGCTTGGGCTTACAACCAGCTAAAGATGTTAAAAGCAGTACAATTTATATAACAATTAAATAAATAAAAATGAAATACATTTATTTTATACTAATCGCTACGCTTTTTTCTTTTACATCAAAAGCTCAATTAACTAATGAAATCGGCAAAATTTCTCTTTCGGTAGTCATGCCAGAAGTAATGGAAAATTTAGATGACTCCCAATTGGCAAAACTAGACACAAAGATTTCCCAAATCGTAACACTTTCAGGTTTGTCTGATTCTGGTTATGACAACAACTTTGTGATTTATCCAAAGTTGGCTGTCAATGAAACCAACGTTGTCGAAGGTGGAATGCAAAACATAACTGTTGTGAATGTGGAGTTAAGTCTTTTTATAAAGCAGGTAGACAGCAATATACTGTTCTCTTCTGTCAGTAAAAAAATAAGCGGAAGCGCAAGCAGTAAGGAATTAGCAATAACAAACGCAATAACCAAAATTGCAGTAAACGATCCAGACTATAAAATATTCATCGATAAAAGTAAAACCAAAATCATAGCGTATTACGAAGCAAAATGTGCTGATATCATTAAAAAATCAGAGAATTTGATTAAGAAGCAGCAATTTGAAGAAGCCTTTGGTTTACTTATGTCTGTTCCAGATGCTGTTAGCTGTCATACTCAGGTTCAGGCAACGGCACTCGAAGCCTACAAAGGATTTCAGAAAAAGAATTGTACCAAACAAATGCAACTGGCAAAAAATACTATCGCAACTAACAATTATGTAGAAACACTAAACATTTTGTCAGATATAGATCCCGCTTCACCTTGTTATAAAGAAGCTCAAAATCTTGCAAAAACTATTGAGACCAAAGTAAATGCTGAAGAAAAAAAACTATGGGATTTCCAAATGAAGCAATATAACGATTCTGTAGGGTTGGAAAAACAAAGGATAAACGCCATCAAGGATATCGCAGTTTCTTATTATAAAAGTCAAAGTAATAATTTGAATTATACTTTGATAGTTAAGTAATAGCTAACAGAATGTCTTTTTATAGCGCAATAAAATTCATTGCAACTTATTCAGTTAAGCTAACTTTAATAGTGTGTGCTATATCGCTTTAACACGAGCAACCAAATTGAAATTATAAACGTGGAATATCTACTAAAAAAAGTTAGTAATAATTTAAAATAATTTACATATACCCAAAAAAAACATTATGAAAAAATTAGTCTTTTTATTTGTATTTCTATCATTTTCAAAAATTTCCTTGGCTCAAAATATTACATATAAGAATGACGCTTGGGGTAATATTGTAGCAGTAGATGTTAATGGACAAACTATTGCCACTCAGAAAACTGATGCCTGGGGTAATAAAGTTTGGGTAGATAATAGAGGAAATACAATTACTACACAAAAAAAAGATGCGTGGGGCAACACTATCCAGCAAGATAATAATGGAAATACAACTTCAGTACAGAAGAAAGACGCTTGGGGAAATACTATCCAACAAGACAATAGCGGAAATACCAAATATGTATATAAAAATGATGCATGGGGAAATACGGCTGTATACGATAATGAAGGAAATAAACTTGGAACATACAAAAAAGACGCTTGGGGAAATACAGTTTTTATTAAAGAATAAAAAACTGTAGTTACCAATAAATAGATTAAATATATTAGAATATTTCTAACCAAATAATAAACTTTCAAAAAGGCAATAAATATGTGGCATAAAATTATGGTTATCGCTGATTGGTTTGGTGAAATGGGAGAACGTTTTAAACTAATACGTGATTTTAATCGCGCTGCAAAAAATGCATTCATTTCAGGAATAGCACCAACTTTACTTGAAGCAAAAATAACATATGGAGAAAGTGACTATAGGCACGCTTTTTCAAAATGGATGGCAGGTGGTTTTAGAATTAAGGCGCTGTCAGGTAGGGCATTAAGTAAAAGTGAGTTAATAGAAGTTGGTAAAGTAGTTTTAGATAATGATGAATTAGTTAGAAAACTTATTTCTTTGGGATGGGATACTTTAGAAGTTCATGACAATGCTGGCTTCAATGGTTGTAAATGGAAATTAATGGATTATTCAAATTTAAGCGGAATTTTAACATAGATACTATATGATTTCACCAATTGATTCAAATAAAAAAATTATTCTAGTCGAAAAAATAACACTCTTTAATTCAGTGTGGTTTTGGATTGCGATAGTTGAACTAGCAGTAATTCTTTTTTTGATACATAAACTAAAACGAAAAATGAAAGTTTCTACACTCTCTGATTTGGAAACAAAAAATATTAAAAATTCAAAGAAGAGTAATGTTGATATGGATAATCTTATTAATAGCATTCATAATTCGAGAACTTTATATAAAGAGTTGAGTAAGAAATGCCATCCAGATAAATTTATAAATGACTCTAAGCAAAAAGTAGCAGAAGAAATTTTTCAGGAGATCACAAAAAATGAAAGAAATTTTGAAAAATTAAACGCTTTAAAACTTAGGGCAATTAATGAATTAAATATTAATTTTTAAATAATAAAATATGGAACCAGGTGCATTATTAATTATACAATTGATTTTAAGAATTGTTGGCGCTGTTGTTTGTTCAAGCAAAGCAAAAGAATTAAATAGAGATTCAGGAGGTTGGGGCTTTTTTGGATTTATGCTTCCAATTGTCGCAATGATTTGGATAAACTGTTTAAAACCAATTACTAATTGGGATAAAAATTAAAATCTCTTTTAGAAATGAATTGGTAAAACAAACTGAATTTAATTAATAAGCTGAAATTTTGTTAGACTTTGAATAATATTTTGAAAATTACTATAATTTATAATTAGCCAATAAATCAATATGATAAAAAAATCAAAAACACTTTTGCTCTTCTTGCTTATAGGAACATTGACATCTTTCGCGCAAGATACAAAGAAAGAATCCGAACCAATAAAAACAAAAATGGATGCATTTACATCCAAAACCGGGTCAATAGTAAAATTCTTGGATTATAATCTTCAAGGAATAAAAATTTCATATGGCGGAAAGATCGAAACTAGAGTTAGAAAAATTATTTCAGGTACAGTGTCAAGTTATTTTTTTCAAATTGAAAAATCAGGGCAGTATAGTAATTCAACAGCATCAATCGAATACCTTGATTTAATGGAGGTAATCAAAGCAGTCAAAACATTAAAACAAGAAGTAGAAAATGATTTAGCTTCAAATCCAGACTATTTAGAAAATAAATTCACAACTGTTGATGGATTTAAAGTTGGATATTATATTAGTAAAGGAAAAATTAATTGGTATTTAAAACTTGAAAAATATGGTTCAGACAACACGGTTTTTATAGACAATGCTGAATTAATTCTAAATGCTTTTGAAGAAGCTAAAAGCAAAATTGAGCAACTTAAATAATTTCGATTAAATTTGAGATAATAAAAAGAGAATACTTTAATGAAAACCAAACTACTCTTACTATTTCTTATACTAACAGTAGTTGTCCACGCTCAACTCAAAACCCTCTCTTGGAACCTCGAGAACTTTGGCAAATCAAAATCAGATACTACGATAAGCTTTATTGCCAATACCATTAAGGAATATGACATAATTGCCATTCAGGAAGTAGTGGCTGGTTATGGTGGCTCCCAAGCTGTTGCAAGATTGGCAGAGGAACTAAACAGAAAAGGAGCCAAATGGGACTATGTTATAAGTGACCCAACGAGTAGTTCATCCTATAAAACAGAGCGCTATGCTTTTCTTTGGAAGACGGCAAGCATAAAGCTAATTGGCAAACCTTGGCTTGAAAAGAAATACCATCTCGAAATCGACCGAGAACCCTATTATGCCACTTTTGAATATAAGAGTAAACAAATCACTTTAGTCAACTTTCACGCCATAACCAAAAGCAAACAACCAGAAACCGAAATCAAATATTTTAAGTTTTTACCAGCTGAATACCCAAACGTAAACCTTGTATTCTTAGGTGATTTCAATTGCCCCCAATCACATACGGTTTTTAATCCGTTGAGGAAAATGGGATGGAAAAATGCTTTTGAAAAGCAGAAAACTTCCCTGAGGAAAGAATGCAAAGGGGAAGATTGCCTTGCTTCCGAATTTGACAACATTTGGTTTCAGTCCTCAAAAGTGACGCTTTCCAATCCCAAAGTCCTTTATTTTTACAAATCATTTCCCACCCTAAAAGAAGCAAGGAAAATTTCAGACCATATTCCAATTGCAGTCGAATTATTACCTAACTAGTCAATCACCAAGTGGTTGAATTAGCTTTTTAGAACGAAATAATTATTGATATAATGATGTTTAACATAATAACGGAGGTATGAAAAACAGTTACTTTTATATACTATTACTATTTTTTGTTGCTTGCAAAAGCAATCCAGAAAATCAGCCTCAAGAAGAACCACAAGGTTTTACTCCACATTCAGAAGCTGTAGTTGAAGAGACCTATCATACAGACACCACCTACAAATATGAACATCGCACAGGAACATCGGGTGATTATCAGTACAACTATGATGTATCAGGAACGAATCAAGACGGTGATGAGGTTACTGGAAATGTTACCATGCAAGATAAATATGGAGAAGGTATACTGAATGATGACGATGGAAATGAAATAGAAGTAAAAGTGGAATGGGATGGTTATGGCAAACTGAAAGCAACAGACAATGATGGTAATGAGTATGAACTAGAGGCAGATTAAGTATTTAGAAACTTCAACTATTTTCAATTAGCAGGATTATGCTGAAAACAATATCCATTGGCGATGCTAGTCATGTGTTTGCATCTTGTGCCTTTTTTTGTTATTCCTTTACACTGAACCGTTTGACTTTGCCCTTGAGCTCTGTTTGTGGAAGCCTTGAATCCCAATGTATTATAATGCTGTGGTTTGCATATTTTACAAGGGGTCAACCCAAGTTCAGCCGCCTTTTCAAAAGATAGTTCCTCCGACACATTGTTAACCATTCTACAACTACCCAAATGATACTTTGCACCAGAAGGGGTCTTATAAATCTTTTGGGCGTTTGCAGTTAAAGAAAAAAATAAAACTACGATTAGATATTTATACATCTTATTACAGTAAAAAAAATCACCAGGATTTGTTTTTAGTAGTAAAGCTAAGGTAGTAAAATAAAGGCAACAGAAAGCACTTGCTCCATATTTATTGTATTTGCAATCAAGAAATTACATCCAATAAACATATTCCTCATTCGAGATCGTAATCAATTTTCGTATTGTTATTCAATTTATTGTATAGTAGTTTATCCTGATACTTCGTCTGTGGGTAGTCCCTTAGCAGTAAAGCCCTCTATTAGACAAACCCACAACCTAGAACATATAACAACTAACTCAAACCCCAAAAAACGCTCTAGCTTTATGATAATGCACCAGTCTACTTTGCAAGCTAATTAACACTCCGTTAATAATCTTGGTGATTTTGGTAAACTCTTCTTTATCTGCTAGCGCGTTTAAATTATTCTCCTTCCATTCTTCACAAGCCGACAATACAGCAAATTTAGGCACCGCCATATCATCCGGATGGGCTACAAAATCGTGTTTACTCAAAGTTGTCATTTTTTTATAAAAATCTTTCCCCGTACCATTAAACCAACCTCTACCACGATAGCGAAAACCATCACCACTGGCTGGAGTACCATTGCCCATGAGGTTAGCATAAACAAAATTGCCTAATTTCTCAGGGTTCTTTAAATAGGGAAGGGTGCTTTCTACCGTTTTAAAACGTGTTGGCCAAATCGCCATCAAGCGTTGGGAAGTCGAGTAATACATAATTTCCACTAGCTCTCGTAACTCTCCACTTTCATGTTCCCCCTTGTGCCAAAAAAGCCGCCAGTCGTAACGGAGTATCGATTTGGTATTTCGGGAATTGTACTTGAAACTCGGCCAAAAACATTTCTAATAATTGCATTCTGGCTTGAGGCATTATTTTCTTTAGTTGGTCTTCGGTTAGTTGCATAATAGTATAGTTTTTAAATGAATACAAGATTTGTGCGCCTAAAGCGTAACCCACTCAAGGCAAAATCCACCTTATCAATTTCTGTGGGGAAATCAATAAAAGCAAACAAATAAAATTGTGGTAGTGGTGATTCTCTTTTGAAGCACTAGGAATAAAGTAGGAAATTAATTTGTAACAATTAGGAAAAGAGAAATTTTTATGGTTTGTAAATAAGTAATGGCGAAATAGTTACTGTTTATAAAAGAACTTTAGCTGACAACAGTAACCACCCCGCCCTTCGGGCACCCCTCCTTCAAAAGGAGGGGAGCACTATCGCTCTTTTTATAACTTAATTGCATAACGAAGTGTATGACGGGGTGGTTACTTTTATAGCATGGTTTTAATTACTTTAGCATAGTAGGAAGGGCTGTTACACCAAAGTAGTTCTAAAAAAGAAACCTGACTGGTTTTTAAAACCAGTCAGGTTTAAAACTAAAAACTATCACCATCTATAAACAGCAGTAGCCAATCACTAGTCACTAATTACTAATCACATCTCCCTCGCAATCTCCGATGCCACTCTAGCATTATGCTTTATCAAAGCAATATTCGCTTCTAAGCTTTCTCCTTGGGTATGCGAGGCAATGTGTTGCAGGATAAACGGCGTCACTTCTTTCCCTTTGATGTTTTGCTTAGCAGCATCGGCTAAGGCTTGTGTGATGTGTTGCTCTATTTCAGTCGGTTCCATTTCATATTCGGCTGGAATAGGATTGGCTATTAAGACCGAGCCGTTGAGTCCTAAATCCCATTTGGCTTTCAATAATTGGGCAAAGGCTAGGGGGGTGTCTAAGCGTAACGGAGAGGCAAACCCACTTTTAGAAGAGTAAAAGCTCGGGAATTCATCCTGCCCATAAGTCACTACAGGAACCCCCATAGTTTCCAGATACTCCAAGGTAAGTCCAATATCTAAAATCGATTTCACGCCAGCGGCTACAACCGCCACGTTGGTTTGGGCCATTTCGGTTAAGTCGGCTGAGATGTCCATAGTAGTTTCAGCGCCACGATGAACCCCACCAATTCCGCCAGTAGCAAAGATCTTAATCCCTACCATTGAAGCAATCCGCATAGTCGCTGCTACTGTAGTTGCTCCTGGAAGTTTATTGGCAATCACATACGGCATATCGCGTAAGCTGACTTTCCATACTCCTTGGGCTTGACCGAAATAATCAATATCGTCAGAAGACAAACCCACCAAACAGCAGCCGTCTTTAATAGCAATCGTAGCCGGTATCGCGCCATGTTCTCTTACGACAGCTTCTACCGATTTAGCCGTAACCGCATTCTGAGGCCAAGGCATCCCATGCGAGATAATAGTCGATTCTAAAGCCACTACAGGCAGGTTATTCTCAAGCGCATGTTTGACTTCGGGGTGTATTTTGATATAATTAATCATGGTAATAAATAGACTTTAAGGTATATAATTTTTCTTTAGTAATGGTCGCATCAATGGTGCCTTTTTGCTGAAGGATTTCAAAGGCTAGGGTGTGCCCCAATTGTAAGCAGGTCTGTTCGTCCTCGTTTTGCAAGAACCCCAGCAACCAACCCGCCAAGGCCGCATCACCCGCTCCAGTACTATCCACAATAGTAATAGGGGATACGCCCAAGGTAATACTGTTTTCCGCTTGATGCATCACCGAACCGTGACTGCCTTTACGAAGCCAGATATGGGATACGCCTCGTTGTTGTAAAGCATCGAGTTGTTCTTGTTCTTGGGGAATAGCCAAAGGATGCATCACTTGAAGCTCCTCTTGGTTAGGGGTAATTAAATAAACGCCGTGTAGGTTCAAAGAAGCCAGTTTAGCCGCTTTAGGCACCGATACCGGTTCTATAATAAGGGTTTGATGATTGGTTCTAGCAAAGTCGATAAGCCATTGAATAGTGGAGGTAGCCAAATTGGTATCAATCAACAACACCTCAAAGCCTTTGATATAATTGGCTCGAGCCTCCAACACCGGAATACTAATCGCCACATCACTAATATCCTGACAAACAGCCACATATAAGTTCCCATCAGGGTTCAGTATAGAAACATATTTCCCAGTGCTTCCGTCCATAGTCACCGCCTGACTTAAGTCAATTCCCAGTTGACCAAAAGAAGCTCTAATATACTCCCCATCCGCATCAGAACCTAAAGCCGTAAGTAACCCCACCTTCACCTCCAGCAAAGCCAAATGCTGCACAATATTACTCACCACGCCACCAATACAAGTAGCCTTATGAGCAGGATTAGAAGACTGAGCCACAATATTCCCCTCACAGAAATAAAGCTCATCTACCAAAGTAGCTCCAATACACAACACGGATTTTGACATGAAGCAAAGATAATAATTACGAATTACGAATTAGGAATTGTAGGTTATAAGTTGTGGGTTGACTTTAGAGAGGAAGAGTGTACTACTAAGAAACCACCCCGCCCTTCGGGCACCCCTCCTTGAAAAGGAGGGGTGCACTATCGCTCTTTTTATAACTTAATTGCAAAAAGATGATATTCGTAAAGCTCCCCTCCTTTTCAAGGAGGGGTGGCATAACGAAGTGTATGACGGGGTGGTTACTCTTTATGCAAATTTTTTCCATATACTTATTCTCTTACAATTATTTATTATTTTTACTACAAATAAACTAGCTTACATGAAAAAGAAAATAGATTTGAAGAATGAGGATAAGGCTCCCCTCCTTTTCAAGGAGGGGTGTCCGAAGGACGGGGTGGTTACAATAACTAATCCTATTTTATCTATTCATTCTCTACCTCATTTAAAAACTTTTCGAACTCAGTTACGCAGCAAACTCACTCCAGCTGAAGCTTATTTATGGAAAGAACTTCAAAAGGCTAAGCTTAGCAACAGAAAGTTCAGAAGACAACACAGCATTGGTAATTATATTGTTGATTTTTATTGTCCAAGTGAAGCTTTAGCCATAGAATTAGATGGTGAAGTTCACAACAATGAAATAGCTCAACAGTATGATCAAGAAAGGGATTTGTTTTTAGCTTATTTCAATATTAAAGTGGTGCGTTTTGAAAACAAACAAGTATTTGAGAATTTAGACGGGGTAATAGAGGAGATTAGAAAATGTTTTAAACAGGAACTTTAGCTGACAACAGTAACCACTTCGCCAACCACCCCGCCCTTCGGGCACCCCTCCTTGAAAAGGAGGGGAGCACTATCGCTCTTTTTATAACTTAATTGCAAAAAAATGATATTCGTAAAACTCCCCTCCTTTTCAAGGAGGGGTGGCATAACGAAGTGTATGACGGGGTGGTTCCTTAAATGCAGAGTCGTCCTCCTTTAAACAAAATCCCAATTCAACATTCACCATTCATCATTCACCATTCAAAATTCACCATTCACAATTCAAAATTCACCTCCCTCCAAAAACCTCTTATACCACCATCCCGAATTCTTAATGGTTCTCTTTTGAGTAGCATAATCAATATGGATGAGTCCAAAACGTTGTTTGTAGCCTTCGGCCCATTCAAAATTATCGGTGAGCGACCATACAAAATACCCTGCAATCTTAGTACTGCTTTGCTTGGCTTTGAGGACTTGCTCTAAATAGGATTTGATGAAATGACTGCGATGGTGGTCGTCTACGATACCATTTTCTAGTTCATCAGGAAAGGAAGCACCGTTTTCAGTAATCAGTATTTTTTTTACGCCTTCGTAGCGGTCGTATTTTAGAATCATTTCATAGATGGCTTCAGGATAGACCTCCCAATCCATAGCGGTATAAAACACTTTGCGTTTGTCGGCAGGAATAATTTTGGCTTTGATGTAGGGGGTAAATAACGAATGACCCACTACTTCTCTAGTATAATTTTGTATCCCAATAAAGTCAAAACTAACTTGCATCAAATGTTTATCCTGTGGCAACTCGTATTGTCTTACCCGCTTCAGAAACGGAAGCGCATCAATCGGATAGCCTAACCCTAAAGTAGGTTCAATAAACAGACGGTTCAGTAAAGCATCTACTCTATGAGCGGCCTTTTTATCTTTGACTTTACCTGAATATGGAGTAACATAAGAACAAGAATAAGTGGTCCCTACTTGAGCTTCAGGAGCAATCGCTTTAATAGTATTATACCCAATAGCTTGACACAATACGGCATGATGCATAGCAGGAATAAAATGCTTAAACCCCTTTTTACCCGGAGCATGAATGCCCAGAAAATACCCTCCTCCAGTAAAGACCATAGGTTCATTGAGTACCATCCAGTACCGTACTTTGTCTTTAAAGGCGGTGACACAAACCCTTACATAGTCGGCAAACCATTCTAGTATGGCACGATTGGTCCATCCTCCTTTATTTTCTAGGGCTTGAGGCAAGTCCCAATGATAAAGTGTTACAAAGGGTTCGATACCGTGTTCCAAACAACAATCAATGACCTCATGGTAAAAATCCAATCCTTTTTGATTGACTTCACCAATACCTTCAGGAATAATGCGCGTCCACGCCAAGGAGAACCGATAATTAGGAATCCCCATTTCTTTGAGTAAAGCAATATCGGTTTTGTACTGCGTATAGAAATCGGCTGCCTCAAAATGGGTATCGTTGTTTAGAATCTTCTTTTTCTGGGTAACGAATTCATCCCAAATAGAAACTCCTTTTCCATCTACAGTAGCCGCTCCTTCGGTTTGTAAAGCAGAGGACGAAACGCCCCATAAGAAATCGGTTCCAAAGTCTTTTTTAGCCAACGGTTTGTTTGCCATTATTGAAATAAAGGGTATTTATTCGATTCGTGTTGGGTATCCATCTTCTTATTCCCAGCATGATTTTCGAGGATGAGGTTCACTATTTCTTCGGCGTTGTCGGGGTAATCTACATCCACCACAGTATCATCGGCTAACCACTTCTTTAGTTTCGGCAAGCTATCAGAATTTAGTTTTTTAAGAACAGGAACGCCCATTTCTTTCAACATTTCCGCGTTATAATATTGCTCTACCTGTTTCTTCATCGGAATAACCATTAGTTTCTTTTTCAGAAATAAAGCTTCACTTGCGGTGCCAAATCCGGCATTACACAAAACGCCTTTAGCCGAAGCCAGACTTTTCAGGAACAAATCAGGGGTAATAGGCAGTATGGTAATATGTTCTAAATGGATTTCTTTTTTGTTGTGTTTCGAAAAGACCTGCCAATGCACTTCCGTTAGTTTCTCCAACCGTTTGATGATTTGCAAGTCGTCATAAGCCGGAAGATAGACCGTATAATGCTCTCCAGTAGTAGGTGCTAATTCGCGGATAGCCTTTCGGATAATAGGGGTGAAAATAGTACCGTCTAACCGTTTAAAGTGAAAGCCATAGTTGTAGGTGGTAGGCGCATAGTTTTGCAACACTAATTTCCCTATCATGTCTTGTTTTTTGGGTTGCGGTGCCAAAGGATGTAAAGTAGCCACTTGATTGCTCAATCCGATGCAGACTTTTTTAGCTTTGATGGCAGCCCAACAAGAGACAGGTTCAAAATCGCTGATAATCACATCATACGACTTTAGGTTTATTTTTTTAATCTCCTTTAGTAATTTAAGAGAGTTTAACTTCATAAAGGTTTTCCAATAATCAACCCCTCCCTTTTTACCAAAGATGAAGGAAAGGCCATTGAAGCGGTACTTCACTTCAAAAGGCAACTCAATATCCGATTGAATACCACTCACCAATATATCGACTTCCCCTTTTTGTTGTAAATAGGGAATGATTTCGATGGCTCTGGTAATATGGCCATTACCTGTGCCTTGTACGGCGTATAATATTTTCATTATTTGAATTTAATAGGGGTGATGATATCCTTTTTTTCTAAAAAACTACCGAGCATTTGGTTGAATATTTGCTCGTTTTCCATTAATACTAATTCGTCTTCATTGGCTTCTAGCGTTGCTTTGCTGAAGGCTTCAGGATTGTATTTATATAATGACCATTCTTTGTTGTTGTATTCCAATGCCGTAAGATTTTCTATCCAATCCCCCGAGTTGAGGTACTCTACATTACCGTGTGAGGTAGTAATGGTTTTCATTTCTGGTTGATGAATGTGACCGCACAAGACGTAGTCATATCCGTTAGAGATGGCAATATCGGCTGCGGTCTTTTCAAAGTCATTAACAAACTTAACGGCCGTTTTGACACTGTTTTTAATATTCTTGGATAAGGATATTTTTCCTTTCCCCATTTTAACCGAAACCCAATTGCAAACGGCATTGATAAGAATTAACAAATCATACCCATGTGACCCCAGTTTGGTTAACCATTTCGAGTGTTGCATGGTAACATCAAAAACATCGCCATGAAATATCCAGGTCTTTTTGCCATCTAAGTCTAAGACCAATTTGTTTTCAATAGACAGTTTTCCCATTTTGAAGCTTTCAAACTTGCGCAGCATTTCATCATGATTCCCTGTGATATAATAGATTTTGACGCCTTTGCTCATCCAATTAAAGAGCTTGTGAATGACTTGCATGTGGGATTTAGGCCAGTATCGTTTACTGAATTGCCAGATGTCTATAATATCCCCATTCAACACCACCATTTTAGGTTTGACGCTATTCATATAGTTTAGGAGTTCTTTACTCTGACAACCATAAGTTCCCAAGTGAATATCGGAGAGTACCAATAAATCAATTTTTCTTTTTTTAGTTTTAGGCATAGCGTATGGATTTATCTATTTTATAAAATAAAACAGGGTTAGCAATGGATAAGAAGGTAAGCGAGTAATTAGAGGAGATGTTTCCTTAGCAGTGTTGGAAACAAACACTACTTGATGTATGAGGGTAGTATATTTAAGTACTATTTCGATAGTGTTTTTATACTATAAAATTTAGGTTAAAAGTAAAACTACATCGGAAACCTATGATTGCCAAATGGTTAAATTTAGGTTAAGGTATTTGAGAAGCAGCATGGTCTCAAACCTGACAGGTTTTTAAAACCTGTCAGGTTTAAACCCACCACTTAAAACCCAAACCCAAAAAGAAACCAACCGAAATGCAGAGTCGTCCTCCTTTAAACTAAATCACAACACACAATGTTACCTCCTGAAAATGAGAATTATGCAACTCTTCTAAATAATTTTATAACAAGAGAATGACTATAAAGTGGCACATTTGCTTATATAAACAATGTGTTTGTCAAGAGAAGAAGGCATATCACCAAAAAGAATATTTGGTCCTAACAAATAACATTGCTTTAACTACTAATGCAAATCGTCCCATAGCTCTGGGACGATTTTATAAGTTTTCGTTTAACGAAAATAACGACTATCCTTTGTCAATGCTCTAAACTTGACAAGGGGTTTTTGTTTAAGAAGTGGTTTTGAAATAATGTTCTAAAAGTCCCGCCAAACGTATGCCCGCATCCAGAATTTGGTTTTCAATAATTGGGTATACTGCATCTACATAGAAGTCATCCGCTTTATTGTTTCTCACACTATAAGCCTCTTTAAGAAAGCCTCTGGATTGTTTAGCCCAACCAATAATATCGGTTTTTTGTACCGCAGCAAACTCTTCAGAAGTGTATTTTTTGCTGTTCAAAACATCTTGTAGGGTAGTACCTTTGTATTCAATAATTCCAGAATCCCATGTAGCATGTAAGTTGGTTCCGTAGGCTCCCATAAAGTTAAGCTGTACGTTATTCCCTCCTTTGTCAGAAGGATAACCAATGTGAAGCGGTTGGTGTAAATCACCAATAAGATGAAACAAAATTAGTATTCGTCTTTTAATTTCGTCCTGCGATAGCGTTTCCTTATGGTCAAGGTCTTTTAGCGTACTGTTGAGTACCGTAACGATATTATCGCCTTCAGGGATTTCTTTAGATCCTTTTTCAAAATCGATATAATGGTAAGGTTTCATATAATCATTGGCATGGTCGCTTTTGATGGCATCCATCCAATTGGCAGCTTCCTCAATAGACATGCCGCCTAAGAACTGCATTACATTTTTTTTGGTAGTTTCATCCATATAGTGAAAAGCTACTTCGGCGACTAAAGCGTGCCCTTTTTGCCCCCAGGCAAAGGAGCGAGTAGTGCCTAATAATAATACAACAGCCAGAGCCATTGTGAAGAATGTCTGTTTCATTAAGTGGTATTTAGACTGTAAATGTATTGTAATTCTGAAAGGGGAAAGTCAATATTTTGTTAAAAAACAGAAAGCGACTATAGGGTGTATTATTAGGATTACAATTTTAGTCTTTACTATATAAGTGGGAATAGTATAATATTTTCCAAAATTTATATAACAACTGTTACACTGAATAGCGGCATCTTCGTATTATAAAACAATGAGTTTGTCAAGAGAAGAAGGCGACTCACCAAAAAGTAGTTTTTGGTCCTAACTAATGTCATTGTTAAAGCCACAAATGAAAAACGTCCCAGTATACTAGGACGTTTTTTTCTTTCTTATAGGAGGGTAAAGATTTAATACTTTACATATTCGGTAATCTCTAATCCGTATCCAATCATTCCTACTCGTTTGGTTTGAGTAGTATTAGAGATGAGTCGTATTTTTGAAATATCTAGGTCGTGTAATATTTGGGCACCAATGCCAAAGTCTTTTACGTCCATCTTAATTTGAGGTACTTTAAAAATACCATCGGCTTGCAATTGTTTGAGTTCGGCTAAGCGGTCTAACAAATCAGAGGAGTCTACTTCTTGATTGATGAATAAAATAGCTCCTTTTTCTTCTTGAATGATACGATTAAAAACATCATCCAACTTTTTATCCATAGCGCTGGCTAAAGTATTTAGAATATCGTTATTCGCTTGTGTCGAATTAATTCGGGCCAAAATAGGTTCCCCTAAATTCCAACTGCCTTTTGTTAGCGCCAAATGCACTTGATTGTTGGTTGTTTGTTGGTAAGCTCTCAAACGGAACGTACCAAAACGAGTCGTTATTTCGAAGTCGTCTTTTTTGACAATTAAGCTATCGTGTTGCATACGGTAAGCCACTAAATCTTCGATGGAAACTAGTTTTAAATCAAACTTCTTAGCTACTTCTACCAGTTGTGGTAAGCGAGCCATAGTACCATCTTCATTCATGATTTCTACAATAACACCAGCGGGTTTAAAACCAGCCAATCTTGCAAAATCAATAGCTGCCTCGGTATGTCCTGTTCGTCTCAATACCCCACCTTGTTTAGCTGTTAGAGGAAAGATGTGTCCTGGTCGAGCCAAATCGTAGGGTTTAGTAGTTTCATCTACTAAAGCTAAAATGGTTTTTGCTCTATCAGATGCTGAAATACCAGTGGTAACTCCGTGACCTTTTAAATCTACAGAAACTGTAAAGGCCGTTTCCATATGGTCGGTATTGTTTTTAACCATCGAGTGCAATTCGAGTTCATCACAACGCTTTTCGGTTAAGGGCGCACAGATGAGTCCTTTGCCATGCGTGGCCATGAAGTTAATCATTTCAGGGGTTACCTTTTCGGCTGCAGCCAAAAAATCGCCTTCATTTTCACGATCTTCATCATCTACTACAATAATAATTTTGCCTTGACGGATGTCTTCGATGGCTTCTTCAATAGTATTGAGTTGAATGGTTTTTGGGTTGTCCATTAGACGTTTTTATTTGATTCGGATAAAACTTCTTTTAAATAAAGGGTATTGTACATATAGAATAGAGGATAAAACGGGAAAGCACCCAATAGTACAATAGCATCTTTTAAATCTTTTTGGTTTCCTGCCGTTTTTACTATTTGTTGCGTTTTGTATACCATAAAATAAAAAACAACCGATAACGCTATTACCCCACCTATAACCAACAAACCTTCTAAAGCTGTTGCGATGATAACGGCAAACAAAAGAACATAGCTAACAAGCGTTAGGATACTATACTTTTTGTATTGGCTTTGAATAGCGGAGGCATCTATTGGCATCGATTCTTTAACAGGAACTTCTTTTTTAGGAATAGAGGATGTTACTTCAGTAGTATTTTCTGCATCATGGATTTCAATACCCGTAACGGTTTCTACTACAACGTCTATTGTTTTTGCTGGTAACAACTTGTTGAAGAAAATAGCAATCCCATCCATATTAATAGCAAATCCTTTATCATCGGTAGCTTTTTTGGTCAATAGTATAGCTAAAGGCGCTAAGACTAAGGATGCCATCCAGCAACCTAAAAAGGGGGAGATGCCACCTTCTTGTGCTACCTTTTTACCAAAGGTATTGATGAAGTGAAAAATGATGAAAATAAGGACTGCAAAAACAAGCGGCAATCCTAAACCGCCTTTTCTGATGATAGCCCCCAAGGGCGCTCCAATAAAAAACATTAGCAAACAGGCAAAGGCAATGACAAACTTATCATGTAAAGCAATCCAGTGCAAATTGATGTTTTTTTGTTTGTCCTCTAACTCAAAACGAGAGCTTTCCAAAGTGAAGTTGGTCGCATCTACCGTACTACTCGCCACCCGGAGGATTTGAGATTTATCGGTTACAGAATACGACTGTAAAATACTGGCAAAGCTAAGGGTAGGTGCTGTAGGAGTAGTAGATATACCAGTACTACCATTCAAAGAAGAACGAAGGTTGATGTTTTCTGAAATCGACTCTACGTCTTTATTATAGTTTTTCTGCAGGGAATCTAAAGTAAATCGAAGCTCGCTAACGTTAAGCATCGTATTGGTATTGGTAATTTTATCTTCATTGACATTGGTGTTGTTCAATTTCGATAAATCAATATTGATTACATACCGTTTGAATTCGCTTTTGGCAAAGGGAACTTTATTGCGGTCTGCAAAATCTTTTGGAATGATGTCTTCGTAATAATTACCCTCTTTTAAAACTAATTTTAATATGTTTGAATGTTCACTACTGACTAATTCACCTTTTTTAGCCTTGATCACCGTATTACTTCCTGCTCCTAGAGAAGACATCTGGTGTATGGTAACCCCAGTTAGGAACTTTCCATTATCTCCTGACTTCTTTTCTACTTTGATGTTATAGGTCCCCACTTGGCTAAACTGTCCTTCGGCAATGGCTAAGGCTGGTTTTACTTGGGCAATATTGGTTCGGAAGTTGGTGAATTTATATTCGGCATACGGAATGACATTATTGGCAAAGATAAAAGCGGCCACACTTAATATACACATGAAATAAATTAAAACACGCATGGCTCTTTGAAGCGATATTCCAGAGGATTTCATCGCGGCAAACTCATAGTTTTCGGCTAAACTTCCAAAAGTCATAATCGAAGCCAATAACACAGAAAGCGGTAATACCAGTGGAATGATACTTGGCATTTTAAATAGTAGGAACTTCAAAATCATAATGAAGTCTAAGTCTTTCCCAGCCAATTCAGAAATGAAAAGCCAAACTACTTGAAGTACAAAAATGAAAAATAGAATTACAAAGACAGAAGCAAATGTAATGAGGAAAGATTTTAATAAGTACTTGTCCAGTATTTTCACCTCGAGATTAATCTAGTTTATTGATGTAGTAATTAGGATATTTACTGGCAGCAAAGGTAAACTGATTTTTGGATAAAGGTTGGTTGGTTTTAAAAGAATTAACAATAAGTGTCGTTTTTGTTCCGTTTTTACCCATTTCAATGACATTGTAAATGTTTTTGGTTTGAGAATCAATGCCTAACAAAATCTCTTTGCGTTGGTCTTTGGCATTGGTTGGCGTCAATTTGATGTATTGTATTTTTCTTCCCTTTACATCTTGCAGAATATCCCAGGCAAATTTATAACCCGTGTTAAAAAAGGTAAGCATTTTAGAAGGCGTGATGGCATTGTCATCTTTCTCGTTTAAGCTGGATACTGTTACTTCTTCGTCTTCAGGAACGATGGTATAGCTTTTTTTACCATCAAATATTTTGGTAACGCCCATGAAATTCAACACATACTTATTGCCTTCTAGCACTAAGTTGCCTTTGCTTTCTTTGTTGATATTCTCTTTACTGTTGTTAAGGGAATATTTGAAATCGATGGTAATGTTGTTGTACGATTTAATCTTAGCGGTTACTTGGTCAAGTAGCTCCTTTGCTTTTTTATCTTGAGCATGGGTGGTAAACGTTACTAAAAGCAAGATCGCAAGGGATAGGAATTTTTTCATTTTAGGCATTGTTTTGTTCATTGGTGAAAAATTGATCTAATGAAGCTAAGTCGGGAATGTTAACACTTCGCGCTTTACTTCCTTCAAACGGACCTACAATTCCGGCGGCTTCTAATTGATCAATCAGACGACCTGCACGATTGTAACCCAGTTTCAACTTCCTCTGCAATAATGATGCCGAACCTTGTTGAGCGGATACAATTATTTCGGCAGCCTCTCTAAACATGCTGTCTCTTTCTGAAATATCAAATTCAAGATTCACGCTACTGCCATCTTCTCCAACATATTCTGGCAAGAGATAAGCACTAGCATATGCTTTTTGTGAACCGATATATTCTACAATTCTTTCCACTTCGGGAGTGTCAACAAAAGCACATTGTACACGCACTAAATCATTTCCATTAGAATATAATAAATCCCCTCGTCCAATCAATTGGTCAGCTCCTTGCGTGTCTAAAATAGTTCTACTATCTATTTTAGAAGTTACTCTAAAGGCAATACGCGCTGGGAAATTCGCTTTGATCAATCCGGTAATTACATTTACTGAGGGTCTTTGTGTCGCGATGATTAAATGAATACCAATCGCACGAGCCAACTGAGCTAAACGAGCAATAGGGGTTTCCACTTCTTTACCAGCAGTCATAATCAAATCGGCAAACTCATCGACAACCAAAATGATATAAGGCAGGAAACGATGACCGTGTTCCGGATTTAATTTACGGGATTTGAATTTCTCGTTGTATTCTTTGATATTTCTAACCATAGCATCTTTCAACAAAGAATACCGGTTGTCCATTTCAATACACAACGAATTTAAAGTATGCACTACTTTGGTGTTATCCGTAATAATAGCATCACCATCATCTGGGAGTTTGGCTAAATAATGACGTTCTATTTTATTGAAAAGCGTAAGCTCTACTTTCTTCGGGTCGACCAAAACGAACTTCACTTCTGCTGGATGTTTTTTGTATAACAACGAAGTCAAGACCGCATTTAGTCCAACTGATTTTCCTTGTCCTGTAGCCCCCGCCATCAAAAGGTGAGGCATCTTGGCTAAATCTACCACAAAGGTTTCATTAGAAATAGTTTTTCCTAAAGCGATAGGCAATTCCATTTCAGCTTCTTGGAATTTAGCCGAACCAATTACGGCACGCATAGGCACCATCGTTGGGTTTTTATTCGGTACTTCAATACCAATAGTCCCTTTTCCTGGAATAGGAGCAATGATACGAATTCCTAAGGCGGCTAATGATAAGGCAATATCGTCTTCTAAGCTTTTGATTTTAGAAATACGAATCCCAGCTTCAGGTACGATTTCATATAAGGTTACTGAGGGTCCTACAGTAGCTTTGATTTGAGCAATATCAATCTTGTAGTTTTTTAGTGTTTCTACAATTCGGTTTTTATTTTCTTCTAGTTCTTCTTGGTTGATGGTGATACCAACGGAACCGTATTCTTTTAATAAATCAATAGTAGGGAACTTGTAATTGGATAACTCTAGCGTAGGGTCAAACAAACCAAAATCAGCCACTAATTTGGCTGCCAAATTTTCTTCTACAATATCTTCATCTGGTACTTTTTCTATTACAAACGCTTCGTCATTGGTTTCAATGATTTGTGGTTCAGGTGTTGGAGTAGGAGTCACCGTCATTTTAAGCGTAGGTTCCAAATTAATCTCGGAAGCATTTTCAATAGTAGGTTTTAAACTTTCCTTATTGATTTCAAATGGAGAAGGTTTTAATACAGGCTCTTCCAATTCTTCTTCCTCTTCTTCTTTTACAGCAAATTCTTCTAAATTATAATCGGTTCCGTTCTCGGTGGAAGTTAAAGCACTTAAATCTTCTTTGATATCACTGTGTTTCTTCTCGAAGAAAGTTTTTACAGCATCAGGCGATATTTTTATTTTGAAAATTAAATAGATGATAATGAAAAAGATAATCCCTAAAAGCGTTCCTGTTTTACCGATATAATCTTGAATGAATTGGTTCATTTCATAGCCAACGGTTCCGCCTAATTCGGGAATAGTAGTGGAGAAAAAACCAAACGTTATCGATAATACAATGATAGCAAATAAATCCCAGAACCAAGTGTTTTTCAGTTTTCGGATGGGTAAATCTAGCAATAAGAAAGCACCGCTTAAAAACAATAGCTTGACAAATAAGAAGGACGCTACACCAAAACCACGATAAATAAACAAATCGGCAAAATAGGCGCCAAATTTACCTAACCAGTTTTCTACGGCTTGGCTTCTGTCGGTTAAAGAATCCACAGCACTTTGGTCGGCTTGACCAGATACAAAAAAGGAAATAAAAGAAACCAAGAAGGCAATAGAGACTAACACCAAAAGAAACCCGAAAAGCATGCGGTATTGCTTTTTAGTTTTTAGGATTTTGATTTCCAAGTTGGGATCTTTCGTTTTGTCTGGACTTTCTTTTTTTACTGTCTTTGCCATTAGTTAGTTATAAACGCTATAAAAATAGAAATTTAATCGAGAGATTATTAAAATTTGGGAACATAAATTAATAATCCAATAGCAATGGCAGCCATCGCAGCAAACATCACCGCACCAGCAGCAATGTCTTTGATAAAGCCAATTCGGTCATGAAATTCGGGATGAATAAAATCGGCAATTTTTTCAACGGCCGTATTCAAACTCTCTACCGATAAAACCAAACCAAAAGCTAAAATTTGTAGCATCCATTCTTCTCTTGAAATATGAAAAACAAATCCAGCGATTATTAAGATTACAGCCAATGACGACTGTACCATAACACTATGTTCCGTGGTGATTAATTTATAGGCTCCTTTTACAGCAAAACCAATACTTTTTAATCGTCCGGTAAAGAAAGAGTTGTCTTTTTGGAATTCCATAAGTCAAAAATTATAGTGCTGCCAAAGCGGCTCCGTAATTAGGTTCGTCAGCTATTTCGGGAACTTGTTCAGTATATTGAATCACTCCATTTTCATCTAAAACAATCACGACTCTAGAATGCAATCCAGCTAAAGGGCCATCGGTCATTTCTAAACCGTAGTTTTTACCAAAGTTTCCAGTGTTAAAATCCGATAAGCAAATAACGTTATCCAATCCTTCAGCACCACAAAAACGTTTGAAGGCAAAAGGCAAATCGCGAGCAATACACACTACTTTAGTGTTTTCCATTTCAGAAGCTTTAGCATTGAAAGTTCTTGTAGAAGTGGCACAAGTTCCAGTGTCAACACTTGGGTAAATGTTTAAGATCACTTTAGAACCCGCAAAATCACTTAGTCTAGCTTTGCTTAAATCGGTTTTTACTAATTCGAAATCAGGTGCTTTTGAACCTATTTTTGGTAATTCACCACTGGTATGTATTGGATTTCCTCCTAATGTAATTGTTGCCATTTTTTTATAAAAATTAAAGTGCCAAAAGTAGTAAAAATAATTAGGATTAGTGGATTAGGATTTAGGATTTTGAAAAATAAAAAGAGAAAATATTGGGAAGGTACTATTTGTTTATCGTAATATTGCAATATACAAATAGAGATACTTATGGGAGCCTCCAAAACAGAACATTTTTCGGATGAACAAAATGAATTAGCTTCTTTGTTTAAAGCGATGGCACATCCAGCCAGAATAGCGATTGTTGACTATTTGCTTAAGACAGATAGTTGTATTTGTGGTGATATTGTCAACGAATTGCCCTTGGCACAACCGACGGTTTCGCAGCATTTGAAGGAATTAAAAAATGCAGGAATCATCAAAGGCACTATTGAAGGAACCGCGATTTGTTATTGTATTGATGAAAATACTTTAAAGAAAGTAGAAAGTTACTTTACCAGTATCAATTCCCAATTAAAAAAGAAATGTTGTTAAATTTTAATACATCTAATCATGAAATTATCAGAATTCAAAAGCAAATTAGAACAAGTTGAAAATTTCGATATCCAACTTCCAAACGGAACAAGAGTTCCATATCATTTTCACATTACCGAAATGGGTTTGCTTACCAAAAACTTTATCGATTGTGGAAACACCATTCACGAGGAAAAAGTAATTACTTTCCAAGTCTGGTTTGCCGGCGATTTAGAACATCGTTTAGCACCAAGTAAAGTATTTAAAATTATTGAGGCTTCCAAAAAACTAATAGGAGATAATGATTTTGAGTTAGAAGTAGAATATCAAGATGCGATGACAATCGGGAAATTCGGTTTGGATTTTGTTGACGGTACATTTGTACTAACACCAAAAGAGACAACATGTTTGGCCAATGATCATTGCGGTATTCCGGCCGACAAAATGAAAGCTACAATAGTAGAGTGGGTCAATAAAGAAACAGCTTGTTGCACTCCTGGTGCTGGTTGTTGTTAATTTTGAATTTATGGTAGAAAATTTATCCAAAACTATTCAAGGCATCTCCATGGATGCTGTTTCCGAAGAACGCAAAGCCGTGCTACAACCTTTAATCGATTTTATTCAAGATAAAGTCAATCATACCAAGGAGATTAGACTGAATTTTATCTGTACTCACAATTCGAGGAGAAGTCATTTGTCTCAAATTTGGGCACAAACGATGGCTTTTCACTTCGGCATCAAAAATGTATTTTGTTATTCGGGCGGAACGGAAGCCACGGCTATGTTTCCGAAAGTAGCCGAGACTTTGACTTATCAAGGATTTCAAATCCAAAAGCTTTCGGATAATTCGAATCTAGTTTATGCTGTAAAGTTTTCCGAAAATCAGCATCCTGTGCTTTGTTTTTCCAAAACTTTTGACGATGCTTTTAATCCCAAAGCTCAATTTGCAGCCATCATGACTTGTTCCTCAGCCGATGAAGGATGTCCTTTTATTGCGGGAGCTGAAAAGCGTTTACCCATTCGGTATGAGGATCCAAAAGCATTTGATGGAACCGATTTGATGGATGTAAAATACAGGGAGCGCAGCATGGAAATTGCCTCTGAAATGTTTTATGTTTTCTCCCAAATAAAACACTAGACCATGAAAAAAAGATTAGGATTCTTAGACCGCTTTTTAACGCTTTGGATTTTTTTAGCGATGGTAGTAGGAGTGGGGATTGGGTATTTTATTCCAAGTTCCTCTAGCTTTATCAATTCCTTTTCTTCGGGAACGACCAATATTCCGTTAGCCATTGGTTTGATTTTGATGATGTATCCACCACTCACTAAAATAGATTTTTCTAAAGTGCCCCAAATGTTTCGACAACCCAAACTATTGGGAGCTTCCTTTTTTATCACTTGGATAGTTGGACCGTTTTTAATGTTTTTATTGGCGACTTTTTTCCTAAAAGACTATCCAGAATATATGACAGGACTCATTATTATTGGTATAGCACCTTGTATTGCTATGGTGATAGTTTGGAACGAATTAGCTGAAGGAAACAGAGAATTGACAGCAGGTTTGATTGGAATTAATAGTCTATTGCAAGTGTTCTTTTTCAGTTTGTATGCTTATTTTTATTTGAAAATTATGTTACCCTTATTTGGCATCAAAGGTCTCGAATTGAATATTACCGTAGCAGAAATTGCAAAGACAGTCGGTATTTATTTAGGGATTCCTTTTGCCTTGGCGGTTATTAGCAGGTTCTTAATTAAAAGATATATTGGCGATAAATGGTTTAACCAAAAGTTCCTTCCCTTTGTTTCTCCTATAACTTTAATAGCCTTGCTTTTTACCATTGTAGTCATGTTTAGTTTAAAAGGCGCCATGATAGTGGATTTACCAATGGATGTCATCCGCATTGCTATTCCCTTAGTCCTCTTTTTTGCGGTTATGTTTTTCCTGATGTTTTTTGTATCCAAAAAAATTGGAGCCCCTTACCGAGATGCAGCAGCCTTATCTTTTACGGCTTCAGGGAATAATTTTGAATTAGCTATAGCGGTTTCCATAGGTGTATTTGGCATCAATAGTGGTCAAGCTTTTGCTGGGGTCATAGGCCCTTTGGTAGAAGTGCCAGCACTGATTATTTTAGTCAATGTTGCCTTTTGGCTCAGAAAAAAATACTTCAAAGCATAAAAAAGTCCCGAGTAATCGGGACTTTTTATTTATAATCAAAATCGTAAATTATACGTGCAATGCTCTATTATCAGTAGCTGCTAATGCGGCTTCTTTGATAGCTTCTGCAAAGGTCGGGTGTGCATGTGACATTCTTGAAATATCTTCCGCAGAGGCTCTGAATTCCATAGCAGTTACGGCTTCGGCAATTAAGTCGGCACAACGAGCACCAATCATGTGAACTCCCAGTACTTCATCGGTTTTCGCATCGGCTAAGATTTTTACAAATCCATCGGTGTCGCCACCAGCTCTTGCTCTTCCTAAGGCTTTGAAAGGAAAACTTCCTGCTTTGTAGGCTACTCCAGCTTCTTTTAACTGCTCTTCGGTTTTACCAACAGCAGCTACTTCAGGCCAAGTATACACTACTCCCGGAATTAAGTTATAATCGATGTGTGGTTTTTGACCTGCTAAAATTTCGGCTACCATAACCCCTTCTTCTTCCGCTTTGTGAGCCAACATGGCGCCACGAACAACATCTCCAATGGCATAGATATTTGGAATGTTAGTTTGCAAATGATCATTGACTTCCACCATACCGCGTTCCGTAATTTTCACTCCAGCTTTGTCGGCGTTTAATCCGTCAGTATAAGGACGACGACCCACAGATACTAAAGAATAATCACCTTCTAAAGTAATGATTTCTCCTTTAGCATTTTCGGCTTGAACCGTAACGGTATTTCCCTTTCTTTCTACCGATTTCACTTTGTGTGAGGTGTAGAATTTCATGCCTTGTTTTTTCAAGACTTTCGTCAATTCTTTTGACAGACCAGCGTCCATTCCTGGGATGATTCGGTCCATGAATTCCACAACGGATACTTGAGCTCCAAGTCTTAAATAAACTTGTCCTAATTCAATTCCGATAACCCCCCCACCAATAATTACTAGATGTTTAGGAACTTCTGGTAATTTTAAGGCTTCTGTCGAAGTGATGATTCTTTCTTTATCTAATTTAATAAAAGGCAAATTAGATGGTTTTGAACCCGTCGCAATAATAATATTTTTAGCTTCAATTGTTTCCGATGTTCCATCCGCTTTGGCAATGGCCACGTGAGTAGCATCTACAAAAGAACCTAAGCCTTCAAAAACAGTGACATTATTTTTATCCATAAGGAATTTAACGCCACCCGAAGTTTGGTCGACCACCGCTTGTTTGCGAGCAATCATTTTTTCTAAATTCACTTTTACTTCGCCAGCCACTTCAATTCCGTGATCGGCAAAATGTTGTAATTCTTCATAATGATGCGATGAGGCTAATAAGGCTTTAGAGGGAATACAACCTACGTTAAGGCAAGTTCCTCCTAAAGTACTGTATTTTTCGATGATTGCGGTTTTGAAACCCAATTGGGCACAACGAATAGCTGAAACATATCCGCCGGGACCAGAACCTATAATGACTACGTCAAATGAACTCATAAGTATGTGTTTATGGTTTGTTGTTTTATTTTTTGCGTCACAAAATTACAAATGTTTTTTGGTATATCGTTTTACAGATTGTTTTTTTAAAAAGGAAATTGTTTTGTGCTTTAGCTGACGTTTTTTAGGGGCCATTTTGAGCCATTCATTTTAAAGTCACTTTTATTTTAAAAATGAAATTTCCATTTCTTTTTCCTGTATTCTTTTATGCAGTAAGACATCACGTCATCACGCTGTATCCCTTGCCAGTCAAAGAAAACGTTTTCGTAGATTTATTTTTTATATGATAAATATCACTTTTTTCAAGCTACAAAAAAGGGAACTTTGGAGTGTAAGTTTATCACTTGCCTAAGAGCAAAATGGTAACTCAAAAATTATTTATTATGAAAAACATTAAAATCATTCAAGAATTACACGACTTAGGGATTACAGGATATCATGAAGTAGTTTACAATCCAACTTACGAAGAGTTATACCAAGCCGAAGTTTCTCATAAAAGAAAAGGATACGAAAAAGGCGCTTTGACTGATACTGGAGCAGTAGCTGTTAAAACAGGAATCTTCACAGGACGTTCTCCTAAGGATAGATATATTGTGAAAGACGATATTACTAAAGATACTATTTATTGGGATGACAAAGTGAATTTCCCTACTACAAAAGAAATATGGGATGATTTAAAACATCTGGTTTTACAGCAATTGTCTACTTCTCCAAAACTCTACGTGGTAGATGCTTTTTGTGGTACCAATGCCGATACCCGATTGAAAGTGCGTTTTGTGATGGAAGTTGCTTGGCAAGCTCATTTTGTAACCAATATGTTTATCAGACCTTCTATCTATGAATTGGAAAATTTTGGCAAACCTGATTTTGTAGTTATGAATGGTTCAAAAGTAACCAACCCTGATTGGAAAGAACAAGGATTAAATTCTGAGAACTTTGTTTTATTCAACTTGACCGAGAAAATCCAAATCATTGGCGGTACTTGGTACGGTGGGGAAATGAAAAAAGGAATGTTCTCTATGATGAACTATTACCTACCTCTTAAAGGGATGGCGTCTATGCACTGTTCAGCGAATGTGGGAGAACAAGGAGATGTAGCCGTATTTTTCGGATTATCAGGTACTGGGAAAACCACGCTTTCTGCCGATCCAAAACGATATTTAATTGGTGATGACGAACACGGTTGGGATAACAACGGCGTCTTTAATTATGAAGGAGGATGCTACGCTAAAGTAATTGATTTGACTGAAGCGCAAGAGCCTGATATTTGGAGAGCCATCAAAAGAGATGCTTTACTTGAAAACGTGATTGTGGATGAATATGGTGAAATAAATTATTTTGACCATTCTATCACCGAAAACTCTAGAGTGTCTTATCCGATATATCACATCAATAAGATTGTTTTGCCTTCTAAAGCAGGGCATGCTAGTAAAATTATTTACTTATCTGCTGATGCCTTTGGAGTATTACCTCCCGTTTCCATATTAGATGACGATCAAGCACAATACCATTTCCTTTGTGGGTATACTTCTAAATTAGCAGGAACAGAAAGAGGAATTACGGAACCAGAACCATCTTTCTCACCAGCTTTTGGGGAAGCGTTTTTAACCTTACATCCAACGATGTATTCTAAAACTTTAATTGGAAAAATGAAAGAGCACAATGCCAAGGCTTATCTAGTAAACACTGGATGGAATGGCACTGGAAAAAGAATTTCATTAAAAAATACCAGAGCCATCATCGACGCTATAATCAATAGTGAGATTGATAAAGCGGAAACCAATAACATTCCGTACTTGAATTTAACCTTCCCAACAGCTTTAACAGGAGTAAGCGAAGGAATTCTTGACCCAAGAGACACTTATAAAGACAAAGCAGAATGGGAACGAAAAGCCAAAGATTTAGCCGCTCGTTACATTAAAAACTTCCAACAGTATACCAATACCGAAGAAGGAAAACGATTAGTAGCTGCTGGTCCTCATTTATAAATAAATCCTTTTGTAATTTCAATGGAAATAATAGTAACTTTCCATTGAAATTACAATAAACCTAAAAGCCATGAATTGGATAATAGATTTAGTTACTAAAGAGTCCATTCCGCAAACCATTATCATTTTTGGTTTAGTCATTGCACTAGGTATTTGGCTAGGAAAGATTAAAGTTTTTGGTATTTCGTTAGGAGTCACTTGGGTGCTTTTTGTTGGAATATTTTTTTCCTATTTAGGTGTTTCGCTGAATGAAGAACTGAGAGATTTCTTGAAAGAATTCGGATTAGTATTATTTGTTTACACACTCGGATTACAAGTGGGGCCAGGTTTCTTCGCTTCACTAAACAAAAATGCTCTTGTTTCTAATGGGTTATCAGCCTTGATAGTTATTATTGGAGTTGTTACCACAATAGTATTGTATTTCGCTTTTGGAAATTCAATAGGCGTTATGACGGGTGTAATGAGCGGTGCTGTTACCAATACACCTGGTCTTGGAGCTGCTCAAACTACCTTAAGTAATTTACATCATTTAAAAGCAGATAATTCTATTGTAACGCTTGCGTATGCAGTGGCGTATCCTTTTGGAGTTTTTGGAATTATTATTACGATGCTATTGCTGAAAAAGATATTCAAGGTAGATATTGAACACGAAACGGAGAAACACGAAGAAGTCAATAATTCCCGTAAAGATAAGGTAATTTCTAAACATTTAAACTTAGAAAACAAAGGGTTAATAGGGAATTCATTGCATACTATTTTTGAAATGCTGCCGACACCTATTGTCGTTTCTAGAATGTTTCATAACGGAAAAGTAATTACACCAACTGCCAATGAAACCCTAGCCGAAGGCGATGTATTACTGATTGTTGCTCCTCAACATCTTTTTGAAAAATTACACCTGCTGATAGGTTCAGAGAGCACCATGGATTTAAAAACAGCTATGGACAGTAATTTGGTATCCAATCGGATTATAGTAACCAATAAAGCCATTACCCATACTCGATTAGGAGATATTCCAGAAATTAACCAACACGATTTTACTTTCACTCGTTTAAACAGAGCAGGTATCGAAATGGTGCCCAATGGGAATATAGCACTGCAACTGGGAGATATTATCAAAGTAGTAGGAACCAAAGAAGGATTAGAACGCATCACCAATATTCTAGGAAACTCTATGAAACGATTGGAAGTCCCTGACTTAGCGCCCATATTCATGGGGATTGTACTTGGGATAATTTTTGGCAGCATTCCTTTTCAAATTCCAAATATACCAGTGCCAGTAAAAATTGGATTGGCTGGAGGGCCTCTGATTGTAGCTTTGTTATTAAGTCGATTTGGAAACAAACTTTACTTAAACAATTACACCACCACCAGTGCCAATTTGATGATACGAGAATTGGGAATAACGCTTTTCCTAGCTAGTGTGGGATTGGGAAGTGGTTCTAAAGTAGCGGAAGCTTTTGCCAGTGGCAATGGTCTTTTATGGATTAGTATGGGAATAGTAATAACTATAGTCCCTTTGTTATTGGTAGGAATAATAGCTGTTGTGTGGTTTAAAAAGTCCTACTTTGAAATCTGTGGACTTTTAGCCGGAGCTTCAACAGACCCACCAGCATTGACCTTTGCACTAAAAATAGCAGGCAATGATATTCCATCTTCCACTTATGCTACCGTTTATCCTTTGACAATGATTTTAAGAATAGTGGCAGCTCAGTTATTAATACTCTTTTTTAGCTAACCATAATTCGTAATCGAATCTCTCTTTTTGCCATCAATTATAAGAGAAATTGTAGCTTTCTTTTTTATTAATAAGGTTAAGAATACAAGAATAAAAAGAAACGGCTTTTTTGGTGTTAAAATTTTGAAAATCAGAATAAATGCTTTTTTATTTTTGTAAATTTATAAAAGAATATTAGCAATAATTGTTTTGAAAAAACAATGAAAAATGATGTTCAAAAGGAGAAACTTTAACAGTAAAAAGTTATCCTTATTATATACAAGTCTGATTGTGCTTACCGTTACCGTTAAGAAGAAATTTTTCCTTTTGCAGTTGGTAAAAACCAATAAATTTAAATAAGAACTTCAGGAACTGGCTGTTGAAAAGCAAAAGTGGGTTATCAGTAAAAAAGTTAGATAGTATAGGAAATCCGTTAGAGAAAATTCTTTAACGGATTTTTTTTGTAATTTATTGATTACAATTAAAGATTATTTAATAACTTTAAAACCTCTAACTTTTTGATTATGAAAAACTTTTACCTCTCATTTTATTTATTGTTTTTGGGTTTAGGTGTCTCCGCTCAGATTATTACAATTCCTGACACTAATCTTAAAGCGATGTTACTAAGCTCAACTTCGTCCAACCAGATAGCAAGAAATTCGATAGGATGGGCTGTTGCCGTTGACACAAATAATGACGGTCAGATCCAGTTGAGTGAGGCGTTGAACATTGCTGAACTGAATGTTTCAACTAATGTTTACAACACGACTAACGATATACATGATTTGAACGGAATTGAAAACTTTACCAATTTAAAGGTGCTGAACTGCGCTGGAAATCAAATCTCATCAATCAACATAGCTCCACTGACACAGCTTCAGGAACTGATAGCCAATGATAACTTGTTCACCAATGTTACAGTTTCGGGTCTAAACAGCCTGAGGAAACTGAATTTCAACCATAATGATTTAACTACGATTAATACGGACAACTTGACCAACCTAGTTCAATTGTGGGTTTATGACAATCATTTAACAAGCATTAGTTTCAATAATAATCCACTACTTGAAAATATTGATGTCACTCAAAATTTATTGACTGGTTTGGATTTGTCAATACTGCCTTCACTAATTTATGGTTACTGTATCGATAACCAACTGAGCTTGCTGAATCTGACTGGACTTGTAAATTTAAGGTCGCTTATGTGTTCAGGAAATCAACTGGTCAACATCAATTTAAGTTCGCTGAGCAGCTTGCAATATCTAAATGCTTCCAGCAATCCGTTAAACGCTATCAATGTTAATGGATTGGCAAATTTAAATTATCTCGAATTAAATAATACTTCGATTGCGATGATTGATTGTTCCCAATCTTCTGTTTTAAATTTGTATGCAATGAATTGTCCTAACCTTCAAACCATAAATGTTAGAAACGGAGTTTATTCTTCCAGTGATCCGGATCTGCTATTTTATGCATTCAGAATAGAAAACAATCCAAATCTGGTTTCTATTTGTACAGACGATGGCGAACAGAATCAATTGGTTTTTACCAATTACAACACTAGTGGTAATGTAATAGTTTATAACGGCGGCAACTGTGATATTCCAGTACAGGTTAATATGGGAGTAAATGATTTTAACAAACAACAGATAACAATTTATCCAAATCCAACTTCTGGGATTGTAAATATTATGATTTCAAATGATCAACCAATATATAAAACGACCGTTACAAATATTCTAGGTCAAACGACGATGCTATACGGAAATACAACAACATTAGATATAAGTTCGCTATCAAAAGGCACTTATTTTATTACTGTGGAAACGGATTCCGGTAAAGAAACTCAAAAGATTATTAAATTCTAACAAACCAAACTAAAACAATTATGAAGAAAACAAGTATTGCTTTTACTTTTCTATTGCTTAGTGCTAATCTGTTGGCGCAATGGAAATACCCTACCACAAAAAAAGTACCTGTTACGGATACTTATTTTGGACAAACTTATACCGATTCTTATCGTTGGCTTGAGGATATGAAAGACCCAAATGTGGTGTCTTGGTTCAAGGATCAAGCAGATTTAACTAATGCTACTCTAAATAAAATTTCGGGTAGAGATGGACTAATTGCTGAATGGAAAAGTTTAGACAAATTACAACCACCGGTCTTTCGTTCTCGTTCTAAAGAAGGAGGAAGAGTTTTTTATCAAAAGACAATGCCAGGGGAAAAGGTAAGTAAAGTTTATTTTAGACAAGGAGAAACAGGTCCCGAACAATTGTTATTTGACCCCTTAACTTTCATAGCTGGTAAAACACTTTCTGTGCAACAGATTTCGCCAAGTTATGATGGTAAAAAACTACTCATAGCTTATTCTGAAAATGGAGCTGAAGTATCTACTATTCAAGTAATGAATGTGGATACTAAAAAGTTTTCATCCGATGTTATAACGAATACTGCTGGCATAGGAGGATGGACCTTTGACAACAGTTCTTTTATGTACATGTGGATAAAATCAGCTGACAATACGGATCCAACGGCTCGATTAAATCCTAAAACAAAGTTGCATAAATTGGGCACAGACAATACAAAAGATAGTGATTTTTTTAGCAACGAAGCTTATCCAAAACTAAATATTGAATCTAAATCCTATCCCTCTGCTTTTTTTGCTGAAGATTCTAGACAGTACATTTTCGCTGCTGAAGGTACGGTACAAAATGAAATGAAACTTTTTTACGCTCCAATTAGCGAAGCATTTTCAGGGAATATACCATGGAAAACATTGTGTACAACCAACGACAAACTAGTGCGTGGGTTTGATATGGTTGGTGATAGAGTTTTTGCTATAACTTATAATGGCGCTAAAAATTATAAACTCGTAGAGACTAGTTTGAAAAACCCAAATTGGTCAACCGCAAAAACCATTGGACCAGAAAAGAAATCACAAACACTCGAATCTTTCTCTCGTTGTAAAGACTATATGTTGCTCAATTATAGCGATGGAATTAATAATCATTTGTTCAGATACAACCTTAAAACTGGTGTGACTGATGAAGTGAAAATGCCTTTTAGTGGTTTGGCATATACTTTTACTATTGATACAAAATCCAATGATATATTCGTGATTATCACCTCATGGAACAAGCCTTTTGCAGAGTTTAAATACAATGCAGTAAAAAATAGTTTTGGACCAAGTCCGTTCAATAAAACAGCAGTTTATCCAGACTCCTATAAAAACCTTGTTGTTGAAGAGGTGGAAGTAAAAGGTCATGATGGAGTAATGATTCCTTTGTCTATCATTTATAAAAAAGGGCTAAAAAAGGATGGTTCCAATGTTTGTTTAATGGATAGTTATGGGGCATATGGTTCTAGTATGTCTCCCTACTTTAACGCAATGGAAAATTCATTAGCCGTAAGAGGAGTAGTGGTAGCTATACCGCACGTTCGTGGTGGTAGTGAAAAGGGAGAAGAATGGTATAAAGCAGGTTTTAAAATTACTAAACCTAATACATGGAAAGACTTCATCAGTTGCGGAGAATATCTCGTAGCGAATGGCTATACATCGCCTAAAAAATTAGCAGGAACAGGAACTAGCGCAGGAGGAATTCTAATATCACGTTCCATTACAGAAAGACCCGATTTGTTTGCGGCAGCTATTTGTAATGTAGGTTGCGCCAATACAATGCGAGGTGAGTTTACCTCAAACGGACCAGTAAATATCCCAGAATTTGGAACCGTTACTATAGAAGAAGAATTTAAAGCGTTATATGAAATGGATGGAATGCAACACGTTAAAGATGGGGTTAATTATCCAGCAGTGATTTGTGTAGGAGGTTGGAATGACCCAAGAGTGGTAGCTTGGCAACCTGGAAAATTTGCAGCTGCAGTTCAAAATGCTTCTACATCTGGGAAACCAGTATTTATGAAAGTAAACTATGATAACGGACATTTCACAGAAGATAGAGATGTAACCTATGCTAACTTTGCTGACCAGTTTGCCTTTGTCTTATGGCAGTGTGGTCATCCAGATTTTCAGTTGAAAAAATAACTATTTAGTAGAATATATAAAAACCCGATTTCAATTAGAAATCGGGTTTTTTATTTAAGCTTATTTTTGATTCAGCTTACTGTTTTTATGACTAAAACCAAAATAAATGGTTAGTCCAATGAGCAACCAACAAGTAAAATAAATCCAGTTCCAAATACTGAGCTCCGCCATCATATACAAACAGCAAATTAATCCCAATAACGGAATCAATGATAGGTTTTGTCTCCATGACCAAACGGCGAAGAACAATAGTGCTATCAGGAATATCCACATCGGAATTTTGTGTTTAAACAAACTGAAACCACTTTCATATTTTAAAGAATTGTCAATCGGCATATTGTCTACTACTTGTTTGTATGTCGTTTCATTTAAACTGAATTCGCTTAATAATTTTTCTACGTCGGGTGTATTTACTTCTTTTTTGAGACTACTCAAATAATCATATACTTTCTTGCTATCTTCTTTGCTTAAGGATTTGACAATATCTGCTGGTGCATTGATTTGTTTTTCATTGGTAAGGAAGTTCAAAGTCGATTCTTTATTAACTGTAAAAGCAATGCTAATTCCAATTAGTAATAACAAAGGATAGACGTATTTAGAATTGACATACGGAGTTTTAAATTTACCTCGAGGAATATCAGGTTTGTTTTGCAATACTAAAACACCTGCACAAACCAATACAAAGGCAAACAAGGTTCCAATACTACATAAATCGGTTACCATAGTTAAATTCAAAAATAACGCAGGAATAGCCACGACAAATCCAGTTACTATAGTAGCATAAGAAGGGGTATGGTATTTAGGATGCACTTTCGAAAAGCGTTTTGGTAACAATCCATCCCGACTCATACTCATCCAGATACGAGGTTGTCCCATTTGAAAAACTAATAGAACACTGGCCATAGCAACGACAGCACTAACAGCAATGATGCCCGACATCCATTTCAAATTCAATTTATCAAATACAAAGGCTAAAGGGTCACCCACATTTAAGTCGGCATAATTCACCATTCCAGTCAACACTAAAGCGATAACGACATAAAGAATAGTACAAATGATAATCGCCCACATCATACCACGCGGTAAATCTCGTTGTGGATCTTTACATTCTTCTGCTGTAGTAGAGATGGCGTCAAAACCAATATAAGCAAAGAATACAGCCGAAACTCCTTTAAGAATGCCTCCAACACCATTTGGTGCAAAAGGATGCCAGTTGGCTGTGTCAACATAAAATACACCAACAGCAATTACCAATAGAATGATACAAAGTTTGATAACAACCATCAAATTACTAGCATTTCTAGACTCTTTCATCCCTCGGTAAACCAAATAAGTAATGATGATAATGATAAATAAAGCGGGTAAGTCGGCTACTAAATGGAAAGAACCAATAGTAGGAGAGGTAGTCCATGCGGTATAAGCTGCTTTCAAACTATCTGGTAAATTTTCAAAGACTTTGCCGTTTTGCATTAGTGCTGTTGCATCTTTGAAACCATTGGAAGCCGTGAGGTAATCCATCTGAACCCATTGGGGTAAATGAATGCCACCACTTTCAAGTAAGCCTGTAAAATAATCACTCCAAGAAATGGCTACGGTAATATTTCCAATGGCATATTCCATAATTAAAGCCCAACCAATTATCCAAGCAATAATTTCACCAAAAGCTACATAAGAATAAGTATAAGCACTTCCTGAAACGGGGACCATTGAAGCAAATTCGGCATAAGCAAAAGCCGCAAAACTACAAGCAATAGCGGTAAAAATAAATAAGAAGATAACTCCCGGACCTCCATCGGCACTGGCTTTTCCAATGGTACTAAATATTCCAGCTCCAATAATGGCTGCTATACCAAAAGCGGTTAAATCACGTGCTGTTAAATGTTTACCTAATGCCTGATGTCCATCCGCTTCATTCTTAGCTACTTGATTTAAAATATCTTGAACTGTTTTTTTTCGGAATAAATGGGAGAATCGCATACGGTTGTTTTTTGGTTCTTGGAAAAACAAATATATAAAACCAAACAATAGGATAGCTTCAAATCTTTGATATAAGTTTTGACAATCAATTAATAGTAATATATAATTAAATATTATAGTTGAATATGATGTTTATCATTAGTTTTGGGCTATCAAAAATGTAATTTTACACAATAACAACATAAATCTTAACAAACATGGGAAATGACACATCTCAAGGCAAATGCCCTTTTGGTCACGGAAATTCTAATCAAACTGCTGGAGGCGGAACCTCAAATAATGACTGGTGGCCGAATCGTTTAAACTTAAATATTTTAAGACAGCACTCTACTTTATCAAACCCACTAGATGAAAATTTTAATTATGCAGAAGCGTTCAAAAGTCTTGATTTAGCAGCCGTTAAAAAAGATATTTTCGCTTTAATGACCGATTCGCAAGATTGGTGGCCTGCAGATTATGGACATTATGGTCCATTGTTTATTCGTATGGCTTGGCATAGTGCTGGAACTTATAGAATTTCAGACGGACGTGGTGGAGCCGGAACAGGTAATCAACGTTTTGCTCCGTTAAACAGTTGGCCTGATAACGGAAACTTAGATAAAGCGAGAATGTTACTTTGGCCTATCAAACAAAAATATGGTAAGAGTTTATCATGGGCAGATTTAATGATTTTAGCCGGAAACTGTGCTTTAGAATCGATGGGATTCAAAACTTTTGGTTTTGCTGGTGGAAGAGAAGACGTTTGGGAACCAGAACAAGACATCAATTGGGGAAAAGAAACAGAATGGTTGGGTGACAAAAGATATAGCGGAGACAGAGAATTAGAAGATCCTCTAGCTGCGGTTCAAATGGGATTGATTTATGTAAATCCACAAGGACCTAATGGTGTACCGGATCCAGTAGCATCTGGAAAAGACATCAGAGAAACTTTTGCTCGAATGGCCATGAACGACGAAGAAACGGTGGCTTTAGTAGCTGGAGGTCATACTTTTGGAAAAGCACATGGTGCTGGAGATGCAGAATTGGTGGGAAGAGAACCAGAAGGAGCTAGCATTGAAGAAATGGGAATGGGATGGAAAAATGCATTCGGAACTGGAAAAGCTGGGGATGCTATTACTAGTGGAATAGAAGGAGCTTGGAAACCAAATCCAACTACTTGGGATAACGGTTATTTCGAAACCTTATTCAAATTTGATTGGAAGTTAACTAAAAGTCCAGCAGGCGCATTCCAATGGATTCCAACAGATGAGTCAGCTGCTACATTAGTAGAAGATGCTCATGACCCAAATAAACGTCATGCACCAGTTATGACTACAGCCGATTTAGCTTTAAAAATGGATCCGATTTATGAGCCTATTTCAAGAAGATATTTTGAAAACTTTACTGAATTTCAAGATGCTTTTGCTAGAGCTTGGTTCAAATTGACACACAGAGATATGGGACCTAAAGTAAGATACGTAGGAACTGAAGTACCTCAGGAAGAACTAATTTGGCAAGATCCAGTACCAGCAGTAAATCACGAGTTGGTGAATGAGCAAGATATCGCTCAATTAAAATTAGATATTTTAGCTTCAGGCTTATCGGTTTCAGAATTGGTTTCAACAGCTTGGGCTTCGGCAGCAACTTTTAGAGGTTCTGATAAACGTGGAGGTGCTAATGGAGCCCGAATCCGTTTAGAGCCACAAAGAAATTGGGCAGTAAATAATCCAACTCAGTTGAACAAAGTGTTAACCACTTTAGAAAGTATTCAAAATAATTTCAACGCAAAACAAAGCGGTAACAAAAAAGTTTCTTTAGCTGATACGATTGTTCTGGCAGGTGGCGCAGCAGTTGAAAAAGCAGCAAAAGACGGAGGTTATGATGTTAAAGTTCCGTTCACTCCAGGAAGAACCGATGCCACCATCGAGCAAACCGATGTTCATTCTTTCAAAGTGTTAGAACCAAAAGCTGATGGATTCAGAAATTACAAAGCAGCATCATGTGTATCACCAACAGAAGCTTTATTAGTTGACAAAGCGCAACTCTTAACGCTTACTGCACCGGAAATGACTGTTTTAGTGGGAGGTCTACGTGTTTTAAATGCCAACTACAACGGTTCTAAAAACGGAGTATTCACTACTAAACCAGGCGTTTTAAGTAATGATTTCTTTGTGAATGTTTTGGACTTAGGAACTAAATGGGAAGCAACGGATGACAAAGGAGAAGCATTTGAAGGGAAAGACAGAAAATCTGGAGCTTCAAAATGGACCGCTACAAGAGCCGATTTAATTTTTGGTTCCAATTCTGAACTAAGAGCTTTAGCTGAAGTTTATGCTGAAAGTGATGCCAAAGGAAAATTTGTAAATGACTTTGTAAAAGCTTGGAATAAAGTAATGAATTTAGATAGATTTGATTTGGTTTAAGTCAAATTATAGTAATGAAAAAGTCCCCTTTTGGGGACTTTTTTTATGGAGTAAATACTGTTTTATAATTATTCCAATTGCGATAAATTAAAAAGAGGTTTCCTAAAAACATTGGAAGAGCAATAGGTAAACCTTCAGGAGCCATAAAGTAATTGATTAGTAAAATGTTTAAACTTACTGGCAGAAGTACAATATTAGCCAAAGTAACATACTTACCACTTACATAAGATAAACCACAAAGCAATTCAACTGCTTTGGCCAATGGCATCAAATAGGCAGAAGCGGCTAAACCCAATTCGAAGGTCTTCATGTTTCCTGTAGTTTCAGGTTGCTCTATAAGATTAAAGAAATACGTGATAGAAGCAAATAAAAGCAAAAGCCCTATCAATACTCGGACAACAAGGGTTGCAATTTTCATAATAGTTAAATTTTTTTAGGTTAGTATTTCAAAGTTAAAAAAAAATACCAAAGGAGTTTCCAATGGTATTCTTTTCTTAATCAAAAAAAAGAGATGCTATTTTTTGACAAATTTTCTGTAACCAAAAATTCCTAAAGCAAGTATTAGAAGCAATGGCCAAAGTTGCACCACAAAAGCAACAATTGCTTCAAACATAAACCAACCTGTTTTCAAACTTTCCCAAATTTGCAACCCAATATGTGGTCGGTAAGCATTACTACTTTTTTCATTGGCTACAATTTCTTGTAAAACACTTTCTCTTTGGTATAAATAAAGCGTTACGGTGCTGTAATTAACTTGATCTTGTAAACTTAAATTTTGGATAACCGTATCATCACTTTCCTTTCCTCGGTCTAGTAATTTGTCTTCAGCATTGGTAATATCATTCAATTTTTTCCCTTTAGTATCAATCCCTTTGGCCAATCTAGTTTGATGAGCAGCTAATCTTTTCTGAACTAATGTATTGGTCAACATTTGCAAAGCCACATCATCCGCTTTGATTAATCGACTATCCAAAAAAGCTACTTCCTTGACCATCGATTTTAATACGGTATCCAATTGTGTATTAGGAACTCGAAGTGTAATCGTATTGTCAACGGTAAATCGTGTAGTTTCTAAAGTACTGTCTTGACTAATTTTCGTTTCCGATTTTTCACTGATGTTACTTTTTAAATCGGACAACGTTACAAAGCCGCCATTCTTAGCTACAATGTTTTCAATAGCATAAGTAGTTTTAGCCACATCCTTGACTTTGAATTTTAAATCGGCAGTTCGAACAAACTTTCGGGGGATTTCATTTTTCTGAACAACAGCATTAGAAGAAATGCTTCCAACAGCAGTAGTGTCAGCGGTAGCCTCAGATGAGGATTCAGTTTTAGCATCAGCAACTGCATCAGCTTGTTTACACGCAACGGCAAGTCCAATTAAGAACAAGGCCCAACCCAATTTTGATAAGTGTTTCATTTTACATTCATTTTTAAATAGTTATTAATAGAGTACAAATCCAGTTTTGAAAATTTTAAAAAAGTAAAGTGTAATTTTCTATCAATAGCTAAAAACGAATTTCTTGTTAAACACTAAATCTACTCTTACTAAAAACCGTGCCAAAAAATTGCCAATGAATATAAAATGAAAGAATATTTTTTTGTCGTAATTTTGAAAGCCATTAAAATGCCTCGTTTTTGAGAACAAAAATCACCAGAACTATTGCCAATCCATTGCTTTTTAAGCAACAGCTTTTACAATGGGCACAACAGTTTCAAGAAGTAGTTTTTTTGGATTCGAACGACTACCATCAAAAATATGCTAGCTATGATTGTGTCTTGGCTGTGGATGCTTTCACATCTGTAAAAACCGATTATCACAATGCTTTTGAGGATTTAAAACAGTACCAACAACAAACCAAAGATTGGCTGTTTGGGTATCTATCCTATGATTTAAAAAATGATACCGAAGTCTTGCAATCCAATAATTTTGACGGTTTAGGATTTCCCGATTTATTTTTCTTTCAACCCAAAAAAATAATGTTGGTAAAAGGAAATCAAGTTGAAGTGCAGTACTTGCGATTATGCGATGACGAAATAGAATCTGATTTTCTAGCCATTCAAAACAATTTACCATTCAAAACAATTTACCATTCACCATTTCAAATTCAGCAACGAATTTCAAAATACAACTACATCGCCAAGGTTACTACTATGCTCGAACACATCCATCATGGTGATATTTATGAAGCTAATTTTTGCATGGAATTCTATGCTGAAAAAGCGATTATAAATCCGTTAGAAATATATCAGAAACTGAATAGTATTTCCAAACCGCCTTTTGCGACTTTTTTTAAAAATCAGCATCAGTATTTGCTTTGCGCTTCTCCTGAACGGTACATTAGGAAAGAAGGCGACAGAATCATTTCCCAACCCATAAAAGGGACTGCCAAACGATTTAAGGATGCTGTTTTAGATGAAAATTCAAAAACCGAATTAGCGACCAACCCAAAAGAACGTTCTGAAAACATCATGATAGTGGATTTAGTTCGAAATGATTTATCCCATACCGCTAACAAAGGTTCTGTTATAGTAGAAGAATTATGTGGTATTTATTCTTTTGAACAAGTGCATCAAATGATATCAACAGTGGTTTCGACAGCAGACCCTTCGACTTCACCGATAGAAATTCTTAAAACGACTTTTCCAATGGGAAGCATGACTGGAGCACCCAAAATTTCTGCCATGAAAATTATCGAGGAATTAGAAGAAACCAAACGCGGTTTATATAGCGGAGCAGTAGGCTATTTCACTCCCGATAATGATTTCGATTTCAATGTCGTTATCCGAAGTATTTTATACAATGCTAAAGAACAGTATCTTTCTTTTTCAGTAGGAAGCGCCATTACTTCGCAATCTGTTCCCGAACTGGAATACGAAGAATGTTTGCTAAAAGCCAAAGCCATGTTTGAAGTGTTGAGTTAAATTAAAATAACTACTTTTGAATATGCTTCAGAAATTTCAAAATCACATCAACTCCAATCTTCTTTTTCTTAAAGGAAAAAAATTGCTTTTGGCAACCAGCGGAGGTATAGATAGTATGGTGTTGTTGCATTTATGTTTACAATCTGGACTGGATGTTAGAGTTGCTCATTGTAATTTTCAGTTACGTGGTGCTGAGAGCGATGAAGACGAACGATTTGTACAATCCGAATGCGAAAAATTAGGAATCTTGGTTTATGTCAATCGGTTTGAAACCAAAAAATTTGCCGAAGAACAAAAACTTTCGATTCAAGTGGTGGCCCGAAACCTTCGCTATGAATGGTTCAATACCCTTTTGATAAACAACAGTTACGATTACATTGTAACGGCCCATCACACAGATGATAGTTTAGAAACCTTTTTAATCAATCTAACCCGAGGCTCAGGATTAGAGGGCTTTACTGGAATTCCGCAACAAAACGGGCATGTTGTCCGACCTTTACTAGCTTTTTCCAGAAACGAAATCGAAACTTTTGCTAAAGAAAATACTATTCTGTGGCGTGAAGACAGCAGCAATGCCTCTGATAAATATTGGAGGAATAAATTGCGCCATGATGTAGTTCCTGTTTTAAAAGAACTCAATCCAAGTTTGTTAGACTCTTTTCAAAATACCATTACCAGTTTGCAACAATCGCAATCGCTCGTGAATGACGCTTCGCAAATGGTATACAAAGAAGTAGTTTCGGAGGAAGATACTATCAAAATAGATATTGCAAAATTACTGACCTATCGCAATTACAAAGGGTATTTATACCAATGGCTACAATCCTATAGCTTTACGGCATGGAATGATATTTATGATTTGCTAAAAGCACAATCGGGGAAACAAGTGTTTTCAGAAAAGTATATTGTGTTGAAAGATAGAAATCATTTGATTTTATTTCCAAAACAAACGGAGCTGGAGCATGTCCATTTTTGGATTAATAAAGAAGATAAAGAAGTTAAATTTCCCTTAAAACTGGCGTTTTGTAACGTAGATGACATTTCAGTTGCGACAACTAATACTATCTTTGTTGATGAAGATAAGCTAATTTATCCGTTAGTTATTAGAAAATGGGAGGAAGGAGATTATTTCTATCCTTTCGGAATGGAAGGCAAAAAGAAATTGAGTAAGTATTTCAAAGATGAAAAGTTTTCGTTGTTAGACAAATCAAATACTTGGCTTTTATGTTCAGAAAATGAAATCGTTTGGGTTATCGGAAAACGACAAGACAACCGATTTAAAACGGATAACAAGACAACAAGAATTGTAAAAATAAATTATACCGACTAATGAAGAAAGTACTTTTTTTTCTTTTGAGTTTTTTGGCTTTTGCCAATAGTAATGCCCAAATAGTAAAACCAGTAAAATGGACGACTAAAGTAGATAAACTAACTGAAACCGAATTCAATTTGGTTATGGAAGGAAAGATCGATGAAGGTTGGCATCTCTACTCTCAATACACGCCAGATGGAGGTTCTTTACCAGCCGAATTCAAATATGACAACCCAAAAGGGAACTATGAATTAGTCGGAAAGACTAAAGAGAGTCCTTATATAAAAGCCTTCAATGATGTTTTTGGAGTGGATGAATATTACTTTGAAAAGCAAGTAACATTTACTCAAAAGGTAAAAATCATCAATCCAAAAGTAACCTCTATCAAAGTCAAAGCCGATTATCAGGTTTGTAAAAATGCTTGTATTCAAGACCCACAACAATTTGTTTTTAAAATCCCTACAACAGAAAAAACGGAAAAAGCTGTTACCAATACTGACACTATAACCACAAAGACAACTCCAGTAGACACAGTTTCTGTTCAATCAGAATCAAAAGCTGTGGTTGAAGCTCCCAAAAAAGAAGAGAAAAAAGGACTTTGGATGATTTTCTTCTTAGCCTTTTTAGGAGGTTTGGCGGCAACCTTTACACCATGTGTATACCCAATGATACCAATGACTGTAAGCTTCTTTTTGAAGCAAGCTAAAAATAAATCTAAAGGAAGATTTAATGCCATTTTTTACGGAGCTTGTATTGTCTTTATTTGTTGTGTTATAACTTTACCGTTCCATATTTTTGAAGGTATTAGTAGGGATGTATTCTCCGAAATTTCAACCAATGTTTATGTTAACATCTTCTTCTTTTTAATATTTATAATTTTTGCCATTTCATTTTTTGGTGCTTTTGAAATAACAATGCCATCTAGTTTATCAAATAAGGTAGATAAAGCCTCTAATAAAAGTGGATTGATAGGCATCTTTTTCATGGCATTAACTTTAATCATAGTTTCTTTTTCATGCATTGGCCCTGCTTTAGGTTTAGTTTTTGGAACGTCTTTAGATTCTGATGGAGGAGCAACAATTCTATCAATAGCTATGCTTGGATTCGGGTTTGGATTAGCATTACCGTTTATGTTTTTTGCATTAGCACCTACTTTATTAGGTAATATGCCAAAATCGGGTGGTTGGTTGAATACAGTTAAAGTAGTTTTTGGATTTGTCGAATTAGCACTAGCATTCAAGTTTCTATCAAATGCTGATATAGGTTTGGATTTACATTGGTTGAACAGAGAAGTTTTTGTTGCTATTTGGATAGCTGTTTTTGCAGGATTGTCATTATATCTTTTTGGAAAAATTACATTACCCCATGATAGTCCGCTATCTCATTTATCAGTTGGCAGATTACTTATGGCAATGCTTTCGTTGGCATTTACTGTTTATTTAATTCCTGGACTCTGGGGTTCACCGCTTAAATTAATTTCTGCTTTTCCACCACCACAAACTTACAGTGAGAGCCCACATGGATTTGGAAGTAAGTCGATGGAATATGACAAACAGTTACCCGCAGGATCTGAATTGACAGTACATAACTTGATTTCTTTTACCGATTATAAAACGGGAGTGGATTATGCAAAAAAGGTTAATAAACCAATTATGATTGACTTCACTGGAAAGCAATGTGTCAATTGCCGATTAATGGAAAGCAATGTATGGTCTGATGAGAAAGTATTAGATATTCTAAAAAATAATGTAGTACTGATATCCTTGTACGGAGATGATAAAAAAGAATTACCTCAAGGAGAACAATTTGTTACTAAAGAAGGGAAAGAAATCAACACTGTAGGGAAGAAATGGAGTGAATTTCAAATTACACGGTTCAATAATAATTCAAGACCTTTATATGTTCTTTTAGATTTAAATGAAAAAGAATTAAATATTCCCGTTGCTTACACTCCAAACATTGATGAGTATCTAGCTTGGCTAAAAGAGGGAATAAGTAACTTCAAGAAATAAAAAAAGCCTTCTCAATTGAGAAGGCTTTTTTGTTATCCTAAAACTTCGGCAACTTCATTTTTTAAATAGCTCAAAGCAATGCTAGTCGGAGTCTGTCCTTCGAGAAGGTTACTTAATATTTTCTCTCTTAGTTGGTCAGCATTGGTAACGGTTTCATCCAAAGTAGCTTTTCTAATATTTTGAATAATAGTGTTTTTGGCAGTCAAAAGCATAGTCCATAAATCATCGGTTACATACACTTGTTGTGTAATATTATGTTCATACTCTTGTTCAATATGTTGTATCAAAAGGTTTTGATAAGCTTCTTTATTATCGTTTATAGGGGCGACTCTAATCAACAGTTTTGACGGATTAATACGTTCTAAAAGCAAAGCCAATCGTTCATACGCTTGTAAACGCAAGGGCAATGAATGTTTTTGATTCTCTTTTTGCAATAACCAACGACGCGTGTTTTGCTGGTCCTTGAAATAAGTAGCAAACAAATAATAAGCCACACCTCCAGTAATTAAAGAGGGAACAGTGTACATTAGTAATTCTAAAATCTTATCTGTATTCATAACATTTCTTAATTCAAAAATTTTGACAAATATAACAGAATAACCCCAAATTTTACGTCAAGAACCCCAAATTTGGCGTCAGGAACGTCAAGTTTTACGTCAAGAACGTCAAGTTTTACGTTATATAACCCCAAATTTTACGTCAAGAACCCCAAGTTTGGCGTTAAGCACTCCATACTTGACGTTATCTACCTAAAATTTGGCGTTTTGAACTGTTGATAATTAGCAATAAATAGGGTTGCAATTCAAGTTTAGTAACGTTAAATTTGAACTTTCTGAAAAGTAACTATGCAAAAATACATTTCCCAACTCAACGAAGCCCAACAGGCTCCTGTTTTCCAAAAAGACGGCCCCATGATTATCATTGCTGGTGCTGGCTCTGGAAAGACGCGGGTACTTACCGTTCGTATTTCTTATTTGATGAGTTTGGGTGTCGATGCTTTTAATATTTTGGCACTAACCTTTACCAACAAAGCCGCGCGAGAAATGAAAAAGCGTATCTCGGATATTGTTGGAACAAATGAAGCCAAAAACCTTTGGATGGGAACATTTCACTCGGTGTTTGCCAGAATCTTAAGAAGTGAAGCAGATAAATTGGGTTATCCTTCCAACTTTACGATTTATGATACCCAAGATAGCGTTCGATTAATTTCAGCAATTATCAAGGAAATGCAGTTGGATAAAGATATCTACAAACCCAAACAAATCTTGAGCAGAATATCATCTTATAAAAACTCTTTAATCACGGTCAAAGCGTACTTAAATAATCCCGAGTTACAAGAGCAAGATGCTATGAGCAAAAAGCCTCGCTTGGGTGAAATCTATGCCAATTATGTAGACCGATGTTTCAAAGCTGGGGCGATGGATTTTGATGATTTATTATTAAAAACTAATGAATTACTGAATCGTTTTCCAGATGTTTTGGCTAAATATCAAGATAGATTTAGATATATTTTAGTAGATGAGTACCAAGATACCAATCATTCTCAGTACTTAATTGTTCGCGCTTTATCGGATAGATTTCAAAACATTTGTGTCGTAGGCGATGATGCTCAAAGTATCTATGCTTTCCGTGGGGCGAATATCAATAACATTCTCAACTTTCAAAAGGATTACGAGAATGTAAAAACCTATCGACTCGAACAAAACTATCGTTCCACCAAAAATATAGTGGAAGCAGCCAATTCCATTATCGATAAAAATAAAACCAAGCTCGAGAAAATAGTATGGACTGCTAATGATTTCGGACCCAAAGTAAAAGTTCATCGCAGCATTACCGATGGAGAAGAAGGCCGATTTGTAGCCAGTGAAATCTTTGAACAAAAGATGCGCAATCAAATGCGAAACGGACAGTTTGCCATTTTATACCGTACCAATGCACAATCTCGTGCTATGGAAGATGCTTTGCGTAAACGTGATATACCCTATAGAATTTATGGTGGTTTGTCTTTCTATCAAAGAAAAGAAATCAAAGATGTATTGTGTTATTTGCGTTTGGTCATCAACCCAAAAGACGAAGAAGCTTTAGTGCGTGTAATTAACTATCCAGCAAGAGGAATTGGAGATACTACTATCGAAAAACTAACTATTGCTGCCAATCATTACAAGCGTTCCATTTTTGAAGTAATGGAAAACATTGATAAAATTGATTTAAAACTCAATTCAGGAACCAAACAAAAGTTGGAAGATTTTGTAAACATGATTAAAAGTTTTCAAATCATCAATGAACAACAAGATGCGTTTGTTTTAACAGAACACGTTGCTAAGAAGACAGGATTAATCCAAGAACTCAAAAAAGACGGAACTCCAGAAGGGATTGCCCGAATTGAAAATATCGAAACCTTGATGGGGGTATCAAAGACTTCATTGAAGGTCAAAAAGAAATAGATGGAGCTCGTGGAGCCTTATCAGAATTCATGGAAGATGTGGCATTGGCTACTGATTTAGATAACGATACTGGTGATGACGACAGAGTAGCCTTGATGACGATTCACTTAGCCAAAGGTCTTGAGTTTCCGTATGTATTTGTAGTTGGATTGGAAGAAGATTTATTCCCAAGTGCTATGAGTTTAAATACTCGAAGTGAATTAGAAGAAGAGCGACGTTTGTTTTATGTGGCCTTAACTCGAGCGGAACATCAAGCGTATTTAACCTATGCGCAATCTCGTTACCGCTGGGGGAAATTGACAGATGCAGAACCATCTAGATTCATTGAAGAAATCAAAGACGAGTATTTAGAATACATCAATCCATCTGATGCTGGTGGTTATAAATACAAACCTAGTATCGATTTGGATATTTTTGGTGATATTGATAAATCAAAACTCAGATTAGAAAAACCAGTTGCTGGAACGCCACCCAAAAGATATGGAGAAGAACCCGTTTCTTCGGTTAATATTCGTAAATTGAAACCTGTAGGCAATGCGCCATCGAATAATACTAATTTATTTGATAGTAAATTAACTATAGGAAACATCGTAATGCACGAACGTTTTGGCAAAGGACAGGTGCTCAACATGGAAGGGATAGGAGCAGATAAAAAAGCTGAAATTAAATTTGAAGTAGGAGGTATAAAAAAGTTATTACTGCGTTTTGCTAAGTTGGATGTAATAGGATAAAGTAGCTATGGAAAAACTAAAATCGAATTGGAAATTTGTAATCTATTGGTTTGTGGTAATGACACTTATGAATGTTTATATCATTCCAAAATACATAAATCATCAAGCAATTACCACCAAAAGAGTTATAATTGGTGTTGCAGTGGGTATTGTAATTTCCTTACTAATGGGATTATTAGTAACTCCAAAAACAGATAAATAAAAGTAATGGCCGAATTCATCAAAATATACGAGGACAAACCCAGCGAAGCGGCTATCAAAAAAGTAGTGGAGGTATTGCGTAACGGAGGTTTGGTAATTTACCCAACCGATACGGTTTATGGATTAGGTTGTGATATTACCAACACGAAGGCGCTTGAAAGAATTGCTAAAATCAAAGGCATCAAATTAGAAAAAGCGAACTTCTCTTTTGTTTGTAGCGATTTGAGTAATCTTTCTGATTATGTTCGCCAAATTGATACTGCTACTTTTAAGATTTTGAAGAGAACCTTGCCAGGCCCTTATACTTTTATCCTTCCAGGGAATAATGATTTACCTAAAGAATTCCGTAAAAAGAAAACCGTCGGAATCAGAATTCCAGCTAACAATATCGCGTTAGAAATTGTAAAGATGCTTGGAAATCCAATAGTTTCCACTTCCATCCACGATGATGATGAAGTATTAGAATATTCTACCGACCCAGAATTGATTTTTGAAAAATGGCAACATGTTGTCGATATGGTTATTGATGGCGGGTATGGCGATAATATTGGGTCTACCATTATTGATCTATCAGGCTACGAACCAATTGTTGTTCGTGAAGGAAAAGGAGATCCTGATATTTTTTAATAAAAAAAACGCCCCAATTTCTTGAGACGTTTGCTATTTCGTAATCCGATTTTATTTCTTCTGATTCTTCATTTCTTTTTCAATCATATCGTAGAATTCGTCAATTTTTGGTAATACTACTATACGAGTTCTTCTGTTTTTGGCTCTATTATCGGCTGTTGTGTTATCTACTAACGGAATAAATTCACTTCGACCAGCTGCGATTAATTGAGAAGGTTTAACACCTAGATCTTTTGTCAAAACTCTAACAATAGCTGTGGAACGCTTAACACTTAAATCCCAGTTGTCAAGCAAAACAGCATTGCCAGTAAACGGAACGTTATCCGTATGACCTTCTACCATACATTCAAATGTTGGACGACTATTAATCACTTTAGCTACTTTAGCTAATACATCTTTGGCTTTATCACTTACAGTATAACTGCCGCTTTTGAATAACAATTTGTCAGCAATAGAAATGAAAACTACCCCTTTTTCTACGTTAATTTCAATGTCTGGATCAGCAATGCCTACAGAACTTTTTAGGCTAGTTACTAAGGCTAAGGTTACGCTATCTTTTTTGGTTAAAGCATCTTGAAGCCTAGAGATTTTTAAATCTTTCTCTTTCAAACTTTCTAATGATTTCTCCAGGTTTTGAGCCCCTTTAGTAGTTAAAACGGTTAATTCTTTTGAGTTATTAATCAAATCGGAATTGTTTTGTTTTAAATAATCATTTTGTTTAGAAAGTGCGTCTTTTTCAGACAAACACAAATTCAATTTCATGGTAGTTGAATTCAATAAATCTTGACATTCTTTGTTTTGAGCTTCTAAAGCGGCAATTTTTTTCTTGGAGCCACATGAAGTCAATGTTAGGGCTAGTAACGAAAGGGCAAAAATTACTTTTTTCATAAGTGTTTGATTAAAATTTTAACAAAAGTACGGATTATTTCAGTCTAAGAGAATCAAATTAAATGATAAACTCTTGTTAAAATTACCTTTCAAAAATAGTGCCACTTTTTATAAAGTAGCGGTATACAATACTTTTAAAATGATAGTAATTATTTAAGGTTTTTCCTTTTCGTTTCTTTAAAGTTTTGTTTATCAAGCTGTAAAAAGCAAAATGAGCTTTGATAATAGCCCAACAATGAATAAATTTTCCTTTAAAAATAAATTGTACTCCAGCTAATCCATCAAGAACAAGACGTATAAAAAGGATGGGCACTAATTTATTTTTAGGCAAATTTTTAGTGAGCATTAAAAGGGAGTTTCTGAAATTTAGAAAAGTCTTCTTTGGATTGCTTTCGTTTAACGTGGCGCCACCAACATGATAGACCTTTGATTTGAAGGTATATTTAGCTTTATAACCCAAGTTAAAGGCCCTCCAACACAAATCAATTTCTTCCTGATGCGCAAAAAAATCACTATCAAATCCGTTTAGGTTTCGATACACTTCTTTCCGAATAAAAAAACAAGCCCCACTGGCCCAAAAGATATCAACTTCGTCATCGTATTGCCCAGCATCCTTTTCAATAGTTTCAAAAATACGCCCTCTACAATAAGGATAGCCATATTGATCTATAAAACCTCCAGCAGCACCAGCATATTCAAAGTAAGTTTTGTTTTTATAATCTAAAATTTTAGGTTGAATGATACCAACAGAGGATTCGGAATCAAAAATTGACAGAATGGGAGTAAGCCAATTTTCAGTTACCTCAATATCCGAATTCACTAAGGCATAATAGTCTTCCTCTACTTGTTCCAAACCTACATTATACCCTTTGGCAAACCCATAATTACCATCATTCTTAATAATGGTAACGGATGGAAATTGGGATTTAAGGATGGTAATAGAATCATCAGTTGAAGCGTTATCAATAACGTATACTTTAGCTTCATCAGAATATCGAACTACCGAAGGTAAAAATTCTTCTAACAGTTTGGCTCCATTCCAATTTAATATGACAACAGCTATTTTTTTCAAAAGTTAATCGTTTGAGAAATTTGGTAATTCCTTCAAGAAAATATAAGTTTCCTTTTCAAAATCCATTTGACAAAAGTAATGATTTAGACCATTGGTTACCATCAAGTAAGTAGCTTTAAGGGTCAAATTATAACGAGCAATTTGATCAAATGTATCTTGAGTAATTTTCACTTCGGGAGCTTTACACTCTATAAGTAAATAAATACCGCCATCAGGTTGAAAAACAACCACATCATAGCGTTTCTTTAAATCATTGACTTTAATCAATTTTTCAACGTTAAGATACGATTTTGGATAATTTTTGTCTTGTAACAGAAATTGAACTGTGTGTTGACGCACCCATTCTTCGGGAGTAAGAAGAATAAATTTTTTCCTGATTTCATCAAAAATAGCCACTTTATTTTCACTATTTTTGAAGCGAAACGAATACGAAGGAAAATTAAGTTTTTGCATAAAGCAAATGTAATTTAAAATTTAAAATTATTAACATCCGTTCGCTATAGCACGGGTCAAAATTTAAAAATTTCCATAAAATGGATGAGGTTGTAAAAATCATCAACGACATAAAAGCCGGTAACATTAAGCCTATCTATTTTTTGATGGGAGAAGAGCCTTATTATATTGATAGAATAACAGAATACTTAGAAGAAAATTTACTTTCAGAGGATGAAAAAGGGTTCAATCAAATGGTGCTCTATGGAAGAGATACAACCATTGATGATATTGTGAGCAATGCTAAACGATATCCAATGATGGCAGAGCGTCAAGTGGTGATTGTCAAAGAAGCACAGGATTTGGCTAAGACCATTGATAAACTCGAAAGTTATGCTGAAAACCCTCAACCTACAACGGTTTTAGTACTAGCTTATAAATACAAAACGTTAGATAAACGCAAAAAAATCACCAAGACTTTAGACAAACATGGTTTAGTTTACGAAAGTAAAAAACTATATGAAAACCAAGTAGGGCAATGGATTAACAGAGTACTGCAAGGAAGAGGCTTTACTATAGAACCTAAAGCCAATGCTATGTTGGTTGAATTTTTAGGAAATGATTTGAGTAGAATTGCCAACGAATTAACCAAACTTGAAATCATTTTACCGAAAGGCAGCACGATAACTCCCAATCATATTGAAGAAAATATTGGTTTCAGTAAAGACTTTAATGTCTTTGAATTCAGAAAAGCTATCGGGGAAAAGAACCAACTAAAAGCCTATCAAATTGCTAGTTATTTTGCCCAAAACACCAAAGACAATCCTTTGGTTCTAACAACCGGATTAGTGTTTAGCTTTTTTTCAGCCTTGTTGCAATACCACGGATTAAAAGACAAGTCTCCCAGTAATGTAGCCAAGACGTTAAAGGTTAATCCGTATTTTGTTAATGATTATATTGGAGCAGCCAAAAATTACCCTATGCGAAAAGTAAGCGGTATAGTAGCTACTTTACGTGATATAGATGTAAAGAGCAAAGGGGTAGGAGCCGCTAATCTAAGTGATTCGGATTTATACAAAGAGATGCTGGTTAGTATATTCAACTAACCTAAGGAAGATTTTCTTTTTTGAAGAAGGCTTTCATTCCTAAGAATTACTATCTTTATCAGTTTAATTTTATTCCAATGAAAAAACTACTACTATTCAGTTCATTACTAATGGCCACATTTGTTTTTGGTCAAGAAACCTTTATTCAATGTGGCAAACTTATCGATACTAGAAACGGAAAAGTATTGGGAAATAAAACCATTATTGTTTCCGGGAAAACCATCAAAAGTATCCAAGATGGATTTATTGCCCCCACGGATTCCAGTTCAAAAGTAATCGATTTAAAAAGTAAAACAGTAATGCCCGGATGGATAGACATGCACGTGCATTTAGAAGAACAAACTAGTCCAACAGCTTATTTAGAAGAGTTTACATTAAATGACGCCGATGTTGCTTATAACGCCGAAGGTTTCGCCAAAAAAACTTTAATGGCAGGTTTTACTACAGTGAGAGATTTAGGAGGAAGCGGAGTAAATGTTTCTTTGAGAAATGCTATCAATGCTGGGAAAGTTATAGGACCCAGAATATTTACTGTCGAAAAAGCATTGGCCTCAACGGGTGGTCATGCTGATCCAACTAATGGATATCGCAAAGATTTAATGGGTAATCCAGGACCAAAAGAAGGGGTGGTAAATAGTGTAGAAGATGCTCGTCAAGCCGTACGTCAAAGGTATAAAAATGGAGCCGATTGGATTAAGATTACAGCGACTGGTGGGGTTTTAAGTGTTGCCAAAAGCAGTGGAAACCCACAGTTTACTCAAGAAGAAATTGAAGCAATAGTCACTACGGCTAAAGATTATGGAATGAAAGTAGCAGCCCATGCCCACGGTGATGAAGGAATGCAAAGAGCCGTAAGAGCTGGTGTAAAAACCATTGAACACGGAACCGAAATGAGTGAAGCTACCATGGATTTAATGATAAAAAACAATTGCTATTTAGTACCAACAATTATAGCTGGAAAAACAGTAGAGGAAAATGCTAAAAAACCTAATTACTATCCTGTAATTGTCGTTCCTAAAGCACTTTCCATCGGGCCAAGAATCCAAGGGACTTTTGCCAAAGCCTACAAAAAAGGTGTGCCAATAGCTTTCGGAACTGATGCTGGTGTTTTTGAACATGGTCAAAACGCTAGAGAGTTTATCTATATGACCGAAGCAGGAATGCCAATTATGAAAGCATTACAAGCAGCTACTGTAACTAATGCTATACTTCTTGATATGGATAAGCAAATCGGAGTTATTGAATCAGGCTACTTGGCCGATATTATTGCTACTGAAGGGGATCCAACACAAGATATAACTACAGTAAATAATGTAGTTTTTGTAATGAAAGAAGGAGTTGTTTACAAACCATAAATTATCAACATTTTTCACTAAATTTGCTCTCCAAAATTAAAAACCACAGAATATGGGAATGAATAAAAATACCGTCTTAGGATGGGCAACCTTAATTATGATTATCATGGGATTTATTCTAATAGGATTAGGAATTTATCGTTATGCCGATGTTGCAGGTTGGGGCTTTGGAGCTGTAGGTGTTGGGTTTTTAGCCAATGCTTGGGTGTTCAGCTCTCTAAAAGGACGACTATAATTCAATTTAATAATTCATTAATCTAACAATCTAAAAAATGTCTGACGATAAGAAAGTAATTTTCTCCATGCAACGATTGAGCAAATCGTACCAAGGAAGTGATAAGCAAGTTTTAAAAAATATATATTTAAGTTTCTTCTACGGAGCGAAAATTGGAATCCTCGGACTAAACGGTTCAGGAAAATCTTCTTTGTTAAAAATTATTGCTGGAGTAGATAAAAACTACCAAGGAGACGTAGTTTTTCAACCAGGATATACAGTAGGTTACTTAGAGCAAGAACCACAACTAGACGAGACCAAAACCGTTATTGAAATCGTAAAAGAAGGAGTTGCTGAAACGATGGCACTTTTAGACGAGTTCAATAAAATCAACGATATGTTTGGTTTGCCAGAAGTGTATGAAGATGCGGATAAGATGGACAAACTGATGGACCGTCAAGCGCAATTGCAAGACCGTATTGATGCTTGCGGTGCTTGGGAAATTGACAATAAATTAGAAGTAGCCATGGATGCTCTTCGAACTCCTGAAGGTGATATGCCAATCAGCGTATTGTCAGGTGGTGAAAAACGTCGTGTGGCTTTGTGTCGTTTGCTTTTGCAACAACCAGATGTATTGTTATTGGATGAGCCAACCAACCACTTAGATGCAGAAAGTGTACTTTGGTTAGAGCAACATTTGGCACAATATTCAGGAACCGTAATTGCCGTAACGCACGATAGATATTTCTTAGATAATGTAGCAGGTTGGATTTTAGAATTGGATAGAGGAGAAGGTATTCCGTGGAAAGGGAATTATTCTTCTTGGCTAGACCAAAAATCAAAACGTATGGAACAAGAAGAAAAAGTCGCTTCCAAACGTAGAAAAACGTTAGAACGTGAGTTGGACTGGGTTCGTCAAGGTGCTAAAGGAAGACAAACCAAACAAAAAGCACGTTTGCAAAACTATGACAAACTCTTAAACGAAGACCAAAAAGAACTAGACGAAAAGTTAGAAATTTACATCCCTAACGGACCAAGATTAGGAACTAATGTCATCGAAGCGAAAGGAGTAGCTAAGGCTTTTGGAGAAAAGTTATTATACGACAACTTAAATTTCACTTTACCACAAGCTGGAATCGTGGGAATTATTGGCCCTAATGGAGCTGGTAAATCGACTATTTTCCGTATGATTATGGGAGAAGAAAAACCGGATGGTGGTGAATTCAAAATCGGGGAAACTGTTAAAATTGCTTATGTTGACCAATCACATTCGAATATTGATCCTAACAAATCCATCTGGGAGAATTTCTGTGACGGACAAGAATTAATCATGATGGGCGGAAGACAAGTAAACTCAAGAGCCTATTTGTCCCGATTTAATTTTGGAGGAAGCGATCAAAACAAAAAAGTCGCCGCATTATCTGGTGGAGAAAGAAACCGCTTACACCTAGCTATGACTTTAAAAGAAGAAGGAAACGTTTTGTTATTGGATGAACCAACCAATGATTTGGATATTAATACGCTACGAGCTTTAGAAGAAGGTTTAGAGAACTTTGCGGGTTGTGCTGTTGTAATTAGCCACGACAGATGGTTCTTGGATAGAATTTGCACTCACATTTTAGCTTTTGAAGGAAACTCTGAAGTATACTATTTTGAAGGTGGTTTCTCGGAATATGAAGAGAACAAAAGAAAACGCTTAGGAGTAGATGCAACACCAAAACGAATAAAATATCGTAAATTAATTAGAAATTAATTCAATACATTGAAAATCTCGTTTAAACGAGATTTTTTTTTGAATAAAAAAATTATATTTGAAAGATGAACTGACCCTATGATTAAAGCCAAATCCATCCGTTTACTATTGTTTTTATTTTTCTTTGTTTCGAATGTCATTGCACAAGATTTTAAAACAGAGCAAGATGAGATAGAGAGATTACTTAATCAAGCTGTAGCCGATTTTAACGATGCGAAATTTGATAAAGCTTTGCAATCTTCAAAAACGGCATTAATTAATTCTTTTGCGATTAATGATGATTCCTATATAGCACAATCCTACAATACTATTGGGGTTATTTACAACGAATGTTCTGATGCTAAAAAAGCTATCGAGTTTTATGAAAAAGCACTCACTTATGCAAAAAAAGCCAACAAGGATAAACTTTATAATTGGATTTATGGCAATCTAGGAAGCGCCTATTATTTCAACGAAATTGACGTCAATAAAGGAATTGGTTATTATAAAAAGGCTTTGTACTATGCTACTATAATTAAGGACACCACTGAAATAAATTATACCCGAGTTAATATTGCCAGCGCTTACTTTTCTATTGATAAGTTTGATGAAGGCAATTATTATGTGAAAGACATCAAAGAGAATATCTTGCTAAACGGATCAGAAGATTCAAAGATGTCAATGAATCTGTTAATGGGTATTTACACCACCAATAGAGATCAAAAAGCAGAAGCTGAAAGATATTATTCCATTGCTGAAAAAATTGCCAAAAAAAATAAGTTTGATTCGTTTCTAATCAATATATACGAAAATCTAGTTAGACATCATAAACATTTCAATGAGCCTCAAAAAGCACAGGCATACAAGGCAAAGTTAGATTCACTTAGCAAAATAGTTTATTCTAAAGACAAGCTCAATAATATTCAAAAAGCTGCACAGCAAATTGAACTAGATGAATATAAAATTCAACTAGAACGAATTGAAAAGATAAATCAGACTCACAGAAAAAGCCTTAAAGAATCTAAGTTAGTGGTAATACTCTTTATAGTTATTCTGATTGTCTTGTTGCTATTTTTATTGACACTTTATAAAAACATAAAACTAAGAGAACAAGCAAATCTCGAATTAAAGAAAGCCAACGAAGAACTCCTAATTGCCAAAGAAAAAGCCGAAGAAGCCTCTCAACTCAAATCGCAATTTGTATCAACTATTACACACGAATTGAGAACGCCTTTGTATGGGGTTATCGGAATTACTAATATTATTTTAGACGAACACAAAGAACTCGGCAACAGCCCACATTTGAGATCATTGAAATTTTCGGCAAAATATTTATTGTCGCTCGTAAACGATATTCTTCAAATCAATAAAATTGAGGAAAAGCGAATTGTACTAGAGAATTTGATTTTTAACATAACAGATGAAATCACCTTAATCAAAAACTCTGTAGAATACATTGCAGATAAAAACAACGATAAACTTACACTAGAAATCGATACTGCTATTCCCGAATTTTTAATTGGAGATAAATTACGATTGTCTCAAATCATTATGAATCTAGTAAGTAATGCGTTGAAGTTCACCAAAAACGGAGAGGTTTCTATCATTGCCGATTTGAAAAAAGTGGAAGGAAAAGTTTATTTTATCGAATTTAAAATCAAAGATACTGGAATCGGAATTGCTAAAGAGCATCAAAGTAAAATCTTCGACAAATTTGTTCAAATAGAACGTAAAGAAGAAGATTATCAAGGAACCGGATTAGGATTGTCAATTGTATCGAGTTTAGTGAAATTATTTGATAGTGAAATTCATTTAGAAAGTGAAGAAAACGTTGGAACTACTTTTTCCTTTACTATCGGATTTGAATTTGATGAAGAAAAATCAATTGAAATCATCAATAATATTGAAGTCGATTTATCTACTACAGGTTTATACAACATTCTAGTGGTAGAAGACAATAAAATCAATCAAGTAGTCACTAAAAAGATTATACAAGGCAGTAATATGACTTGCACTATAGTAGATGATGGTTACGCTGCAATGGTGGCCATTGAAAGGGAAGTTTTTGATTTGATCTTGATGGATATCAATATGCCTTTAATCAACGGTTTTGAAACCACCCGAAAAATTAGAGAGAAAGGCATCAAAATTCCGATTATTGCTCTTACGGCTTTTGACAAACAAGAAGTAATGGAAGAAGCAATTTCGGCGGGAATGAACGATATAATGGTCAAACCATTTGAGCCTTCAAAGTTGTTTCAAGTGATTCATAACCAAGTTAAAAACAAAGAAAACGCTGATTAATACCAGCGTTTTTTATTTTTCTTAGAAGCTTCCGATTTCCTAGAATTAGTTCCTTCGGGTTTCTTTTTATTTCTCAAATCAGGTTTAGCATCCGGATTAGGTTCTCCTTCTTTCCAAGGAAACGGATGGTCTTTCATTGTTTTGACATTGACTTTAATCAATTTCAAAATATCTTTCCAATACGGTTCTTCATCTCTTCCGCAAAACGAAATCGAAATCCCACCATTACCTGCACGACCGGTCCGACCAATACGGTGAACATAAGTCTCAGGAATATTAGGCAAATCAAAATTGATTACATAAGGCAAACTTTCAATGTCAATACCACGAGCTGCAATATCTGTAGCTACCAAAACCGAAATTTCTTTGCTTTTGAAATTATCTAAAACTCGTTGACGCGCCGTTTGAGATTTGTCGCCATGAATAGCTTCTGCATTTACACCATGCTTTTTTAATGCTTTTACCACATTGTCTGCACCATGCTTAGTTCTAACAAAAACCAATACATTACTTAGGTTTTCATTGCGTATCAAATGATATAATAAACCACGTTTGTTTTCTTTATCTACAAAATAAATTTGCTGTTCAATAATTTCAGCGGTTGATGAAACAGGTGTTACAGATACATATTCGGGTTTGTTTAAAAACGTATCAGCTAGTTCTCTAATCGCCATCGGCATGGTAGCCGAAAACAATAAAGTTTGTCTGTTAGAGGGAACCAATTTCACAATTTTTCTAACATCATTGATAAAACCCATATCCAACATCAAATCCGATTCGTCTAAAACCAAATAATGCAAGCTGTCAAAATTGATAAAACCTTGTTTGTGTAAGTCCAATAATCTTCCTGGAGTAGCAATTAATACATCCACTCCTTTTTTTAATTGGTCTACTTGCGGCACTTGAGAAACACCACCAAAAACAGTTAACTGTCGAATGTTGGTATATTTTCCGTAAGTATCAAAGCTTTCACCAATTTGAACGGCTAATTCACGTGTTGGAGTCACCACTAAACAACGAATTTCTTTTGTTTTTTTGGATGACCCAATCATACGATGCAAATTGTGTATGATAGGAATAGCAAAAGCTGCCGTTTTTCCTGTACCAGTCTGAGCACAACCTACTAAATCTTTTCCTGCTAAAATAAATGGGATAGCCTTTTCCTGAATTGGAGTGGGGCTGGTGTATCCTTCTTCAAAGACGGCTCTTTGAATACTTTTGGATAATGATAAATCTTCGAATAACATATAATATGCTTACAATTAAGCGTAAGCCGTGGCAAAGATAAGGTTTTTAAATTTGGGACAAATTAGAATACTAATTCTCGTCTCGACTTGATAAAATCCGTAACCAAATAGCCAATCAGTTTTCCGATGAGGTGATTGTTTTTTTCTTCTCCTAAATCGGGAGCACCTTCGCAAATGTGAAGGTAAGCTGCATTTTTAGAATTACCAAAAAAGTAAATAAACTGACGTAATTCTTCTACCGAAAAACCGCTCATAGTCATAGCACTACTAGCAATATTAGGAATAGAGTCTAAATCAATTTCAATCCCATATGTATCATTTTTGATAAATTCTGAGGCAACTATCAGTTCTTGTTGAAAGTTCTTTTGTTGGCGTACTTTGATTTCGTCATAGGTATTATAAGTAACCCGGTCTTCTATTTTCTTTAGATTATCCAACACATTTTTGGAAGTATAATTTTCGTGTAACCCAAAAATAAAATATTTCTTCAAAAAGCCTTCTTCATAAGCATACGAAAATCCATTACCACTGTGTCTTCCTTCCAGAATTCTGAAATCAGAATGGGCATCAAAATTAATAGCGTTGATAGGTTTTCCTAATCCAAGTGCAGTTCCTTTAATATTTCCGTAAGCATTGTTATGTCCACCACCAATAATAATAGGTGTTTTACCACATTTGATGATACCACTAATTACATGTACGACTTCCTTGTCAATACGTTCAACAAGTGAACTTAGTTTTTTTCTGTCGGCGGTAGTATGAAAATCTAAATCTTTAGCTTCATTCATTTCTTCTGCAATATCCAATTTGCCTAAAACCAAAATCTGGCTTCCTTTGCAAAAGCGATTGTGCTGAATGTTGGCTATACTTTTAATAGCGCTTTCCCAAGCAGAATCAGCGCCAGGCCGACCAAAATTGGCCCGAATACCAACATCTTCTGGGATTCCTATTAACACATATTGGGCATCGCAGTTTTTCAAATAGTCGTAATAATCTTCCCCTTTGGGAATGGTTAGCATTTTTTCACCAAACTTAACTTCACCACTTCTGTGATTAGTAACTTTTGCTAAATCGGTTATAGAAAAAGGAATTATTTTGTCCATTTGAAAAAAAATATTTTATCAAAAATATAATAAAATTGCTTATTCTGCGTTACTAAAACTAAATAGTATTACATTTGAGTAATAAAAAATTCACCACATGGAAAATCAAAACAGTCATTCGAAATTAAAAGCTATTATAGGAATATTAGCTGTTTTATTGATAATTAGTTTAGTTTACATTTTTAAATTAACGTCGGATGCAAAAACGTTGCAAACTACTGTTACTTCTGTAAAATCTGAGAAAGAATCTGTTCTCAAAGACTTGGCCGATTTGAAAAAGACTTACGATGCAGCGATTGCAGAAAACACTTCAATGTCTGATGAACTCATCGCAGAAAGAGATAAAGTTGTAAAATTGATGACCGAATTAAAGCAAGCCAAAGGAGATAACGCTACGCTTTTGAAATACAAAACCCAATACAAATCATTAGAGCAAAAAATGCAGAATTTGATGCAAGAAGTTGCAGTTTTGAAAACACAAAATCAAAACTTGACGACTAACTTAGATAGCACCAAAGTAGTATTAGAAGATTCTAAAAAATATAACCAAGTGTTAGTGGGTCAAAATGAAGAATTAGCTAAGACTGTTGAAAAAGGGTCTAAACTTACCGTTACCAATTTAAAAACGGCTTCTTATAAAGTGAGAAGTTCTGGAAAACAAATTGCTACCGACAAAGCTAGCAGAACTGACATGCTTCAAGTAAGTTTTACTATTGCTGAAAATAAAATTGCCAAATCAGGTGATAAAACGTATTATGTTCAAGTTATCGATTCTAAAAACAATGTTTTAGGCGACAAAGCTACAGTGACTTTTGGAGATAATTCATTAACGTACAGTTTTACAACTACTGTTAAATATGAAAATAAAACGGTAGAAGTTTCAGAACAATTACCTGGAAAGGATTTTGCTAAAGGAACTTATTTTGTCAATGTGTTTGATAAAGGAGAATTGGTATCAAAGAGTAGTTTCTCTTTAAGATAAACTAAACTTTTTAAAGAAATAAAATAGGAAGCCTCGAAGTATCGGGGCTTTTTTATGAGATACTTTCTCCATTAAGAATTACTTGTTCAATCAAATTAGAACCAAAAGCATAAGGCAATTCATAGAAGGAATTAAGCTCTTTTGTAATAATGAGATTGGCTTTTTTGCCAACAGTAATACTTCCATGTGTAGCTGAAATCCCCATGGCATAAGCACCATTTAATGTGGCGGCATTAATGGCTTCTTCTGGAGTCATTTTCATTTTAATACAAGCAGTAGCCACCACAAAATTCATATTTCCTGAAGGAGTAGTACCCGGATTAAAATCAGAAGCAAGGGCCAATGGTAATCCTGCGGAAATCATTTTTCGGGCAGGAGTGTAAGGAATACTAATAAAATAGGAACAACTTGGTAAAGCTACTGGCATAGTTTCAGAGTTTTTTAAAACTTCAATATCTTCATCCGTTACGATTTCTAAATGATCAACAGAAAGGGCTTTATGTTTGACACAAGCTGCAATTCCATTGATAGCAGTAAATTGATTCACATGAATTTTGGAACGTAAACCATATTTTGCTCCAGCTTGCATTATCCTTTCAGTTTCAGCTACTGAAAAATAACCCGTTTCACAAAAAGCATCAATATAATCGGCTAATTTTTCTTCGGCAATTTTAGGAAGCATTTCGTTGATGATTAAATCGATATAAGCAGCATGATTTTCTTTGTATTCAGTTGGGAAGGCATGAGCACCAAGAAAGGTAGCTTTAATGGTAATTGGATGGTTTTTTGCTAATTTTTGGATGACACGAAGCATTTTTAATTCGCCTTCCACAGTCAAACCATAACCTGATTTAATTTCAACAGCTCCAGTTCCTTGTTGTATTACCTCTTCTAATCTTTTCTTGGATTGATTATAAATTTCTTCTTCGGAAGTTTCATTTAGTTTTTTAGCAGAATTCAAAATACCTCCACCACGATTGGCTATTTCTTCATAAGTCAATCCATTAATTCTATCCACAAATTCTTGTTCTCGGTTGCCCGCATAAACAATATGAGTATGACTATCGCACCATGAAGGTAAAATCATTTTTCCTTTGGCATCAATAGTCTTGTCTGCCTTTATTTTGGGACAATTTTCCATCAAACCAAAATCGGCAATCTCATCATTTTCAATTAAAAGAAAAGCATTTTTTAAGGAAGGTAAAACCGCCATGGCAGCACCAGAGACTTTTTCTATGTTGGCTTCTCTAACTTGCAATAATTCTTTTATGTTGATGAGTAAGGTTTGCATAATGATTTTTGGTAAAAATAGTTCTAAAAAAAGAAATAGTATTAAATTTAAACAAATTTAGAATTCGTGAGAAAAATTAAATACAAAAAAGGAAAAAAAGTGCAACCCACTTTATTAGAATACACAGGGGTTCACAAGTATACACAAACCGAAATACAATTGTTTGTTTATGACACCAATGATTTAGCCGAGTTTCATGAATTTGAAGTTAGTGAAATCCATAAACACGTCAATCTTGATAAAACCAATTGGTTAAATGTGCATGGTTTAAATGATACGGTGGTTATAAAAAGCATTGGAGATTATTTGGGAGTGGATAATTTTATGCTCTCCGATATTCTAAACACTACCAAACGAACCAAACTAGATGAATATCACGACACGCTTTTTTTCAATATCAAATCGCTTTTACCCGAAGAAGATTCGAATAACATCAACGTTGAACAAATCAGTTTCTTGTTGAAGAATGGGATTTTAGTTTCGTTTCAAGAAAAGAGAAGTGATTTTTTTACTCACATACGAGAACGAATGAGAGTGCATTCAGGTATTGTAAGAGATAAAAAAGCAGATTATTTACTGTTTCTTTTGCTTGATTCGGTCATGGAGAATTTTTACATAACTATCGAAAATGAAGAGGACAGGGTAGAGGAATTAATCAATTTGTCAAAGACAAGCACTAATCCACAAATTTTAGAACAAATAGAAAAACACCGAGATAATTATAACTTTTTGAAACGCTCTATCATTCCGTTACGCGATTCTTTATATTCCATTAAAAGTATCAAAGACGATAATGTTTTCAATGCTATTGAAACTAATAATTATAGTTTTTTTGAACGATTACATCAAAAGTGTTTGGAACTTTTGGAACAAATAGAATACGATTTGACAACGTTAGATAGTGCTTCCAATTTTTATTTTTCAACCCAAAACCATAAGATGAATGAGGTGATGAAAACTCTGACTGTAGTTTCCGTTTTCTTTATGCCACTTACTTTTATTGTGGGTGTTTATGGAATGAATTTTGATAATATGCCCGAATTACATTGGCAATATGGTTATTTTATAATTATAGGATTAATGTTCCTATTGCTTTTGGGAATGATTTATTATTTCAAGAAGAAGAAATGGTATTAAAAAATTATTAATTACGAATTATCTTTTTTAAGAGTTGTTTTTAAATAAAGTAACCCAATGATTCCGGCTATTAATGACGAAATCAGAATCATGATTTTAGCATTGTTGATATGATTTTCATCTGAAAAGGCGAGTAGCGTGATAAAGATTGACATGGTGAATCCGATGCCACCTAAAAAACTTACTCCTAAAATAGACTTCCAATTTAAATCTTCTGGAAGGCTACTTATTTTTAGTTTAACGGAAAGAAAACTAAATAACCATATTCCCAATGGTTTTCCAATTAATAATCCTAGAGCAATTCCCAAAGTATATTGATGGAGCATAGCATAATGCCAGTTTGAATTTAAAATAATTGCAGTATTTGCTAAAGCAAAAAGAGGCAAAATAATAAAGGCAACGGGTTTGTGTAAAAAGTGTTGTAAAATATAAGATGTTGAATTCTCATTTCCGTTTCCAAACGGAATAGCAAAGGCCAACAATACACCCGTAATTGTAGCATGAACACCTGAGTTAAGCATAAAATACCACATGGCAATGCCTCCAATTAGATAGGGAATTAGATTGCGAACTTTTAATCGGTTTAATAAAAGTAGGAACGTAAAAATACTTAAGGCGATGAATAAATTGCTCCAGACTAAGGATTTTGTGTAAAAGACAGCAATAATCAGAATGGCCCCTAAGTCATCAATAACAGCTAAGGCTGTCAAGAATACTTTCAGGGAAGTGGGAACCCGATTGCCCAACAAAGATAAAATTCCCAAAGCAAAAGCAATATCTGTCGCCATAGGAATTCCTGCTCCCGATTGGGTTACGGTTCCGTAATTCATCCATAAATATATTCCGGCAGGAATTAACATCCCACCAATAGCTGCAGAAATTGGCAACAGAGCGTTTTTTAGGTTAGATAATTCTCCAGCATAGATTTCGCGCTCTAATTCTAAACCAATCAATAAAAAGAAAATTGTCATCAGGCCATCGTTTATCCAATGTTCTATCGAATGATTTCCTAAAGGTTGATGCCAAAGATGTAAATAGCTTTCACTCCAAGCAGAGTTTGCTAAAAAAAGAGAAAGTAGGGTACAGGCAATAAGAATGAATCCACCAGCTTTTTCACTCTCAAAAAAATCACTAAAAAGCTTTGTAATATTCATACTTCAAAGATAAAAAAAAGCATCCATTTCTGGATGCTTTTCTTTTTATGACATAAGGGTTTGTTGTGTTACAAACTCGTAATGATGAATTGACTTCTTCTGTTAAGTTGGTGTTCTGCTTCAGTACATTGTACGCCATCAGCACATTTATTAACTAGTTGTGTTTCTCCATATCCTTTAGCTGTTAATCTATCAGCAGAGATACCGTTTTTGATTAACCAATCTCTTGTCGATTTCGCTCTTCTTTCTGATAATTTTTCATTGTATGCAAAAGAAGCACGGCTATCGGTATGAGAGCGAATATCAATTTTCATAGTTGGATATTGTTGTAATACATCTAAGATTTTAGCTAAATCAACCGCAGCATCTGGACGAATATTCCATTTGTCTAAATCAAAATAGATTAGGTTGATACCAAATACATCTGCTAAATCATCACCTGGTTTAACTTCTTTTTGAGTTTTTTCAAGTTCAATATTCAACTCAGTTTTACCATCCGTTTTACCTATAATTACTGGAGATTCTTTAGTAGTATAAGTTTCAAGTGATGTTCTTACATAATATTTTGTACCACATTCCACTTCAGTGAATTGGTATTTTCCATCTTTATCAGAAGTAGTCTCTTTAAGTTGTTTGAATTTTTCATCAAATAAAATCAACTTAGCATTTGGAAGAATCACTTTAGTTTTAGCATCTGTAACCACTCCAAATAGAAGTTGTTCACACCAAATTGGTCTTGTTTCTAAAAACTTATAGATATCATCATTTCCTTGACCACCATCTCTATTAGAACTTAGGAATCCTTTTTTAGATTTTGAATTGATAATTAAAGCAAAATCATCTTTTGGACTATTGGCTTCTTCACCTACGTTTAATACTTGTTTGAAATTAAGGCTACCATCTTTAGGAAGTCTGGTGATAAAAATATCCAAACCACCAAGTCCAGGTTGACCATCAGAAGCAAAGTATAATTCGTTATCGTCATTTACAAAAGGATAAGTTTCTCTACCCGCAGTATTTATGGCATCGCCAAGATTTTCTGGTGTACCAAAACTACCATCCTCATTTAATTTTACTCTGTATAAATCGGATAAACCATGAGTTCCCGGCATATCAGATGCAAAATATAAAGTTTTTTCATCTGGAGATAATGCTGGATGCGCTGTTTGATAACTATCACTGTTAAAAGGAAGTGCAGTTATATTATTCCAATTACCATCTTTGTCTACTTTAGCAGAATAGATTTTCAAAAGGGTTACTTTGCTAGCATCAAATCCTCTTTCGTCAAGGTAATTGTTTCTTGTAAAGTAAACTGTTTTTCCATCTTTTGTAAAGGCTGGAGTATCTTCGTGAAACTTGGTATTAATCTTTTTGCCAAATCGCTCAACAGCTCCTAATGAACCATCTTCTGACATAGTTGAACCGTAAAGATTGGTAAAATACTGTCCTGTCCAAGTATGGATTCTTTTCGAGAAGTTTCCAGTATCACGGGCCGAAGAGAAAATTACTTTAGTGCCCATGTAGGCAGTCCCATAATCAGAATATTTAGTATTTATTCCAGCGTTTTCAATTTTGTAACGACCAGAATTGTTTTTGATTTCGGCTAAATAATCTCTGTTTTTTGAGAATAATTTTGCTCTAGTATCATTACCGCTTTTTTCACCAAACTTTGCCATCATGGCATCAGACTTGGTATAATCTTTGGTTGCTTTTAATGTTTGAGAAAAACGATAAAAGAATTCCGCTTCTTGATCTGGAGCAGTTGCATAAAGTTCGTCATACCATTTGTTAGCTTTTTCTAATTCAGCATTGAAATAATACGCATTACCTATTTTAAGTAACATGTCAGGAGATTTATATCCTTTACTGTAGATACGCTCATAGGTTTTAATAGCATCTATATAAGCAAGTTTGTCATACTCCTTATTTCCTTTTACTTCTTTTTTACTAGTTTGTGAATAACTATTAACACAAGTTAAAGTTATTAGTACTAAGTATATAATTTTATTTTTCATAATCGTCTTGTTATTAGAAGAATCTAGGTGATACCATTTTACTTACTTTATTGAACAACTCAAATCTTAAAAATATCTCATGTGAACCAGAGTTATATTTTCTCAAATGGGTTGTTTCTGTATCATAGCTATAACCAATAAATAAACCATCAGTTACTTGAAAACCTGCTAATCCACTTACTGCTGCATCCCAACGATAAGCAGCTCCAAGCATCAATTTATCAAAGAATAAGAAGTTACCTGAAACATCTACTTGTAATGGCGCACCAGTTACTACCTTAGTCAAGAAAGCGGGTTTGAACTTTATTGATTCAGATAAATCAAATACATATCCTCCAATAGCATAGAAGTTCATTCTTTCTTGAAAAACAGCTACATCATTGTCGTTGTATTTGGTTTCTTGTAAAAAGTTAGGAACAGAAAGTCCAAAATACAATTTTTCAGAGTGTAAATAAAGACCAGCACCAAAGTTTGGTTTAAGTTTACTATTATAATTTTGAAGATTTGGATCATTTAGGTGTTGTGGATCTAATTTATCTGCATCCAAAGTAAACATATTTCCAGAAGCTTTTATACCAAACGATAATTTGTAATCTTCAGACATTGGAATGGTATACGATACATCAGCCGAAATAGTGTTGTCAGTTGTTGGTCCGATTCTATCGTTAACTAATGAAAGTCCAATACCTAAATTACTATTGTTGATTGGGGTGTTTAGAGAGAAAGCATTGGTAACTGGTGCACCATCTAAACCTACCCATTGGGTACGATGCAATCCAAAAATACTCATTACTCCTCTCGATCCTGCATAGGCGGGATTAATATTTATGGTGTTATACATGTATTGGGTAAACTGGGCATCTTGTTGAGCAAAACCAGTGTAACACGTTAACATCAAAGCGAAAATTAAAATTTTTGTTCTCATATTTTCTATTTTTTATCCTGAGGGTTTTTCAACCCTCAGGAATTAGTAGGGTTTTTTATCTAGTAAGGTATAAGTATCCGTCTTTATTAACAGTTTGTCCATCCGATGTTGTCCACTGTACAATATAGAAATACGTTCCAGTTGGCAATTCTTGAGATTTGCTTACAGTTGCTCTTCCTTCAGAGATACCAATGAATTTCTTAGAACTGTTATCATAGTTGTCTGCTTCATATACTAATACTCCCCAACGGTTGTAAATTTCAACCTTATTGGTTGGATAACACCCGAAATCTTCAATATGTTCAATATCAAAGAACTCATTCAGTCCATCACCATTTGGTGTAATTGCATTATGTATTTTTATGTTTTCACAAGGTAAAACAACACCACATTCTTTAATCGGTACAACTATATTTATTTTTTGAGGACAAGTACCTGTTTGAATATTATATGAGAATGTATAAGTACCATCAGCTACACCTTCTGCATTAAGAACTGAACCGTTTAAACTACCAACATTATTCTCGTTTACCCATGTTCCAGTTGTTGGAGTTCCAGTAGGTAAATAAGTGGCTAAATCAGTTGTAACTCCAATTTGGTCATTACAAATCTCATTAGTTACGTTTATATTCGTTACATCAGCTACTTGTGTTACGGTAACAAATCTAATAATTTGAGTTTCGTTTCCACAAGCATCACGCACTATCCATGTCCATGTAATAGTGTAAACACCATTTATTGGTTGAGATTGTGTTTGAGTGAACGTTGGTTGTTCAACTGCTGAACAATTATCTGTAAAGTCTGAAGCAGTTAATACTGGAGCACTTGGGATATTATTACAAGTTGCAGGTATTTTAACAGGAATTACAGGTATCAATTGCGGACCAGTTTTGTCAGTTACATCAATTTCTTGAGTTAAACGAATTGGATTCTCATTTCCACAAGCATCGGTAGCTACCCAAGTTCTTATTATTTTATAATTAGATGGACAACTTCCTTGTAATACAGTTTGAATCATATTCACAGTTGCCGTTCCACAATTATCACTCGCTGTTATAACTGCAGGAGCTGGAATGTTATCACAAGATGCAGCTACATTTGCTGGAGCACTTTGATCGAACGTTGGAGGAATAGTATCATTAACACTAATCGTTTGTGATGTTGAAGATGTGTTACCACAAGCATCAACAAAAGTCCATTTTCTAGTTACAGTGAATGAATTTGGACAAAGTCCAGGAACAGTAGTATCAACTCCTAGTACAGTTATAGCACCAGTACAATTATCCATAGCTGTAAGTGATATCATAGCAGGAACTTCACCACTACAAGTTGCAAATATTGGAGCTGGAGCTGCAGGAGCTACAGGCGCAATGTTATCTGTTACTGTGATCGTTTGAGTTTGAGGAGCCGCAGCATTACCACACGCATCCACAAGAGTCCAAGTACGAGTAATTATTTTAGAACCAGCACATTGACCGTTAGCCACACTATCAGTAAATGTAGCTTGTAAATCAGACGAACAGTTGTCAGCCTCATTAGTTACATCACCAGTTAGAGCTACCGATGCATCGAAAGTACAATCAGCTGTTGTGAATATTTCAGTATTCGCAGGGGCAGTGAAAGTAGGAGCAATGTTATCTGTTACCGTGATCGTTTGAGTTTGAGGAGCCGCAGCATTACCACAAGCATCCACAAGAGTCCAAGTACGAGTAATTATTTTAGAACCAGCACATTGACCGTTAGCCACACTATCAGTAAATGTAGCTTGTAAATCAGACGAACAGTTGTCGGCCTCATTAGTTACATCACCAGTTAGAGCTACCGATGCATCGAAAGTACAATCAGCCGTTGTGAATATTTCAGTATTCGCAGGGGCAGTGAAAGTAGGAGCAATGTTATCTGTTACCGTGATCGTTTGAGTTTGAGGAGCCGCAGCATTACCACACGCATCCACAAGAGTCCAAGTACGAGTAATTATTTTAGAACCAGCACATTGACCGTTAGCCACACTATCAGTAAATGTAGCTTGTAAATCAGACGAACAGTTGTCGGCCTCATTAGTTACATCACCAGTTAGAGCTACCGATGCATCGAAAGTACAATCAGCCGTTGTGAATATTTCAGTATTCGCAGGGGCAGTGAAAGTAGGAGCAATGTTATCTGTTACTGTGATCGTTTGAGTTTGAGGAGCCGCAGCATTACCACAAGCATCCACAAGAGTCCAAGTACGAGTAATTATTTTTGAACCAGCACATTGACCGTTAGTCACACTATCAGTAAATATAGCTTGTAAATCAGACGAACAGTTGTCAGCCTCATTAGTTACATCACCAGTTAGAGCTACAGACGCATCGAAAGTACAATCAGCCGTTGTGAATATTTCAGTATTCGCAGGGGCAGTGAAAGTAGGTGCTACAGTATCATGTATTGTAAATGTAGCTGAAGATGTAGATGAATTGTTGCAAGCATCAGTAGCAGTAAATATTACTGTTACAGCGGCTGAACAATTGTTGGAGATAGCATTGAAATTATTAGTCCAAGTTACATTTGAACAATTATCAGATGCAATAGCTCCACCATTTGAATTCAACCATGCTTGTAGCTCATCTGTATTACCAGAACCATTACATTGTACAACTATATTTGTAGCTGCAGTAGTGAAAGTAGGAGCAATGTTATCTGTTACTGTGATCGTTTGAGTTTGAGGAGCCGCAGCATTACCACAAGCATCCACAAGAGTCCAAGTACGAGTAATTATTTTAGAACCAGCACATTGACCGTTAGCCACACTATCAGTAAATGTAGCTTGTAAATCAGACGAACAGTTGTCGGCCTCATTAGTTACATCACCAGTTAGAGCTACCGATGCATCGAAAGTACAATCAGCCGTTGTGAATATTTCAGTATTCGCAGGGGCAGTGAAAGTAGGAGCAATGTTATCTGTTACTGTGATCGTTTGAGTTTGAGGAGCCGCAGCATTACCACAAGCATCCACAAGAGTCCAAGTACGAGTAATTATTTTTGAACCAGCACATTGACCGTTAGCCACACTATCAGTAAATGTAGCTTGTAAATCAGACGAACAGTTGTCAGCCTCATTAGTTACATCACCAGTTAGAGCTACCGAAGCATCGAAAGTACAATCAGCCGTTGTGAATATTTCAGTATTCGCTGGCGCAGTGAAAGTAGGAGCAATGTTATCGGTTACTGTGATCGTTTGAGTTTGAGGAGCCGCAGCATTACCACACGCATCCACAAGAGTCCAAGTACGAGTAATTATTTTAGAACCAGCACATTGACCGTTAGCCACACTATCAGTAAATGTAGCTTGTAAATCAGACGAACAGTTGTCAGCCTCATTAGTTACATCACCAGTTAGAGCTACCGATGCATCGAAAGTACAATCAGCTGTTGTGAATATTTCAGTATTCGCAGGGGCAGTGAAAGTAGGAGCAATGTTATCGGTTACCGTGATGGTTTGAGTTTGAGGAGCCGCAGCATTACCACACGCATCCACAAGAGTCCAAGTACGAGTAATTATTTTCGAACCAGCACATTGACCGTTAGTCACACTATCAGTAAATGTAGCTTGTAAATCAGACGAACAGTTGTCAGCCTCATTAGTTACATCACCAGTTAGAGCTACAGACGCATCGAAAGTACAATCAGCCGTTGTGAATATTTCAGTATTCGCAGGGGCAGTGAAAGTAGGTGCAATGTTATCTGTTACTGTGATCGTTTGAGTTTGAGGAGCCGCAGCATTACCACAAGCATCCACAAGAGTCCAAGTACGAGTAATTATTTTAGAACCAGCACATTGACCGTTAGCCACACTATCAGTAAATGTAGCTTGTAAATCAGACGAACAGTTGTCAGCCTCATTAGTTACATCACCAGTTAGAGCTACCGATGCATCGAAAGTACAATCAGCCGTTGTGAATATTTCAGTATTCGCAGGGGCAGTGAAAGTAGGTGCAATGTTATCTGTTACTGTGATCGTTTGAGTTTGAGGAGCCGCAGCATTACCACAAGCATCCACAAGAGTCCAAGTACGAGTAATTATTTTAGAACCAGCACATTGACCGTTAGCCACACTATCAGTAAATGTAGCTTGTAAATCAGACGAACAGTTGTCAGCCTCATTAGTTACATCACCAGTTAGAGCTACCGATGCATCGAAAGTACAATCAGCCGTTGTGAATATTTCAGTATTCGCAGGGGCAGTGAAAGTAGGAGCAATGTTATCTGTTACTGTGATCGTTTGAGTTTGAGGAGCCGCAGCATTACCACAAGCATCCACAAGAGTCCAAGTACGAGTAATTATTTTTGAACCAGCACATTGACCGTTAGTCACACTATCAGTAAATATAGCTTGTAAATCAGACGAACAGTTGTCAGCCTCATTAGTTACATCACCAGTTAGAGCTACAGACGCATCGAAAGTACAATCAGCCGTTGTGAATATTTCAGTATTCGCAGGGGCAGTGAAAGTAGGTGCTACAGTATCATGTATTGTAAATGTAGCTGAAGATGTAGATGAATTGTTGCAAGCATCAGTAGCAGTAAATATTACTGTTACAGCGGCTGAACAATTGTTGGAGATAGCATTGAAATTATTAGTCCAAGTTACATTTGAACAATTATCAGATGCAATAGCTCCACCATTTGAATTCAACCATGCTTGTAGCTCATCTGTATTACCAGAACCATTACATTGTACAACTATATTTGTAGCTGCAGTAGTGAAAGTAGGAGCAATGTTATCTGTTACTGTGATCGTTTGAGTTTGAGGAGCCGCAGCATTACCACAAGCATCCACAAGAGTCCAAGTACGAGTAATTATTTTAGAACCAGCACATTGACCGTTAGCCACACTATCAGTAAATGTAGCTTGTAAATCAGACGAACAGTTGTCGGCCTCATTAGTTACATCACCAGTTAGAGCTACCGATGCATCGAAAGTACAATCAGCCGTTGTGAATATTTCAGTATTCGCAGGGGCAGTGAAAGTAGGAGCAATGTTATCTGTTACTGTGATCGTTTGAGTTTGAGGAGCCGCAGCATTACCACAAGCATCCACAAGAGTCCAAGTACGAGTAATTATTTTTGAACCAGCACATTGACCGTTAGCCACACTATCAGTAAATGTAGCTTGTAAATCAGACGAACAGTTGTCAGCCTCATTAGTTACATCACCAGTTAGAGCTACCGAAGCATCGAAAGTACAATCAGCCGTTGTGAATATTTCAGTATTCGCTGGCGCAGTGAAAGTAGGAGCAATGTTATCTGTTACTGTGATCGTTTGAGTTTGAGGAGCCGCAGCATTACCACACGCATCCACAAGAGTCCAAGTACGAGTAATTATTTTAGAACCAGCACATTGACCGTTAGCCACACTATCAGTAAATGTAGCTTGTAAATCAGACGAACAGTTGTCAGCCTCATTAGTTACATCACCAGTTAGAGCTACCGATGCATCGAAAGTACAATCAGCTGTTGTGAATATTTCAGTATTCGCAGGGGCAGTGAAAGTAGGAGCAATGTTATCTGTTACCGTGATCGTTTGAGTTTGAGGAGCCGCAGCATTACCACAAGCATCCACAAGAGTCCAAGTACGAGTAATTATTTTAGAACCAGCACATTGACCGTTAGCCACACTATCAGTAAATGTAGCTTGTAAATCAGACGAACAGTTGTCGGCCTCATTAGTTACATCACCAGTTAGAGCTACCGATGCATCGAAAGTACAATCAGCCGTTGTGAATATTTCAGTATTCGCAGGGGCAGTGAAAGTAGGAGCAATGTTATCTGTTACTGTGATCGTTTGAGTTTGAGGAGCCGCAGCATTACCACAAGCATCCACAAGAGTCCAAGTACGAGTAATTATTTTCGAACCAGCACATTGACCGTTAGCCACACTATCAGTAAATGTAGCTTGTAAATCAGACGAACAGTTGTCAGCCTCATTAGTTACATCACCAGTTAGAGCTACCGATGCATCGAAAGTACAATCAGCCGTTGTGAATATTTCAGTATTCGCAGGGGCAGTGAAAGTAGGTGCAATGTTATCTGTTACTGTGATCGTTTGAGTTTGAGGAGCCGCAGCATTACCACAAGCATCCACAAGAGTCCAAGTACGAGTAATTATTTTAGAACCAGCACATTGACCGTTAGCCACACTATCAGTAAATGTAGCTTGTAAATCAGACGAACAGTTGTCAGCCTCATTAGTTACATTACCAGTTAGAGCTACCGATGCATCGAAAGTACAATCAGCCGTTGTGAATATTTCAGTATTCGCAGGGGCAGTGAAAGTAGGAGCAATGTTATCTGTTACTGTGATCGTTTGAGTTTGAGGAGCCGCAGCATTACCACAAGCATCCACAAGAGTCCAAGTACGAGTAATTATTTTTGAACCAGCACATTGACCGTTAGTCACACTATCAGTAAATATAGCTTGTAAATCAGACGAACAGTTGTCAGCCTCATTAGTTACATCACCAGTTAGAGCTACAGACGCATCGAAAGTACAATCAGCCGTTGTGAATATTTCAGTATTCGCAGGGGCAGTGAAAGTAGGTGCTACAGTATCATGTATTGTAAATGTAGCTGAAGATGTAGATGAATTGTTGCAAGCATCAGTAGCAGTAAATATTACTGTTACAGCGGCTGAACAATTGTTGGAGATAGCATTGAAATTATTAGTCCAAGTTACATTTGAACAATTATCAGATGCAATAGCTCCACCATTTGAATTCAACCATGCTTGTAGCTCATCTGTATTACCAGAACCATTACATTGTACAACTATATTTGTAGCTGCAGTAGTGAAAGTAGGAGCAATGTTATCTGTTACTGTGATCGTTTGAGTTTGAGGAGCCGCAGCATTACCACAAGCATCCACAAGAGTCCAAGTACGAGTAATTATTTTAGAACCAGCACATTGACCGTTAGCCACACTATCAGTAAATGTAGCTTGTAAATCAGACGAACAGTTGTCAGCCTCATTAGTTACATCACCAGTTAGAGCTACCGATGCATCGAAAGTACAATCAGCTGTTGTGAATATTTCAGTATTCGCAGGGGCAGTGAAAGTAGGAGCAATTAAATCTTGAATAACAACAGTTACAGTAGCTTCATCACAATTATTTGGATTTAAGATCTCACATATTCTATAAGTAAAAGTATACGATCCACAACTTCCAATACTAGTTAAATTTACATTTCCAGTAGTATCAATATTCAAATTATTGTAACTTCCACTTAGTACAGTCAGATTTACTTCATTGGTTGATAAACCAACAGTACTGTTTAAAGTATCATTTGTTAAGATATTTCCAATTAAACCAACGCTAGAACATTGAACAGTTAGATAGTTGTCATCTATAGCTTCAATTGCAGCAGCACCAACAGCAACAGAAACAGTAGCTGTATCACAATTCGTTGGATTTAAGATTTCACAGATTTGGTAAACCAAAGTATAAGAACCAGCAGGTGTTCCAGGAGCTACAAGTACATCAGTACCAGAAAGCGTAATTCCAGGATTAGTAGAAGATACGAAAGTAGTATTTACTTGCGAAGCTAAAACCGGCACACCGTTAAGAGTATCGTTAACCAACACGTTAGTGAAAGCCGTACCACCAGTTAAACCATTTACAGGAGTACCCGCATCATCATTAGCGATGATTTGAGCAGCTGAAACAGAAACAGAAACAGTAGCTGTATCACAATTCGTTGGATTTAAGATTTCACAGATTTGGTAAACCAAAGTATAAGAACCAGCAGGTGTTCCAGGAGCTACTAGTACATCAGTACCAGAAAGCGTAATTCCAGGATTAGTAGAAGACACGAAAGTAGTATTTACTTGCGAAGCTAAAACCGGCACACCGTTAAGAGTATCGTTAACCAACACGTTAGTGAAAGCCGTACCACCAGTTAAACCATTTACAGGAGTACCCGCATCATCATTAGCGATGATTTGAGCATGTGTTACCGTAACAGTAACTGTAGCTGTATCACAATTCGTTGGATTTAAGATTTCACAGATTTGGTAAACCAAAGTATAAGAACCAGCAGGTGTTCCAGGAGCTACTAGTACATCAGTACCAGAAAGCGTAATTCCAGGATTAGTAGAAGACACGAAAGTAGTATTTACTTGCGAAGCTAAAACCGGCACACCGTTAAGAGTATCGTTAACCAACACGTTAGTGAAAGCCGTACCACCAGTTAAACCATTTACAGGAGTACCCGCATCATCATTAGCGATGATTTGAGCATGTGTTACCGTAACAGTAACTGTAGCTGTATCACAATTCGTTGGATTTAAGATTTCACAGATTTGGTAAACCAAAGTATAAGAACCAGCAGGTGTTCCAGGAGCTACAAGTACATCAGTACCAGAAAGCGTAATTCCAGGATTAGTAGAAGATACGAAAGTAGTATTTACTTGCGAAGCTAAAACCGGCACACCGTTAAGAGCATCGTTAACCAACACGTTAGTGAAAGCAGTACCACCAGTTAAACCATTTACAGGAGTACCCGCATCATCATTAGCGATGATTTGAGCAGCTGAAACAGAAACAGAAACAGTAGCCGTATCACAATTCGTTGGATTTAAGATTTCACAGATTTGGTAAACTAAAGTATAAGAACCAGCAGGTGTTCCAGGCGCAACTAGCACGTTAGTACCAGAAAGCGTAATTCCAGGATTAGTAGAAGACACGAAAGTAGTATTTACTTGCGAAGCTAAAACAGGCACACCGTTAAGAGTATCGTTAACCAATACGTTAGTGAAAGCAGTACCACCAGTTAAACCATTTACAGGAGTACCCGCATCATCATTAGCGATGATTTGAGCAGCTGAAACAGAAACAGAAACAGTAGCCGTATCACAATTCGTTGGATTTAAGATTTCACAGATTTGGTAAACTAAAGTATAAGAACCAGCAGGTGTTCCAAGCGCAACTAGCACGTTAGTACCAGAAAGCGTAATTCCAGGATTAGTAGAAGACACGAAAGTAGTATTTACTTGCGAAGCTAAAACCGGCACACCGTTAAGAGTATCGTTAACCAACACGTTAGTGAAAGCCGTACCACCAGTTAAACCATTTATAGGAGTACCCGCATCATCATTAGCGATGATTTGAGCAGCTGAAACAGAAACAGAAACAGTAGCTGTATCACAATTCGTTGGATTTAAGATTTCACAGATTTGGTAAACCAAAGTATAAGAACCAGCAGGTGTTCCAGGAGCTACAAGTACGTTAGTACCTGAAAGCGTAATTCCAGGATTAGTAGAAGATACGAAAGTAGTATTTACTTGCGAAGCTAAAACCGGCACACCGTTAAGAGTATCGTTAACCAACACGTTAGTGAAAGCCGTACCACCAGTTAAACCATTTACAGGAGTACCCGCATCATCATTAGCGATGATTTGAGCAGCTGAAACAGAAACAGAAACAGTAGCTGTATCACAATTCGTTGGATTTAATTTTTCACAAATTTGATAGGTAACTGTGTATGAACCAGCTGGAGTTCCGGGAGTTACATTCACAGAACCATTTACTGGATTAAGAGTAACACCAGAGTTAGTTGTAGAAACTTGAGTTAAGTTAATAGTTGCTAAAGTTGCAGGGTTACCATTAAGAGTATCATTAACTAATACATTAGCTAAAGACTGACCACCAGTTAAACCATTTATTGGTGAACCATTGTCATTCACAGCATCTATTACAGCATTAGTTACTAAAACAGTTACAGTAGCTGTATCACAATTCGTTGGATTTAATTTTTCACAAATTTGATAAGTAAGGATATAAGAACCAGAAGGAGTTCCTGGAGCTACGTTTACTGAACCAATAGCAGGATTAAGGGTTACTCCAGGATTAGTTGTTGCAACCTGAGTAAGATTGATATTACCTAGATTAGCAGGACCACCATTTAGAGTGTCATTAACCAATACATATGGAAATGATTGACCACCAGTAGCACCAACAATAGAAGTACCTATATCATTTACAGCATCAATTACAGCGTTAGTAACAGAAACAGTAACAGTAGCTGTATCACAATTGGTTGTATTTAATTTTTCACAAATTTGATAAGTAAGAATATACGAACCAGAAGGAGTTCCTGGAGCTACATTTACTGAGCCGTTAGCAGTGTTAAGGGTAACGCCACTATTTGTAGTTGAAACTTGTGTTAAGTTCACTAAAGCTAAAGTAGCAGGTGCGCCATTAAGGGTATCGTTAACTAATACATTAGATAATGATTGACCACCTGAAGCACCAACGATAGAAGTACCAGCATCATTTACAGCATCAATTACAGCATTTGTAACAGAAACGGTAACCGTTGCCGTATCACAATTAGTTGGATTTATTTTTTCACATATTTGATATGTAACTGTGTATGAACCAGATGGAGTACCAGGAGCCACATTCACCGAACCGTTAGCAGGGTTAAGAGTAACACCAGCATTTGTAGTTGAAACTTGTGTTAAATTTACAGAAGCTAAACTAGCAGGAGCACCATTAAGGGTATCGTTAACTAATACATTAGCTAATGATTGACCACCTGAAGCACCAACAATAGGAGCACCAGCATCATTCACTGCATCAATAATAGGTTTAGTTACTGTTATTGTTACAGTAGCAGGGTCACAATTTGTAGTTGGATTTAATTTTTCACATAAGTTATATACTATAGTATAAGTTCCAGCAGGAGTTCCAGGAGGTACAGAAATTTGACCTGTATTTGTATCAATAACAGGAACTGGATTTCCGCCAATTGGAGTTGCAGGAGTGGTAACTGTAATATTAACTTGTGAAATAGTTGCTTGAACACCATTCAAGGTATCTGAACCATTACCGTTATTGTTTAAAACGTTTCCAGCATTTGGATTTCCTGTAGTTCCATTACCACCAGCAATAGTATCGTTTTGTGCAACAATTACTGGACATTTAGTAATAGTAAAAGGGAAGTTACATCCATTTCCGCCACCAGAAGGAACTGCATAATAAGTAACAGTTGAACCAGCTACCAGTGGAATAGGATTAGCATCTGTATATTGAATAGAATTTACAGTTACTGGGAAAGAATTATAAAATAATGATCCTACTGGAAAATTTGAAGCAATTTCAGAAGTTCCTACACTAGTACTAGTACTACAGTATGAAAAATGTCTTGTATAATCAGTATTTGGACAGTTTTGTTGTACATAACTTGTACCATTAATAGCTGTATTAATTGGAGTTGCAATTGGTTCGCCAGCACAACTACCATTTACAGTATACCCTTGAATCAAATTGGAATTATTCAAAGCTACATTTGTAGTATTACCAATACCTGTAGAATTTCCAACAACACCCATATTACTTCCACAAGTAGCGTTGCTTAAAATAGCACAATCTGTTGTAGATTTTAATTTGAATGTTAATCTAGCTAATAAAGAGCTAGGATTTGCTGGTAAAACTAAAGTTCCAAAATCCCAAACAATGGATCCAGTTGCTCCTAAACTAGGATTAAATGAAATATTATTTGGTGTTGGAGTTGTTTGTGGACTAAATATTGTACCTGCAGCACTTCCTGCAACATAAGTTGCATTAAACGGAATAGGAATAATTAATTTATAATTATTTATTGCCTCTGTACCAATGTTTTTTATATCTACACTATAACCAGCTTCTTGACCTGGTAATATTGTGTAAGGTTGAACCGCTGGTGAACCATTGATAGTTGTGGCAGTGATTACACCTTCAACTTCTGGGATATAGGCATCAACAGACATTGCAATTGTATAAATAGAATAGGTATCCCCATTTGTACCATACAAGAATTTTGTTGCCGTTTGACTATTCCCAATAATACTATTGTTTGTATTAGGTATATTAACAATACCAATATCAATACCTGTATTATTTACCAAGTTAGGATTTCTCGTGCCTGGGGCAGTTATAGATGAATTGAAAAAATTATCTGGACTTGGTACCACACCATTTGCATTTCTACTTAATGTGGTGTAAGTGTTGCTAGCAAGTTTTTGTATTTTGAAGTAATCTCCTGTATACCCAACATCACCTTCACTGGCCATAAATCCAATTTTCATACCTACGTTACCAGATTGTACAGTATTAAAACCTGAAACAGGTAACTCTAAACCTGCAGATGAGTTTCCAGCATCAACATAATAATAACCATCAAAAATAGTTACATCTCTCCATTTCATTTTTGAGTTTTGATAAATAACTATCATTCCCCATCCACCAGAGAAACCAGTTCCACTAGTTTGACCTCCTTCTAAAAGAGCCATATCAGCAACAGTATATTTACCTATACCATTCTGTCTTACATAATCAGTAACTTCTGCATAGGCAGCGTAAATATTATCTTCAGTCCCTGAAGGATAATAAATATCACCAGCAGCAGCTGTAATGTCAGTGTATGAACTAGCAGTTGGCCCTTTAAGTTTAACTACTCTTTTATTAAAAGTTTTAGTTACACTATTTTTAGTTACATTAAAAGTTTGGTTTGGAGAACCAGCTCCGGTCCAATATAACCCTGCAAACACTATGGTTGAACATGAGGGAACAGATCCATTTTCAGAAGCAATTTCTAATGTTGAAGATGATGAATTAAAAGTGCTAGAGTCACCATCTGTGTCAACATAAACCATAGATTGGTTATTATTGTTTTGAGTTGCAGAGTAATTCTGTGGAGTCAAACAAGTATTCCCAAACATGGTGAAATCACCTTTCACATTGTAAATCTTTTTAGTTGGACTAAACTGTGAGGTTCTTTGGGTAAATACTTTTTTAGCTTGAGCATTAATTGTTGTTGAAAACCCAAAAAGGATAGCAAACAATACAACTAATTGCTTAAGTTTTTTTACGATTGAGTTGAAGTATAAATTTTTCATATATTCTCTTTTTATCAATTTCTTATTGATTTCTATCACCTTTATCTACTTTATAAAATATACTAAATCTACTATCATAATTTCCAATATGACTAGAAATAACATTACTAGTAGTATTGATGTTTGATATAAAATAGATGTATTTCAAATTAGGAAAATTTGAAAAGGCAGCTAAATCAATAACTGAATTTAATTCACTTGTGGTATTGATTAAAATAGTTACAATTTCAATATTCTGTTTTTCAGTAATTGAATTGTTTACTTGACCTAACGAACTTGCATCCGTGTAGAGATTAGTAGGAGCATCTCCATAAGTCTTCACAACACCTTGATAAAAATAGGTAGAGGATTGAACTTGAGTTACCAGATCGTTCAGACGCTGAATATTAACGGCACTAGTACCAGAACTTGCAATACGAGCTGTACCCGAAGTTCTTGCTGATGCTAGTAATGAATTCAACTCTGTTACAACGACGGTTCCATCTTGACTAGCTCTCAAACCCTGTTGGGCAAAGACTCCAGAACAAAATGAAACTAACATTAACAGTAATAATAGTTTTTGTTTCATGACTTGACTTGTTTTTTCAAACGGTAGATTTGTTTGATGGTTAAATAATACATTTGGGCTATTTGTTTTCATACAATTAGTTTTTGAAAATAATTTTACAAAAAAATTACGAAATAATTTCGGGCGTGAAGTTGTTTAGAAGTAGGCATAAAGGTTAATAGTTATTTTGGGTCATACTATTCGTGTGCTAAATTATATACTAAACTATCAATGCACCCAAATTTTTCTACAAACAACACAAAAACTCGTTTAAAAGACATTTTTCTTTGTTTTTAAAGCCTCAGTTCTAGGTTTACTCTTGTTTTTTCTTTGATTTTTGACATTTCATTTGGGGTTTTAAGGGTTCTATTTTATAATTTTATATTGTTTTACAGTTCGAAAGTAGATAGTTTTATTTTAATCACCAAAAAAAACATCGATAAAATGCGTTATTTTATAGATAAAGTGCATTTTTTAACATATTTAAATAGAAAAAGACTACAAAAATAATTAACAACATTGTGTTTATAACATTTTTGATTTTTTAACTTTTTTTATAGAAAAATCATTATTCATTATTTTTGTTAATGTAAGATTTTTGATAAGCTAATTACTTTCTTGTTTTGCGATTAAGTATAGAATGAATCAAAAACCTAAACTTATCTTATCGATATTATTTCATAATAAACATTAATACCTTAAATTTATACACTCAAAACTAAGGAGTCTTATTCATGAAACAATTAATACTGGTTCGTCATGCCAAATCAAGTTGGGAAACGTCGCTTCGCGATTATGATAGACCGTTAACCAGTAATGGTATTCAAGATGCTCATTTGGTTTCTTCGCACGTTAGTAATCTTGTACCAAAAACTTTTTTAGTTTGGAGTAGTGCTTCAAAAAGAGCCTCAGAAACGGCAATAATTTTTGCCCAAAACATATCCTTTCCTGTTGAAAGCATACAATTTAAAGAAGACTTATATACTTTCGATGAAAGAAAATTGGAGCAAATTATCAAATCATGTTCTGATGAATACGATCATTTAATCGTTTTTGGTCATAACGAAGCGATTACCAATTTTGTCAATAAATTTGGAAATATTTTTACTGATAATGTTTCAACTTCTGGGTTTGTAAACATTATATTTGAGCAGGATAGATGGAAAGAAATTAGTAACGGAATTACCAAAAAAATTATTTTTCCAAGAGATTTAAAATAAGTATGAATACAGAAATAGGTTTTCGATATATAGATAGAGAAAAAAGTTGGTTAGCATTTAATGATAGAGTATTACAAGAGGCTGCCGATGAGACAGTTCCATTACTAGAGAGACTTCGTTTCATAGGTATTTTTTCAAATAATTTGGATGAATTTTTTAGGGTTAGATTTGCCGCTATTCGCCGTTTGAGTTTGACAGGGGTTTCCGGAGAGAAAATACTTGGTGGAATTTCTGCGCAACAATTGGTTAAAGATATTACTGAAATTGTGATTAAGCAACAATCAGAAAGTTTGCAAGTACTCAATAAGATTGAAAAAGAGTTGGTTAAACAAAATATCATTATCATAAACGAAAAGGAAGTCTCAACGGAACATGAGCATTTTATTAAAAATTTCTTCATCCAAAAAATCAGCCCAGAATTAGTTACCATCATTCTTAATGATTTAGCCGAATTCCCATTACTTAAAGACACTTCAGGATATTTGGCCATTAAGTTAGTAATGAGAACTGAGCAAAAACCTAAGATGTTAGGCTTGGTTAAAACCAAATCTGAAGTACGTTATGCCATTATCGAAATCCCAAAAAACACCAATAGAGTAGTGGAGCTTCCAGCTAAAGATGGGAAACAATATTTAATGTTGTTAGACGATGTTATTCGATACAATCTAAGTAGCATTTTTAATATTTTTGATTACGAAAGTATTTCGGCGCATATGATAAAAATTACTCGTGATGCCCAGCTAGATATTGATAGTGACATGAGTAAAAGCATGCTGGAAAAAATTGCTACTTCTGTAAAAGATAGAAGAATTGGAGAGCCTGTGCGTTTTGTTTACGATCAATCTATTGATAAAGACACGTTAAAATTTTTCCTTTCCAAAATGGGAATCGATGCTTCAGATGGTGTTATTCCTGGAGGACGTTACCATAATCGTCGTGATTATATGAACTTTCCTAACCTAGGAAGATATGATTTGTTGTATCCACCAAGAGTACCATTGCCTGTCGAAGGCTTATCTCTAGATGGTAGTATTTTAAATCGGATTGCTCAAAAAGATTACTTAGTTAATGCTCCATTTCAGTCATTTTCTTATCTAATAAAATTCTTGAGAGAAGCGGCTTTAGACCCAACAGTAACATCAAAAAAAAAAACGATATAATCGTTTAGGCCAAAAACTCTCAAATAGTTAGTTCGCTTATCAATGCTGCCAAAAACGGAAAGAAAGTTACTGTGCAAATCGAACTCCAAGCCCGCTTTGATGAAGCATTAATATTTCCTAAGCAGAGCAAATGCAACAAGAAGGAATTGAACTAATTTTCGGTATCAAAGGCCTAAAAGAGCAACAGTAAAATATGCTTGATTGA